>CAJMNK010000129.1 GCA_905214905.1 uncultured bacterium | reverse complement strand
TAAGCGCCGGCGAAAGCCGGCGCACCTTCTTTTATCAGAAACCCACCGGGATGATGACGAACTGACATGCGGGTCTGCCTGTTTAGTTCGTCGCGAGTTCCGCACGAGCCGGAAAGCACTTAATGTGCTTTCCGAGCGAGCCAGGACTGCCCGAGCAGCGAACTAAACAGGCAGACCGCCCAGGAGATTCCCATGATCAAGATCACCGTCCCCGCCACCAGCGCAAACCTAGGCATCGGCTACGACACCCTCGGCATGGCCGTCAGCCTCTACTCGCACTTCACCTTTGAGCGCGCCGACAAGCTCACCATCACGGGCTGCCCCGAGGAGTTCCAAAACGAGAACAACCTGGTCTACGTGAGCTTTGTCGATGCACTGGCTGCATGGGACGAGCCGGCTTTTCCCGTTGCCATCGACATTCAAACCGATGTGCCCGTCGCTCGCGGCCTGGGCTCCAGCTCCACCTGCGTCGTCGCCGGCATCATGGCGGCCGCCGCGCTGACGGGCCACACCGTCGACCGTGCCGAGCTCGTCCGCATTGCCACCGAGGTCGAGGGCCATCCCGATAATGTCGCCCCTGCCATCCTGGGCGGTGCCGTTTGCTCCTTTACGCCGACTGATTCGCTCCCCCAGTGTCTGCGCTACGAGGCGAGCGATCGCTTGCGTTTTATTACCGTGATTCCGCCCTACGAGGTGCATACGAGTGAGGCGCGCAAGGTCGTGCCGCAGGAGATTCCACTCTCCACCGCCGTATGGCAAATGGGCCGCATCGCCGGCATGACGCGCGGCCTGGAGACCGGCGACCTTGACCTGATTGCCGCCGCCAACGACGACCGCATCCAGGAGCCCTATCGCCGCCGCCTGATTCCCGATTACAACGCCGTGCGCGACACCTGCCTTAACGGCGGCGCCAAGACCATCTGGATCAGCGGTTCGGGCTCGACCCTCATGGCCGTGACTGACGACACCATCGTGGCAAAGTTCTTGCAGGTCAAGCTGCGCGAGCAGTTCCCTAAGTGTGAGACGCATATTCTGACGTGCGACACGGAAGGCGCTCAAATCGAGTACCTGTAGACATCCTCCTCATATACCTGTCCGGGACGGTCGGGATGTTCCCTCAAAATCGTCCTCGCGCATGAAGGCCCCTTGTCCTGCTCCTACGGAGCGACGGACAAGGGGCCTTCGCGCTGCGGAAT
>CAJMNK010000128.1 GCA_905214905.1 uncultured bacterium | reverse complement strand
GCTTGAGCTTGGGCGCGTCGAGTCCGTGCTTGCGGGTGCATTCTGTACGATATTCGGCCAATCGCCGGCCGATCGCTTCGCAGACATCTTTGACCAGGTCACCTACGTTGCCGAGCACATGGTCAAGGACCACATCTTTGAAGACGGTAACAAACGAACCAGCCTTGTCTTTGCGTTGTCCGTCTTAAGGTTCGCAGGCACTCCGGTCGTGCTGTCTGACAGCCCCGAACCAAAAGACAACCAGTACTACGCCTGGATCCAGGACCTCGTTTCCAGTCGCCGCACGAACAGCGAGCTAGCCGAAGAGCTGCGCTGCGGATTCGTTGCGGGCACGGGCGATCTGTCGCTCGTATAGAATCTAAGCATCCGCACGCCGGTTAATGAATTGATTGGACACCACATGGAGATCCCCAGCACTCTGTGCAGCAATGTGTACGACTTCGCGTTTTGCCCCGAGCCCTGCTACGACCGCTTGGTCGACCTCGCCGACCCCGAGGACTGGGGTCCCGGCAATCGCATCCTCAAAAACTACCTGTCGTTTTCGTTTAGCCGCGCGGTGTTCCTGACCGAGCGCGACGTAAACCAGACCGCGCCGTCCAACCTGCCGCTGGTGTTCGACGACGACCGCTGCCTGTTCAATACCGGCTTGTACACGCGCCGCTACGAGACCATCTACGGCCTGTTTGAGCCCAACACCAAGCCCGACGCGCGCCAGCGCTGGTTTTTGAAGGGCTTCTTTAAGGAAAGCGACCCCATGCTGGTCTCGTTTGAGTACCTGCCGTGCCGCGTGCGCTTTGCCGAGGACCCCTCCGAGCTGGTCTTTGACTACCGCCTGCCCATCCGCTCCAACATCGACCACATTCTGGGCGACGAGGAAAACCTTACGCGTATTCCCGCCAGCCTGATGGGGGAGGGCAGCTCGCTGCTGCTGCGCCGCGCCTTTGAGGGAGCTGTCGTCGAGGCCGCCCGCCGCGCCGCAGCCAACTACACGCTCGCCGTGCCGCAGTTCTACGGCGGTCGGATCCAGCTGCTGCTGCCGCTGTGCCTGACCGGCGACAAGCCCGAACTGGCGCTGACCATCCAGCGCGAGGACGGTTTCTACGCAGCACGCACCTGCCTCACACTCGACATGGCCTACAACAACGCTCGACTCATTTGCCGCCCCGAGACCTCTTGGATCAAGCGATAAAGGTCGGTTTAGCCGGTGGTTTGTCGGCTGCCCCGATTGTGGTGGTGCGGTTTGCGCCCACGAATTGGTTGATTTCCGATCTCAGCCGAACACATTGAGCAAATAGGCCATTCCCGCAGT
>CAJMNK010000127.1 GCA_905214905.1 uncultured bacterium | reverse complement strand
ACGAGCTTATTTGGTCCCCCCGAAGCATGCACACTTTTCGAAGCCAAAACCGCAGGATTCTAACGTCAAAACCGCAGGAAATGAGCCGCCAAAAGTGTCGATGCTTCGGGGGTCTGTTTTGACTCGTTCACTTCGCGGAAAAGTATTAGACCTGAAAATAAGGCCGTTAGCCCCCACGACCAACAACCGCCCCTACCAATGCCAATGCGCGTCGATGACGGTTTGCCAAAGCTTAAACCGCTTCGTTTCGACGCGCGCAAGGGCAAGATATCGCTGCTCCTTGCTCATGGGCTTGTTAAAAATGGGTCGCTTATTCCGATGCAGTTTCCGTCGGATGCGTTCGCACAGGCGAACGAGCTTTTCGTAGTCGCTTGCCTGGTCAGTCGTCACCGTAAAGTACGCGACCCCATTGAGCATCTGTAGCTCGTTGCGGCGCTCGGCGTCCTTGTGGATTTTCTCGCTTCCATCATGGATGGCGTCGCTGTCGTAGTCGACCAGCGCGGTAAGCACTTCGGGCAGCAAGCCTGCCCTTACTTTATCCAGGCCCACCTCTGCTTTCGCCGTTAGCGTTATGTCGGGCGTGCGCTCCAACACGCGCAGTTTGCGGTTGCGCCCATCGTTGTAACCGTCGCGGATAAAGTATTTCTTGTTCAGCTCGGCCTTGCCCAGCGCAAGCCCACCGCAATGTGCAGGCAACGACATAAACATGCAAAGCCCCGACTCCCTTGGAGATCGCGAGCCCTCCACCACATACGGAAGCAACGCCTTCGCCTTGGCGGCGCCTCTCACCTTTGACGCCCGGTCAAGATACGCCGCGATGAGCTCCTTGGTCGTGAGCCTGCCATCGCGCATGCCCGCATCCCTGCTTGTTACCCCACCGGGAGCAAGGTTATCCAGCCGATAGTCCGATGTCATGGCATAGCCGGCATAGATGGCAGCCGCCGCATCACCATCGTGCGCAGCTTGCAAAAACGCCAGCTCGGGAGAGCACACATACGCATCCAGGTCGCCCATCCAGTGGCCCAGCGAGATAAACGAACCCGCCGGGAGCTCGTTGGTACACAGGTGCGTCTTAACGTGCTGGCTCCGCCGACGGTCGGCGCGCGACGGCACCAGCAAATCCAGCGTATCGATCCCCAGGTCATAGCGATCGATAACCTCCTGCGCCTCTTGGTCCAGGAGCGCGCAGGCGCCTGCAATCGACACGACCCCTGATTCCGAATCCCCAAATCGAGGGTTCGGCATGTGCGCCAAAAGCGCCAGCGCAGCGTTATGTGAAACGATAAAGTACCTCATGGCGCGAAGATAGCACGCGCGTCGGCAGCCGCTGGCGGTCCCGCTAAGTTTTCGGCAAACGACCGGCGG
>CAJMNK010000126.1 GCA_905214905.1 uncultured bacterium | reverse complement strand
AAGCCCAAAAAGGTCGCGCCGCGCGTTCGCATGGCGCTTCGCATCTCGGCCTTCGAGATGCTCTACCTGCATACCCCGGGTCGCGTTGCCGTGAGCCAGGGCGTTGAGCTGGTTCGCAGCGGTGCTAAATCGGCCGCCGGTCTGGCGAACGCCGTGCTGCATAAGGTTGCGGACAACGTTGAGGACTTTGCCACGGCGTCCGATGTGGGTGAGTCTGAGCGACGCTTGGTTCGTCTGTCGCGCCTGATGGGTCTGCCGCGCTGGCTGTGCGCTCGAATTATTGCCTCGTTCGATACGCCCGAGGGCGCGCTGAACTTCGCCGGCAATCTGGCCCCCGCGCCGCTGGCCCTGCATGAGAACGCGTTTGCGACCAAACCCGACCCGTATATCTCGCAGCTCGTCGCTCCTGTCTTCCCGGGCTGCCATGCTCCGGTCGATGCGCAGGTCGCGGTTGCATCGGGCGTGTTTGAGCGTGCTGCCGCGGTTGCCTCGGACCTCAACGCTCAGCTTATCGCTACTGCCGCGACACGTCCCGGTCGTTGCCTGGAGATTGGCGCCGGTCGCGGCACCAAGACCTACGTGATGATGTGCCAGGCCAAGCGTGCCGGGTACGAGCGTCAGCATACTGCGCTCGATCTGCACGATCGTAAGTGCGATCAGAATCTCGCGCGCCTGCACAAGGCGGGTATCTCAGGTGTTCGTACGGTGTCGGGCGATGCCTGCGAGCTCAATGAGGTGCTTACGTCCTTTGACGCGATGCTTGGCGAACCCGCCCTGTTCGACACGGTCTTTATCGATGCGCCGTGCTCTGGCACCGGCACCATGCGCCGCCACCCCGAGATTCCGTGGCGTCTGACCGAGAACGACGTTACGACTGAGCTGCCCCGTCTGCAGCTGACGATGCTCAAGGAAGCAGCCGCGCGCGTGGCTGCCGGTGGTGAACTTATCTATGCTACCTGCTCGGTTTTTGATGAAGAGAACACGCAGGTCGTGGATGCCTTCCTGGCTTCTCCCGAGGGCGCCGGCTTTACCGTGGCACCGTTCTCCGAAGCCCAGATTCTGCAGCTGCCCGATTTCGCACAGGCCAAGAAGCTGGTGGCCGTCCGTCAAAACGATCGTGGCCTTTTCCAAAGCGTGCCGGTAAACGCCGACTCCTACGACGGCCACTTCTGCGCCCGCCTGGTCCGCAAGTAACGACTAAGTTGCGGTGAAATAGGGATTGAATAGCGGCTTCTAGCCGCCAATCAGTCCTTATTTCACCGCAACTCATAAGGAAACCTGGGTAGCTAAAGAAGCAGCCCCGCGATCGGTGCCGGTCGCGGGGCTGCGTTGTTCTTAGTGGCTGTGCGGGCAGTTGGCGCAGCAGC
>CAJMNK010000125.1 GCA_905214905.1 uncultured bacterium | reverse complement strand
GGCAAGAAGGGCGCCGAGATCGACTCGCTGCGCAAGAAGCTCGAGAAGGTCGCCAACGGCCCGGTGTCCATCGAGGTCGTCGAGGTCAAGCGCCCCGAGCTCGATGCTGCGCTCATCGCGCAGTCCGTTGCCGAGCAGCTCGAGGGACGCGTTGCGTTCCGCCGTGCGATGCGCAAGGCCGTCCAGTCCGCCCGTAAGAGCGGCGCCAAGGGCATCCGCATCCAGTGCTCCGGCCGTCTCGGCGGTGCCGAGATGAGCCGTCGCGAGTGGTATCGCGAAGGTCGCGTGCCGCTGCACACGCTGCGTGCCAAGATCGACATGGCAAGTCCGAACATGAACCTGCGCGACCCGGCGATTTACCGCATCGTGCGTGCACATCATCACCGTCAGGGCGATAAGTGGTGTATCTATCCGCTGTACGACTTTGCACACCCGATTCAGGACGCACTTGAGGGCATCACGCACTCCATGTGCTCGATTGAGTTTGAGAACCACCGTCCGCTGTACGAGTGGGTGGTTGACAACTGCCCGCTGCCGCATCATCCCAAGCAGCGCGAGTTTGCCCGCCTGAACGTAACGCACACCGTTATGTCCAAGCGTTACCTGCGCCAGCTGGTATTTGAAAAGCACGTTGAGGGCTGGGACGATCCGCGTATGCCTACGCTGTGTGCGCTGCGCCGCCGCGGCTACACGCCGAGCGCCATCCTCGATTTTGTACAGCGCGCCGGCATCGCAAAGGCCAACTCGCTGGTTGACATCAAGCTGCTCGAGCACTGCATCCGCGAGGAGCTGAACGAGACCGCGCTGCGCCGCATGGCAGTCACCGAGCCGGTCAAGCTGGTTATCACCAACTATCCGGAGGGTCAGTGCGAGGAGTTCGAAGTGCCGAACAATCCGCGCAATGAGGAAGCAGGCAGCCGCAAGGTTCCGTTCACCCGTGAGCTGTATATCGAAAAGAGCGACTTCGCTGAGGTGCCGCCTCCGAAGTTCCAGCGCCTCAAGCCGGACGGCGAGGTTCGACTGATGGGCGCGTATATTGTCAAGTGCAATGAGATCGTCAAGGACGACAACGGCGAGATCGTGGAAATCCGCTGCACGGCTGATCTCGAGACCCGCAACGGCATGCCGGTGGACGGCCGCAAGGTCAAGGGCACCATTCACTGGGTATCTGCCGAGCACGCCATCGATGCGGACCTGTATCTGTACGATAATCTGTTCACCCTCGAGAACGTTAATGACGTACCGGAGGGCACGGATTATCTGGATTATCTCAATCCGGATTCGCTCAAGAAGCTGACCGGCTGCAAGCTCGAACCGTCGCTGGCTGATGCCAAGGAAGGCGAGCGCTTCCAGTTTGTCCGTATGGGCTATTACTGCAAGGACCGCGAGAGCGGCAGATTCAACCGCATTGTTACCCTTAAGGACAGCTTTG
>CAJMNK010000124.1 GCA_905214905.1 uncultured bacterium | reverse complement strand
GGACTTGCAGCGACGGACCTCGGGACGCTCTTACACCACGTCTGCGCGCGCCACCGGCAGTGGTCAAAAAGGGCCAAATATGAGTACTGTCACCAAATTAGTAGCATCGATTTTCCGGTCCAGAGCAGCAAAATCGCCTTGTTTGGAGCCCGATCGCGACTCTGAAGAACGAAAATCGATGCACTTTTGGCCTCTGGCACCGATTTTTGAGGCCATTTGGCTGCCACCAAACTGGTAACAGTACTCATATTTGGCCCTTTTTGACCACCGGGTTTCCGGCAGGCCCCAAAAGCGGGCCCGAATCGCTCGATCCGGGCCCGCTGGGGGTAGCGAGCACAATCGAGGTGTAAGAAGCAAGAGAGGGCCATCGCCTAGAATCGTCAGCGCCTAGATATTCAACGAGAGGAAAGACAATGGTCCGCAGCGACATGCTACCCCAGCCGGACCGGGGGCTCGGCCTCGACCGGCCCCAGACCGAGGCATTTCACCGACGAGTTCAAGAGGAAGATAGTCGATCTCCACAACGCCGGAAAACCCAGGCGCGAGGCCATGGACGAGTGCGACCTCGACAAGAGCACCGTGGAGAGGCGGGTCAAGTCGATAAACGAGACCGGCTCGCCGCGCGCCGCCGACAACCGCACGCCCGAGTAGAACCGGATCCTGGAGCCCGAGCGCGAGAACCGCAGGCTCCGGATGGAGGTCAACGTCTTAAGACGAGCGGCGCCAGCATACGCTCGGAAGTCAGGGCCATGGCGGCCAACGGGGGGCCGCTGCCCCATATCGGCGCAGCGCTGGCATCGAGGCCTTCTGACCTGTGTCAAGATTTCGGACACGCATGCTCGAGAAATCAAGCGGCCATAGGCATGGCCTCGAGCTTGGGCTCGGTTCTCTCGAAGAAGGCCGCCATGGCCTCGGCCGGCACCTTGTAGCCGATCGTCGAGCGGGGCCTTCGGCGGTTGTAGTACGCCTCGATGAACTCGACCACCGCGTGCTTGGCGGAATCCCTGGTCGGGAAGCTGCGCCTGTAGTACATCTCGTTCTTCAGCGTGGCGAGGAACGACTCGGCCACCGCGTTGTCGTGGCAGTTGCCGGCGCGGCTGCAGGACAGCCGCACGTCGTTGTCGCGCGCCCATTCGGCCAGAAGCCTGCTGGTGTACTGGGCGCCGCGGTCGGCGTGGAATATCGCGTTGCCGGCCACGTAGCCGCGCGATTTGGCCGACGCCAGCGCCGAAACCACGATGTCGGCGGTCATGCGCTCGGAGAGCGACCAGCCCACCACCATGCGGGTGTTGAGGTCGATGACCGTCGACAGGTACAGCCATCCCTCGCCGGTGCGCAGGTAGGTGATGTCGCCCACGAGCTTGCAGGTTGGAACGGGACTGGTGAAGTCGCGGCGCACCAGGTCGGGCCGGGGCCTGGCCTTCGGGTCGGGGATGGTGGTGCGCTTCCTGGCGTTGGGCGTGCAGCCGCGTATTCCCAGCTCGCGCATCAGCTTGCGCACCCTGTACAGGGTCAATCCGGAGAACTCGCCGGGCAGGAAGCATTTCACGAACC
>CAJMNK010000123.1 GCA_905214905.1 uncultured bacterium | reverse complement strand
GCGTTGGAAACGGGCAAGGTCGGGAAGGTTTTCCACGGTGATGCGTGCCATGGAAACGTGGAACGGGCTCGCTATACTTATAGATACGGATTCGGTCCGGCGGCTTGGTGCCTCTCCCTCTCAATATTCTAGATGATTGGAGGTGATGACCATGACCGTTTTGGGCTTTGCTGAGTTGGCGATTTTGCTCTTGGAGTTCGCTACCCGCGTCATCGAGCTTTTTCTGGTGATAAGGAGCGCGCTCCTAACCCGCGGGGGAAAGGAGCGCCACAAGTAAACCCAAACCGCCGAAGCGATCCGAGAGCCGTGGGGAGCACCACCTCCCTGCGGCTCGCCCTTATTATACAAAAACGGCCGTGCTCCGCAAGCCGCCGAGTTGCCTCGTATTTTTTGTTACCGAAGGAGCATTCGTCGCCTCATGATTCGATGTTACCGAACCGGGCGGCCCCTCCTTCCTCGGCTAGAGCGATACCGTCATCTTCAAGAGCTCCTGGGTGAGCTCCCGTATCTCCATGCGCAGCTTCAGCGGGTCGGCCGCCTTGAACTCAGCGCGCATGCGGTCCCGAGCCTGCTTGCCCACGCCCTTCATGGCCATTATACGCCGGTACGGGGTCTGGGGGTCGTCGTGGAAGCGCACGACCCTGGAGCCGTCGCGCATCCTGGCGACGAGCTTGGCCGACGGCATGAAGTAGTTCGTGAGGATGCGCTGCCGCTCGTATATCTCGTTCAGGAGGTCGCACGCCGCCCGGCCCTCGTAGCGCCCGTATCCGACGGCCCTGCGGGCCACCGACCAGTTCTTCTCCTCGACGAAGCAGCCGTCGTTCTTGGCATAGGGCCGGCTCCTCGTGAACACCAGGTCCTCCGCCTCGCAGTAGCGCATGAAATGCCAGTTGATGAACTCCGAGCCGTTGTCCGAATCGATGCCCTTGAGCTCGAAGGGCATGCGGGCGCGCACCGCCTTCATGGCCCCGAGCATATGGGTCTCGGCCTTGTTGCGCACCGCGACGAGCTCCGTCCAGCCGCTCGACACGTCGGTGACGTCCAGGGTGTAGCAGAACTCGCCTTTGGCGGAAGGGCCGCAATGGGCGACCGTGTCCACCTCCGCGAAGCCGAGCGAGGCGTCGTCCCACTCGGTGCCGCGCCTCACGGGTATCTGGCTTTTGAGGAGGCTGCCCGGCTTGGTGGTCGCCCTGCCCTTGAGCTGCATGGAGCTTCTGTCCGAGGCGAGCATCCTGTCCATGGTCGAGGCCGACATCGAGAGCACCTCGCGCTTGAGCTTGGGGGCGAGCTTGAGCCTGCCGGTCCTCTCGAGCGCGTCGAGCACGTCGCGCATGCCGGCCTTGAGCCTTTTCGAGCAGGGGAAGTCCATGATGGCCCAGACGAGCTTAAGCGGCTCCTTGTGCCTCATGCCGTAGCGGGGCTTCGGCCCGCGCCTGCCCGGCGCGCGGGCGGCTTCGGCGGGCTTGCCCGAAAGCGCCCGGATCGCGTGCTTCCGGTGCCAGCCGGTGAGCGCCACCACCTCGTCGAGGATCGCGCCCTTCTCCTTCTTCGTCTTGGCCGACGCGTACCTCCTCGCATAGGCCTTCGTCACTTCGCGCCTCGTGTCCATGCTCAGCATGCCGCCACCTCCCTGCCCTGTTGCAGACAAGGATTCGGTAACATTTAATGCAGGTCAACGAAAAGAGCTTCGGTAACGTTTTTTTATGAGGCACTACGCAAGTTGACACCCTGAAATCTTCGTTTCCCAATCTGACGATTGGACGCGGTATGATGAGAGGCGACGCAGGCGGTATCGGATGCTAGGAGCGCTG
>CAJMNK010000122.1 GCA_905214905.1 uncultured bacterium | reverse complement strand
CTGATCCGGTCCGACCGGGCCGCGCGGCAAGGAGATATATTGCCAGACCGGAGGGCCCCCGGGGGCGGGAATCTGGGCGTACACATTTCCTACACATATAAGGACTCTCGGCTGGCTGGGTGAATATAAGAGGGAACCTCGTTTCCGAGATCCCCTCTTTCGCCTATCTACAGTAATAGACTCTTAAATACCTTATGCCAGCAGCTTGCGACCGGACTCTTCAATCACGTCAAGTGCTGCATCAGCCTCGGCGGCATCCGCGCCCTTGGCAAAGATATACAGCTTGATCTTGGGCTCGGTGCCGGAAGGACGGACGATACCCTTGTTGCCACCCTCGAGATCGAACTCAATGACATTAGCCTTCGGCAGGCCGTTCACGCAGGTGTCGTAGTCCACGACGGCCTCAATCTTGGAACCGGCGAGCTCCGCGGGCGGGTTCTCGCGCAGACCAGCCATGATGCCGGCCATCTTTGCCGCACCCTCAGCGCCCGGATAGCTCAGCGAAATCGTCTTGTTGTGATAGTAGCCATACTTCTCGTACAGCTCGTGCATCGCGTCGGCGAGGTTCTTACCCTGCAGCTTGTAATACTGAGCCATCTGGCAAATCAGCAGCGAAGTGCTCACGGCGTCCTTGTCGCGCACGTGATCACCAGCCAGATAACCGTAGCTCTCCTCAAAACCGAAGATAAAGCGATCGACTTCACCAGCATCGGAAAGCGAGGTAATGATGTCACCAATGTACTTGAAGCCCGTCAGGCAGCGACGAAGCTCAAAGCCATACTCCTCGGCCAGAGCATCGACCATGGCGGAAGAAACGATAGTAGTAACGGCAACCTTCTTAGTGAGGTCCTCACCGCGGGCAGCACGGGTCTTGCAGATATAGTCGAGCAGCAGAACGCCCATCTCATTGCCGGTCAGCAGCAGATAGTCGTCGCCATTCTTAACGGCAACGCCAACACGGTCGGCGTCAGGATCGGTTGCAAGCAGCAAATCAGGGTGAACCTGCTCACAGAGATCGATGCCTTTCTGCATGGCCTGACGGATCTCGGGGTTAGGATACGGGCAGGTCGGGAAATCGCCGTTAGGCTCCTTCTGCTCGGGAACAACCGTGACATCGGTGATGCCAGCGCGCTCGAGCACCGTCGTGACGGGAATGAGGCCGGTGCCGTTGAGCGGAGTGTAGACGAGCTTAAGCGGAGCGCCAGCGATCTCCTCGGCAGAAAGGTTAGTCACGCCGCGGGCGAGAACGGCGTCGTAATAACGCTCGAGGCACGAGTCATCGATCCATTTGACCAGACCCTGCTCAAGAGCCTCATCGAAGTCCATGGACTTCACGCCGGTGAACGTATCGGTCTCGGCGATAGCCTTAGAAATTGCATCGGCGGCCTCGCTGGTGATCTGGCAGCCGTCGGGGCCATAGGCCTTATAGCCGTTATAAGGCGCTGGGTTATGGCTAGCGGTCATGCAAATGCCACCGGAGCACTTAAGGTTGCGGACGGCCCAGGAGAGCGTCGGCACAGGAGAAATCTTGGGATACACGAGGGCAGTCACGCCGTTTGCTGCAAGAATGGCAGCCGTCGTCTTGACGAACAGCTCACCTTTATTGCGGCTATCGCGAGCAATGGCGACCGTCGGATGCTTGAAGGTCGCATTGAGGTAGTCAGCGAATCCCTGGGTCGCACGACCGACCGTATAGATATTCATACGGTTAGTGCCCGCACCGATAGTGCCGCGAAGGCCGGCAGTACCGAAGGCGAGATCTTGGAAGAAAGCGTCGGTGATGGCGTCCTCATCACCCTGCTCCTTCATCGTGTTAAGCTCAGCGAGGAGCTCCTCGTCCTTGACATTGGCAATCCAAGTATCAAGCAGCTCATGAACATCTGCCATGTGAGTCCTTCCTTCACAATCAATAAAACGACCCGTGTAAAACAGGACAAGCGCAGCAGTGCGCTAAAGCAAATATTAGTCCATTGAGAACAGAGAACTGAGCACAGAACGGTGAACGTCTATATTCAGCGGTGGATGATTTAATTGATTTAATTGCATAAGTATTGTTGCCCGTAAACGCAAAAAAGGGGGAGGCCGCGAGGCCTCCCC
>CAJMNK010000121.1 GCA_905214905.1 uncultured bacterium | reverse complement strand
CTTGAGTGCTTCGCTCTCGGCTGTACTTGGCGATTTGCAGCTTTTCAATTGACGGCTCGCGTTTCTGTGAGGGGGCGCGGGCCGGTTTTCTATCAGCCCTATTGACTTGGCGGGCTGTCATAAGAAAGGGAAGGCTCCTATGGAGTTTGTTCTTGATAACGGTTCTATCCGCGTAGCACTGAGCACGGCGGGCGGCTCGTTCACCTCTATTGCGGCCAACGGCCGTGAGTACCTGTGGCAGGGTGACCCGGCGGTCTGGTCGGGCCAGGCACCCATTTGTTTCCCGATCTGCGGTGGCCTTCGTGACGGTCGCGCAATGACCATGGGCGGCCGCGAGGTAAAGCTCGCCCGCCACGGCTTTGCGCGCAAACAGGAGTGGAAGCTCGAGGAGCAGGGCGACAACATGGTTGCGCTGAGCCTAAGCTCTGCCGACCATGCCGAGTTGCTCGAGCAGTACCCGTATCCGTTTAAGATCGTTGCTCGTTACACGATTGATTCGGAAAAGGTGGCCGTGTCGTACGAGGTGACCAATGAGGGCACCGAGGACATGCCGTTCTTTGTGGGCGGTCACCCCGGCTTTAAGTGCCCGCTCGACGAGGGCGAGTCCTATGACGATTACGAGCTTCGTTTTGAGCAGCGTGAGGCCACCGAGCTCTGCACTGCCGTTCCCTCGACGGGCCTGATTGATGTTGAGCATCGCAGCAAGAACCCCATGATCGGCCAGAACCTGCCGCTTACCCACGAACTCTTCGACTTCGCGGAGACCATCTTTGACGTGCTCGAGAGCCGCGTGGTTACGCTGACCAAGAAAACCGAGGACAAGGGCGTGCGCTTGACGTTCCCCGATATGCCGTACCTGATTGTGTGGAGCAAGCCCGAGGGCGACTTTGTGGCCGTGGAACCGTGGGGCGGCCTGTCCACCTGCTCCGACGAGGACGATATTCTGGAGCACAAGCGTGGCTGCCTGGTGGCTAAGCCGGGGGAGACCATCGTCCGCGGCTTTGAGATCGAGATCCTTTAACGAGCTATCGTATGTTTGGGGCGGCGCACGCCGTCCCGGAACAGGAGTTCAACATGATTCTGACCGTTACCATGAACCCGTCGATTGATACGCGCTATCAGCTCGACAAGCTGGTCATCGACGATGTTAACCGCGTGACGCCCGAAAAGACCGCTGGCGGCAAGGGCCTCAACGTGAGCCGCGTGCTGCTGCAGCTGGGCGACGACGTGCTCGCGACCGGTCTGCTCGGCGGCCACATGGGCGCCTATATGGCCGAGCTTATGGATGCCGACGGCGTCAAGAACGACTTTGTGCCCATCGCCGGCGAGACGCGCATTTGCCTGAATATTCTGCACGAGGGCAATCAGACCGAGCTGCTGGAGAGTGGCCCGCAGATCGCCCCGGCCGAGCTCGAGGCTTTTACGGCCAAGTTCGCTGAGCTTGCAGCGAAGGCGGACGTTGTGACGCTTTCGGGCTCGCTGCCGCGTGGCGTCGATGCCGGCTACTATGCCGAGCTCGTCAAGATCGCCGAGGAGGCGGGCGCCAAGGTGCTGCTCGACACCTCGGGTGCATCGCTGGAGGCCGCGCTGGAGTCCGACGCTAAGCCCGAGCTCGTAAAGCCCAACCTGACCGAGATTAACGGCCTGCTGGGTACGTCCTTTACGACCGATGATGTCGATGCCCTGCGCGAGGCGCTCGCCGCCGATGACCGCTTTGCCGGTATCCCCTGGGTTGTCGTTTCGATGGGCGCTGCCGGTTCGGTGGGCTTCCATGAGGGCCGCGCGTTCCGCGCCAAGACGCCCGCGATTGCGGCTGTGAACGCAACGGGTTCCGGTGACTCGACCATCGCCGGCTTTGCGCATGCCATTGCGGCTGGTGCCGACGACGTCACGGTGCTCAAGACCGCCAATACTTGCGGCAAGCTCAACGCCATGGATCCCAAGACCGGCCACCTGGTCATGGACCGCTGGGATGAAATCTTCAACAACGTTGTCGTGACTGAACTGTAGAGTTACGCGGTTTTACCAAACCGCGTAACCAGCCGACGCTGCAAACCCGCCAGAGCGGCAATCTGCCTTTCAACTGCGGCGGCATGAC
>CAJMNK010000120.1 GCA_905214905.1 uncultured bacterium | reverse complement strand
CCCGCGACCCCAACCTTGGCAAGGTTGTGCTCTACCAACTGAGCCATGTCCGCTTACGGGGATTAATCTTACGTGATGCCCGCATCCTATGCAAGAACTTTTTTGAAAAGTTTTGCGATACCCTCGCGAACCTCGCGAAGACATCAGTCACCACGGAAGGTGTAGGCAAACGCAAGCTCGCCGCAAGAGGCCCTTACATCTCACCGAGCATGATCCAGGCAGAGCTGTCCTGCGCGAGCCTACCGTCTACAAGCGGTGATGAGGTGAGCAGGACCCTGCCCGCCGGTAGCTCCACGGGTGCTGCACCGAAGTTCGTCACACACGCCCATCCGTTGTCGCGGCGATAGGCGATGACGCCGCCCTCAGCGCCCTCGGCACCATCCGCAAGGCCGGTGCGCCCGTCAAGATCGAGCCACGCAAGATCGTTGGCGCACCTGCGCAGCTTGCGCCGCAGCCAGAGGGCGTCACGATAGAGCGCAAGCATCGATGTCGGGTCCGCTTCTTCCCTATCGGCAGCGTAATCGGAAAACCATGCAGGCTGCGGCAGATGGGGCGCTGCATCGGCGTCCGCCGGCGAAAACCCAAACGATCCGCCCTGCGCGGGATCGTCCGCCGCTACCCATGGCAGGGGCACACGACAGCCGTCGCGCCCCTTCTCGCGCTTCGGTCCGTGCGTATTGGTCGCAGTGGGATCTTCGAGTGCAGCCCACGGGATGTCAGCCACCTCAAAAAGGCCGAGCTCCTCACCCTGATACACGTATGCCGAGCCCGGAAGCGCCAGCTCAAGCAAAAGGGCCGCCCGCGCGCGGCGCTCGCCGAGTTTACGGTCCTCGTCATAAGACGACCCGTCGCGTAAGAGCCAGTCGAGCGCAATCTGATGGTAGCGCGTCGCCTTGATTTGCGGCAGGGCATAGCGTGTCGCCACGCGCGGCACGTCGTGGTTGGAGAGTACCCAGGTCGAGGCGGAATCGGATTCGATGGCCGCCTTCAAGCCCTTCTCAATTGCAGCGTGCATGTCATCATAGGTCCAAGTGGCCTTGGCGAACTCAAAGTTGAATGTCTGGCCAAGCTCGCTGGGACGCACGTAGAGATACTGGCGCTCGGGCAGCACCCACGCCTCGGCAACGGCGCTGCGCGGCGGATTATAGCGGTCGAACACGCGGCGCCACTCGCGATAGATCTCGTGGACCTCGTTGCGGTCCCACAGCGGATGGGTGCCGTCGTCAACCATGTCATCGCCCTCGGCGAGATGCCACCGGTCGAGGTCATCGCGGTCGAGATCCTTGGCAAGACCGTGCGCCACATCAATGCGAAAGCCATCGACGCCTCGATCGCTCCAAAATGTCAGGACGTCGCAAAAGAACGCGTGAACCTCGGGGCATGACCAGTCAAAGTCCGGCTGCTCGGGCGTAAACATGTGCAGATACCACTGACCGTCCGCAACACGCGTCCAGGCGGGGCCGCCAAAGTTGGCATTCCAATTGGTGGGAGGCAGCTCTCCGTGCTCGCCGCGACCATCGCGGAAGATATAACGGGCGCGCTCGGGCGATCCGGGGCCGGCGGCAAGAGCGGCTTTGAACCAGGGGTGCTGGTTGGATGAATGGTTAGGCACGATGTCGACGATGACCTTGATGCCGCGCGCGTGAGCCGCAGCGATCATGTCATCGAAGTCGTCAAGCGAGCCGAGACGTGGGTCGACATCGCAGTAGTCCGCCACATCATAGCCGCCATCGACAAGAGGCGATGGGTAAAACGGGCTCAGCCAGATGGCCTCGATACCCAGCCGCTCAAGATAGTCCATCTGCTGGGTAATGCCCGCGATATCGCCCAGACCCGAACCAGTCGAATCCTTAAACGAGCGCGGGTAGATCTGATAGATCGCGGCGTCGGACATCCATGAGCGCGAAGAAGACTTTTCTGTAGCCATGGGGCGTATCTCCCTTGCAACGAGGTTATACGAGATGCCCACGATGATACGCCCAAAGCGAACATTCACGGCAAACAACGCCACAGCCACGACCCAAAACGCTCGCTCCCTCTCGGGTTCGAGCCCAGGCGATGGGTACGAAAAAGCCCGGCTACCGTAGTAGCCGGGCTGCTGCGTTTGGAGCGGACAACGGGGCTCGAACCCGCGACCCCAACCTTGGCAAGGTTGT
>CAJMNK010000119.1 GCA_905214905.1 uncultured bacterium | reverse complement strand
ATTAAGCTCGATGCCGTCGACTATCCTTCTAAGCGCCGCATCAACACAAAGCCCATCCCGCGTTTGGGCGGAACGGCGGTGTTTTTGGGCCTGGTCGTTGCCTGCATTGTGCAAATCCTAGGCACCTGGCACCTAGGCTGGCCACCCGTCCTGGTGCCGCACCCGCGCCTTCACATTAGCTATCCCATGCTGGCGCTCTCCTTTACCGTCATCTTTGCGACCGGCGCTATCGATGACGTCTTCCAACTCAAGCCCAAGCAAAAGCTGGCCGGGCAGGTCCTCGCCGCGCTCATCGCCTGTATCGGCGGCCTGCGGATCGGCGTCATCGTCAACCCGTTTGCCCCCGGCGAAATCATGCTCGGGTGGCTCGCCTACCCCATCACCGTAATCTATCTGGTGGCATTCACCAACATCATTAACCTCATCGACGGCCTCGACGGCTTGGCCACGGGCATCTGCGGCATCGCCTCGTTCACCATGTTTTCGATGGCCGTTCTCTCGGGCCGCATCGACGCCGCCGCGCTCTCCATTGCGCTCTTTGGCGCCTGCCTGGCCTTTTTGCGCTACAACTTCAACCCCGCAAGCATCTTCTTGGGCGACTCGGGGTCGCTGCTTCTGGGCTTTGCACTGGGCTCCATCTCGCTGCTCAACGTGAGCCGCACCGCCGCGCTCACCTCGCTTATCATCCCGCTCATCGTTGCCGGCGTGCCCATCATCGACACGTTTAGCGCCATCGTGCGCCGCAGGCGCGCCCACATTAGCATTGGGCAGGCCGACAAGGGCCACATCCACCACCGCCTAATCCAAGAAGGCTACAACCAAAAACAGGCCGTGCTGCTCATCTATGCCTGGTGCATCATGCTTTCGGCCGGCGCCGCCGCGATTAACCAGGTCGAAGTGCCCATGCGTGTGCTCATCTTTACCGTGCTCGCCATTGGCTCGGCGGCCTTCGCCAAGCACCTGCACCTGTTTGAACCCGTGCTACGCCACCATTACAACAAGCGCACGCACGAGGACGAGCTCGTCACCCCCGACGACCCCGCCTTTAAGCAGGAGGAGCAGGCAGCCGAGGAGCGCAAAGAAGAGCGCCACCACAAGCTCTAGGGCAAGCTGCCGAGGATGTGCCAAGGCACCGTTGGCCAAGCGCGGCCGCGCCGCGCCCATCGCACAAGCCGCACCACGCGCGTCCCTCTCCCGCCCTCGCCTACTTACGCACCGCCCCTCCAATAAACGCGTTATCATCTTGACCCATGAACATACGTTAGGAGCAATCATGCCAAACGAGAACAGCTACGAAGTCGCGCTGCAAAAGAGCAACGCCATTCGCGAGGGCCTGACCAAAACGCCCGAGAAGTTCACCATGCTCACCGGCGACCGCCCCACCGGCCGTCTGCACCTGGGCCACTACTTCGGTACCCTCAAGGGCCGTGTTGAGCTGCAGAACATGGGCGCCAAGACCAACGTGCTCATCGCCGACTACCAGGTCATCACTGACCGCGACACGACCGAGCACATCCAGGACAACGTGTACAACATGGTCATGGACTACCTTGCCTGCGGCATCGATCCCGACAAGACCATGATCTACGCGCACTCCGCCGTGCCCGCCGCCAACCAGCTCATGCTGCCGTTCCTGTCGCTGGTCTCCGAGGCCGAGCTGGCGCGCAACCCCACCGTCAAGGCCGAGATGGAGGCCTCGGGCCACGAGCTCACCGGCCTTCTGCTCACCTACCCGGTGCATCAGGCCTGCGACATCCTGTTCTGCAAGGGCAACGTCGTGCCCGTCGGCCGCGACCAGCTGCCGCACATCGAGCTCACCCGCACCATCGCCCGCCGCTTTAACAACCGCTACGGCAAGGTGTTCCCCGAGGTCGACGCGCTGCTGTCCGAGACCCCGCTGCTGCCGGGCCTGGACGGTCGCAAGATGAGCAAGAGCTACGGCAACGCCATCAACATCTCGATGACCGCCGAGGAAACGGCCAAACGCATCAAGAAGAGCCAGACCGACTCCGAGCGCATGATCACGTTCGATCCCGAGAACCGCCCCGGCGTGTCTGGCCTGCTTTCAACAGCCGCCATCTGCACCGGCCGTTCCGAAGTCGAGATTGCCGAGGAGATTGGCATGGGCGGCTCCGGCCAGCTCAAGAAGTACGTGACCGAGGCCGTCAACAAGTACTTCGCACCTATCCGCGAGCGTCGCCAGCGCTACGAGAACGATCTGGACTATGTGAAGGACGTCCTGCATGAGGGCAACCGTCGCGCCAATGAGATCGCCGAGCAGACCCTGGCCGAGGTTCAGGACGCCATGGGCATGGTGTACTAGACCGATTTGCTGGCTTGAGCTTTCGATTGCTTTAGGGCGGGCGCTACGGCGTCCGCCTTTTTTGGAGCCGGACCGCTTCAGCTCCATCCATCACACTCTCCCGACAAACA
>CAJMNK010000118.1 GCA_905214905.1 uncultured bacterium | reverse complement strand
CGCCCTCTCAAGGCGGAGATCACCAGTTCGAATCTGGTACGGGCTACCAAAATTGAACGCCCGGGCCTCGTAAGAGACCCGGGTTTTGTGTATTGACCGATATTTAAGGCGCGCGTTGAGTCTGCCGCCCGGACCGAGGAGTTGTCATGGACCTGCCTATCAGCTTGGAAGACATCACGTATGCCGAGAACTATCTGGCGCAGGGCGACCTGGCTACGGCGACGCCGCTGCTGGAGCGTCTGGTGGAGCTTGCCGAGGAGTATATCGACGCTGAATGCAAGACGGAGGAGAAGCGCCAGTACTTTAGCTTCGACAGCAAGTTTGAGCGTCTGGCCTACCGCCGCGTGGAAAAGGATCCGCGCGAGCTGGTTCAGGTCGAGGTGCCCTTTGATCGCCTGTATTCCGACATGGCGTATGCCTACATTCGCCAGCAGGATTATGTGAGTGCTCGGAATGCCCTGATGCAGGCCGTGCGTTGGGATCCCATGAACTGCAACTATCGCTTGGACTTGGCCGAGCTGTTCCGCGCGCTCGAGGACAAGCAGGAGTGGGCATCGCTCTCGTTCTCGGTGCTGGAGCGCGCGAGCGACGGTAAGTGCGCCGCACGCGCCTACACCAACTTGGGTCAGTACTTCTTGGAGCCCGAGGCCGAGAACATTTCGGCTGCCGTGGGCTGCGCGCGTCTGGCGCTGCGCCTGGCGCCCAATGATGCGCATACGACGCGCCTGCTCAACAAGATCCATACCACCTATCCGGATGCCGCGGACGAGAGTGACGACCATGTGATGGGTGAGCTCGCCCTGCAGGGCGTGCCGACCTCGCCTTCGGCCGAGATCGCCATCTGCCTGATCATGTGCGCGACCGATGCTGCAAGCGACGGCGACAAGCAGGAGGCGACGCGCCTGACGGTCCGTGCCCGCGACCTGGTGGGCGAGGAGGCATGCGCGGCGATTATCAAGCTGGTGCGCGAGAGCGATGCCGAGCTTAATGCCGAGCGCAGGGCAAAGCGCGAGGCTGCGGGCTCAAACGCCGATGGCGCCAAGGAGGCCGGCGATGCCCAGTAAGCGCGAACGCAAGCTCATTTCCAAGAATCGCTCGGCACATCACGAGTACTTTATCGATGAGACGTTTGAGTGCGGTATTGAGCTGAGCGGTACCGAGGTCAAGTCGATTCGCGAGCGCGCGTGCCAGATTACCGATACCTTCGCACTGATTCGTGGTGGGGAGTGCTGGCTCGTCGGCCTGCATATCCACCCTTATAGCCATGGTGGCGTGTGGAATCGCGATCCCGACCGTCGGCGCCGTCTGCTGCTGCACCGCAAGGAGATCGACTTTCTTGACGGCAAACTTCGCAACCGCGGCTATGCGCTGGTGCCGCTGGAGCTCTACTTTAATACCGACGGCCGCGTAAAGCTGCTGCTGGGCCTAGGCCGCGGCAAGAAGCTTTACGACAAGCGCGAGGATATGGCCAAGCGCGATGTCCAGCGCGAGATCGACCGCGCCCTCAAGGAGCGCAATCGCTAGGCGTTCTGTATAAGTTGCGGTGGAATACGGACTGTTTTGCCTGTTTGAGGGGCTATTCAGTCCTTATTTCACCGCAACTGCGGGGGTCTCATCTTGCTTATACTGTTTTGACACATATGTCTCAAAGGTGGTGTCCGTTGTGGGCGCCGCCTTTTTTGTGGGTACATACATCCATGAGGTTCCAACCCGCGTTAGGGGAGTGATTGTTATGGACAAAACTGCGTTCTTTACCATGCCGAGCGGTCTGTACGTGGTGAGCGCCGCGGCAGACGGGCTGCGCGCCGGCTGCGTCATCAACACTGCGGTGCAGGTGACGTCCATGCCGCCGCGCATTTCGGTTGCCGTGAACAAGGACAACGTCACCTCGGGCGTCATCGCTTCGGCCAAAGCGTTCGCGCTGACCGTGATCGATCAGACCGCCGATATGCTCTACATCGGTAACTTTGGGTTCCGCACCAGCAGCGATTATGACAAGTTTGCCAAATACGAGACCCGCGAGACGGCTCTGGGCATGCCCTATGTGCCCGAGCACGCGGCGGCCCTGTTTAGCTGCCATTTGATCGACACTGTGGATGTTGGCACGCATCTACTGTTTATCGGCGAGGTCGAGGATGCCGAGCGCTTGAGTGACGAGACGCCGCTCACCTACGATTACTACCATAAGGTCCTGAAGGGCAAGACGCCTCCGAAGGCGTCCTCGTATCAAGGCTAGAAATGTTTTAAAAATACTTGCATTATATTATTGAGAATCTATACTGATAAATGAAGTACATCACCAGTCGCGTTTGAGAGGAGAACATCATGGCTGAGGAGAAGAAGACGTATAAGTTCGTGTGCGTCGTTTGCGGTTACGAGGTTGAGGTCGATACGCCCGAGCTGCCCGAGGATTATGTGTGCCCGGTGTGTGGCGTCGGTCCCGATCAGTTTGAGCTCGTCGAGGAGTAGCTCGCAG
>CAJMNK010000117.1 GCA_905214905.1 uncultured bacterium | reverse complement strand
GCCGTGAGGGCGTGGGCGACTGCACCGTCACTATTCCGCCTCCCAACGTGACCGGCAAGCTCCACATGGGTCACGCCACCGACGACTCCATCCAGGACGCCATCATCCGCATGGCCCGCATGCGCGGCAAGTCCACGCGCTGGGTGCTGGGCACCGACCACGCCGGTATCGCCACGCAGACCAAGGTCGACAAGAAGCTCAAGAGCGAGGGCATTAGCCGCCTGGAGATCGGTCGCGACAAGTTTGTCGACGCCTGCTGGGACTGGACCCACGAGTACGGTGGTATCATCGTCGAGCAGATTAAGCGCATGGGCTGCTCCGTTGACTTCGACAACGAGCGCTTCACCATGGACGAGGACTATGCCCAGGCCGTGCGTAAGGTCTTTTGCGACTGGTACCACGACGGCCTGATCTATCGTGGCAAGCGCATCGTCAACTGGTGCCCCAACTGCACCACCGCTATCTCGGACGACGAGGCCGAGTACAAGGACGAGAAGGGCCACCTGTGGCACCTGCGCTACCCGCTGACCGAGCCGGTCAACGGCCAGGACTACATCGTCGTCGCCACCACGCGCCCCGAGACCATGCTCGGCGACACGGGCGTCGCCGTCTCCCCGAAGGATCCCGAGAAGGCCGCCTTCGTGGGTAAGACCGTCAAGCTCCCCATCGTCGACCGCGAGATTCCCATCTTTGAGGATTGGCATGTCGACGCCAACTTTGGCTCCGGCTTCGTCAAGGTCACCCCTGCCCACGACCCCAACGACTACGCCATGGGTCAGGCTCACGACCTGCCGCAGATCAACATCTTCGACGAGCACGCGGTGGTCGTCGAGGGCTACGGCGAGTTTACCGGCATGAACCGCGATGAGTGCCGCGAGGCTGTCGTCAAGTGGTTCGACGAGCACGGTCTGCTCGACCACGTCGAAGAGCTCGACCACTCCGTCATGCACTGCTACCGTTGCGACTCCGCCCTGGAGCCGTGGCTGTCCGAGCAGTGGTTTGTGGCCGTCGACAAGCTCAAGGGGCCGGCGCTCGACGCCGTCAACTCCGGCAAGGTCACCTTCCACCCCGCGCGCTGGACGCAGACCTACACCACCTGGATGGAGAACCTTAAGGACTGGTGCATCAGCCGTCAGCTGTGGTGGGGCCACCGCATCCCCGTGTTCTACTGCGAGGACTGTGGCTGGGAGGACGCCCTCACCGAGGACACCGACGTGTGCCCCAAGTGTGGCGGCCATCACGTGCATCAGGACGAGAACGTGCTGGACACTTGGTTCAGCTCGCAGCTGTGGACCTTCGCCACGCAGGGCTGGCCGCAAAAGCCGGAGCTGCTCGAGGGCCATCACCCCACGACGGCGCTCGTCACCGCACGCGACATCATCGCGCTGTGGGTCGCCCGCATGGTCATGAGTTCGCTGTATTTCTTGGACGAGGTGCCGTTTAAGGACGTCGTCATCTACCCGACGATTCTGGCCAAGGACGGCAGCCGCATGTCCAAGTCCAAGGGCAACGGTGTCGATCCCATGGACCTCATTGGCATGTACGGCGCCGACGCCATGCGCTTCAACCTGCTCACGCTGTGCACCAACAACCAGGACGTCAAGTTTGACGCGAACATCGACAAGAAGACCAAGAAGCTCATCGACAGCCCGCGTACCGACCAGGCCAAGAGCTTTGTGACCAAGATCTGGAACGCCAGCCGCTTCCTCCTCATGAACATGGAGGGCTACACGCCCGGCGAGCCCGTCGTGGAGACGCCGGCCGACGCCTGGATGTTCAGCCGCCTGGCCAAGGCCGTGAAGATGGTCACCGAGGGCATCGAGAACTACACCTTTGGCGACATGGCCCGCGGCGTGCAGCAGTTCTTCTGGAACGAGGTCTGCGACTGGTACGTCGAGGTCACCAAGGCCCGCCTGAAGGGCGAGGGCCGTCTACAGGCGCAGCGCAACCTGATCTTTGTGCTCGATACCTCCATTCGCCTGATGCACCCACTCATGCCGTTTGTCACCGAGGAGATCTGGGACAACATGCCGGCGAGCGTGCTCGACCTGGATTCCGAGGGCAACGTGGATCGCGCCGAGGCGCTCATGATCGCCAAGTGGCCCGAGCCCGCCGACTACGCCAAGTACGTCGACGAGCCCGCCGAGCGCGCGTTTGAGCTGTGCCGCACTGTCGTTTCCGCTGCCCGCGCCACGCGTTCGCGTTATCGCTTGAGCCCCAAGGCCGAGCTCGACGTGGTCGTGCGCGCCGGTGCCGAGGACATTGAGAAGCTCGAGAGCCTGCGCTCGACCATCGAGCCGCTGGCCAACACGGCTTCGCTGGTTATGGGCACCGACGTTGAGAAGCCGGCCGCGAGCATTGCCGTGGTCGACAGCGGCGTCGAGGTCTTTGTGGTGCTCGAGGGCAAGGTTGACCTTTCGGCCGAGAAGGCGCGCCTGGAGAAAGAGATTGCCGCGGCCCAGAAGGAGCTCGCCGGCTGCGAGAAGACGCTCGCCAACGAGGGCTTTGTGGCCAAGGCCGCGCCCGCGGTGGTCCAGAAGAAGAGGGACCGTGCAGCTGAGCTCAAGGAGATCCTGGCGGCGCTGACTGCTCAGGTTGCTGACTTCTCGTAAGGTTTACTCGGGGGCGCGTCCCGATGCTTTGCTCTCCGCTGCGGACACCTATTCCGCCGTTCTAACGAACGGCGGCTGACTC
>CAJMNK010000116.1 GCA_905214905.1 uncultured bacterium | reverse complement strand
CCGTGAGCGGGGAGGGAAGGCGATCCGGCCTCCCGCCCTGCGCCCCGCAGCAGCCAGCGCCAAGCGCTAGTAGTTCACCACCTGCTCCTCAAAGTACGCCTTGGGGTGGTTGCACACCGGGCACACCTCAGGCGCCTCGGCACCCACATGCAGGTGCCCGCAGTTCAGGCACTTCCACACCTTTACGCCCTCACGCTCAAACACCTCGCCCGACTCGATGCGCTCGACGAGCTTGTTGTAGCGCTCCTCGTGGGCCTTCTCGACGGCGGCAACACCACGGAACTTTGCGGCAATCTCGGCAAAGCCCTCTTCCTCGGCGGTCTTGGCAAACTCGTCGTACATCGTGGTCCACTCGTAGTTCTCACCCGCGGCGGCATCGCGCAGATTGTCCAGGGTATCGGGGACGGCGCCATCGTGCAGATACTTAAACCACAGTTTGGCGTGCTCGGACTCGTTGCCAGCCGTCTCGGCAAAGATGTTCGAGATCTGAACGTAGCCGTCCTTCTTGGCCTTGGAGGCATAGTAGCGATACTTGGTGTGTGCCTGGGACTCACCGGCAAAAGCGGTCTCGAGGTTCTTCTTGGTTTGAGAATTCTCAAAATCCATAGGTGTACTTCCCTTCAACGCATGCCGCCCGTAGGCTTCGAGCGGCCTCGTCTTTAGGATGCCCTCATGCCGAAAATCTAAACCTTACAATCCTGTTCTTCAGATTTGCACGGGCTAGATGCTCAGCCAGCGATCGCCCTCGGCTCGGCAAAAGCCCTCACGCTCCAGGTCGGCCAGAATGCCCGCGACAAGCTCGCGCTCGACCGGTCCACGCCCAGCCGCCGCTTCCATCTCGTTAACGCCCACCACGGCATCAGCAAGCGTAATCCCCGCCGGCTGGCCATCGCGCGCTGCCAGCAACATGCGCACGATATGCGCGCGCTTTTGGCGACGTGAGCCCTCAAACTTTGATTGACGGCTATAGCCCGCCGAGCGCCTGGACGGATTGGGCAACGTCTTTTTTAGATATGCGCCGTAATCTAGCAACGCGTAATACCACGCGCGCGGCGTATCGGCATCATCGAGCGGCACGGCAAAGGGAGCGATCTCGTCGGTCGCCGCACCGGGGGCCGCCGGACAGGCCGCCTGAATCAGCGGCACCAGCTCGCGATCGGGAACAGCCGGTACATCGGGAAAGAAGTGATGCAGAAAGACCGTGCGCACGTTGGTCTCCAGATACACGCCCGGAAGATCAAACGCAAACGACCGGATACCTTGCGCCGTTGCCGGGCCAATACCAGGCAGAGCGACCAAGTCACGCGTCTCGTGCGGAAACTCCCCGCCCCAATCCTCTACGACCCGTTGAGCGGCCCCGTGAAGCGCCAGAGCGCGTCGGTTGTAGCCCATGCCCTGCCAAGCGTCCAAAACATCGGAAGGCGCGGCCTGGGCAAGCGCCTGCACGGTCGGAAAACGATCGAGCCACGCCGGCATGCGCGCCTCCACACGCGGCACCTGTGTTTGCTGCAGCATGACCTCGGAAAGCCAAATGATGTACGGGTCGCGCGTGCAGCGCCACGGAAGGTCGCGATAGCGCAGGACCCCTTCCGAACGAATCATCGAACGAAAGGGGTCCTGAATCATATCTATGCTCCTTATGCGGCGCTATTCCTCCCGGCAAGCGAACGCGCAGGTGGCGTACTCGGGAAACGCGTCGCGGTCGGCGAATTTGGAATCGACGGCCGGGAACTGGCGGTGAGCGACGATGTCGCCGAGCGAAACGGAATCGAGGTAGTCGCGCATCAACGCTTGAGCTCCGGCCCACAGGGGATGATAGCAGCACGTGCCCATGCGTGCACAGTCGCCATCGGGTGCGGTGCAATCATTCATAACCATAGGGCCCTGAACGGCCTCGACGACCTGACGAACGGTGACGTCGTCCGGACTGACCTTGAGACGCATGCCACCGTGGACGCCACGCAGGCTCTCCACAATACCGGCCTGGACCAAACCGTGCTGAATCGAGCGTGCAAACGAATACGGAACATTGACCTCTTCGGCAGCGGTGCGAACAGAAAGCAAACGCTCCGGATCCTCGGCAAGCATCGCCAACATACGAAGGGCGTAATCAGTCTTCCTCGATATGTCCATTTTTCCCCTTTCAAGGAATACGAACAGCTCGAACGAGCTCCGGGGCCGAGCTTGTGTCGAGACGCTAAATGACCGCTAGGACATCCAAATGGTAAATCGGATATCCACTGAACGCCGCGCTCGGAGCGAAATGCATCAGATGCGGCCTACAGTGCAATTTAGTATAGCCTAACCCCCTGTCTCGTTGAACAGGTGTTGCGCAACAAAGCTGTTGTTCAGACAAATATACTTATTAGATTTTACTTGCGTTCCCGAAGGCGCGGGGATTCTGGGCGAAGATGCGCCAGGGCGATCGTTCTATCGAAACAAAGTGCATCAAACGCAAAAAGCCACGTCCGAAGACGTGGCTTTAATTGCGTTGGCGGGAAGTACGGGGCTCGAACCCGCGACCTCCGACGTGACAGGCCGGCGCTCTAACCAAACTGAGCTAACTCCCCAGGCAGACGTTCGCGTTTGTTTCCGCTCGCGTGCGCTGCGGGGATTAGTATACACAGAAGTCTGTCCGGCGCGCAACAACTTTTTTGAAAAAATTTTTGGGGCCATCCGGGAGGGTCTCCGGGGCTGGGGGCGGGGGTTAAGTTTGCTGCTCTACAG
>CAJMNK010000115.1 GCA_905214905.1 uncultured bacterium | reverse complement strand
GCTCTGGCGACCGCGCAGCGTCGAGCCGTTACGCGGTTTGGTAAAACCGCGTAACCCTACGGACGCTGGCCCATGCCGCCCTCGAGGGTGACGGTCTCGCCGTTCATGTACTTAAAGTCGGGGCCGCAGAGCTGAACGACCACGCGGCCGATCTCCTTCTCGACGTCGCCGTAGTGGCCCGCCGGCGGCATGTGGACGTTGGCCTTGAACGCCTCGGGATAGGCATCCTGGAAGTTCTCGAGCGCAGCAGTCCAGGCAAGCGGGCAAACGATGTTGACGTTGATGCCGTCCTTGCCCCACTCGTTGGCGGCGACGCGAGTCAGGCCGCGGATGCCCTCCTTGGCAGCGGCATAGCTGCACTGGCCGTAGTTGCCAAACAGGCCGGCGCCCGAAGCAAAGTTGACCACGGAGCCCTTGGTCTCCTTCAGGTGCGGATAGGCCTTCTGCATGTACAGGTAGGTGGCATACAGGCCAGAGTAAATGGCCAGGTCAAACTGGTCCATGGTGTGATCGGCAATGGTCACGCCCGAAGCGCTGGCCTGAGCGTTGTTGACAACGGCGTCGATGCGACCGAACTCCTCAATCGCTTTGTCGATGACGTTCTGGACGACGGCTTCGTTGTCCTGACCAGCCGAGACATCGGCCTGAACAGGCAGAACCTTAACGCCGTACCCCGCCTCGAGAGACTCCTTGGCAGCCTCGAGCTTGGCGACGTTGCGGCCGGTAATGACGAGGTTTGCGCCCTCCTTGGCAAAAGCGATATCGATGCCGTAGCCGATGGAGCCAGCGGAGCCGTCCTTAAGCGTAGCCTTGCCGCCGCCGGTGATAATCACGGTCTTGCCAGTGAAAAGTCCCATAAGAAAGTCCTTTCAAATCACGACGGGCACGCCCGCCGACTGCGCGCACCCAAATTCACGCGCCAAAAGCTGAAATGCAACTTTAACGTGTTCAAGTGAAAAATAAAGACCGCAGCAGGCGAACGGCACAACGTTATTCGGCGAAGGGGATGTCAAGCACGAACCGGATAAAGAGGCCGAATTTTTGTCATCCAAATGAGCTATCGAACACGTTTTGAAACTTTGCTGCGGCGCGTGGGATGTCGGCGCGAGACTTTATCATAGGGTGACAAACAACGATGAGGAGCGCATGCCTATGACAGACGAGCTGGACCCCCAGACTCAGCAGCATATTGATCATTCCGCAGACGCCATCGACGGCTGCGACACTTCTGCCAGCAGCGATGGCGGCATTGATGCCGCTGTCGAGGAGGCTCCTGCCGCCGCAGACGAGGCCGCAGACGCAAATGTCACCGCAGAGCAAGATAAAGAAGAGCAGCTAGAGCAGCCGGACCCGAGCGATACCGAGCCCAAGACTGAGAACGCCCCGCAAGCAGCAGGCCCCATCGAGGTATCTTCGGAAGAAGAGCTCGACGCCGTCATGGACTCCATGATGGATGCCGTCAAAGCGATGAAAGACGCCGTGGCCGACGCTGATGTTGACGCCGAGGAAGAGGAGGCCGCCGAGGCAGCCTCGACCTTCGTACCCGGCGAGACTCCGGTTGCCGACCAGGGCAGCACCATGCCCTCGTTTCTGCAGCTCGAGCATCCCACGATTGGCACCGATGCGGTCGACCCGCACGCAGCAGGCTTTTCTGTGATCGAAGGCGGTACCGGCAATATCGCCGTGCCGCAGACTGCCGATGCGGACGCTGCCGACACCGCTCGCCCGACTGCCCCGCACTCCCCCGCCGCGAGCCGCGATCTGGGGACCGCTGTCTCGAACACTGCGAACGCCGTGGGCACCTTTATCGCCCAGGGCGCCTCGGCCATGCGCGAGATGAACGCCGCGAAAAAGGCACTTGCCGATGCCCGCGCCCACCTGGCCGAACTTGAGCAGCGCATTGCCGATCAGGCCGAGGAACTCGAGACGCGCCAGGATATCGCAGGCCGCTACGACCAGATCGTCGCCGACCAGCGCCAGGCGATTGCCACGGCCCAAAAGACTGCAGCGGCCGCCGAGATTGACCGTGATGCCCACGCCTCCAAAGCGACAGAGCTCAAGGGTCAGCTCGAACAAATGAAGACAGAGGATGACGCGACTGAGCTCCGCCTGAAGGCCGCGCTCGACGCCGTGGAGGCCCGCGAGGCGAGCTCACGCGAGACCGGCAACCGCCTCGTTCGACGTCTTGAGGATTCCAAGCGCATCCGCGACAAGGTGAAGGCAGAGCGAGACGCCGGCATTGCCGCCGCACAACAAACCGTCGACGCCACGCGCGCCCAGCTCGAGACGCTGCGTCATGAGTATGCCGAGCTGCAACGCAATCCCTCGGCAAATCCCGCCAACTATACGGTGCGCACCAGCGAGCTCTCGATGCAGATTTCCGACACGGCAGATGCCCTGCGTAAAGCCGAAGAAGATGTCCCGCGCATCACCGCCGACCTTGAGCACTCGCTTGCCGCAGCCGAGCAGGCCGTCGAGCAGGCTCAAGCCCCTATCGCCGACGCAAAACGCGCGCACCAAGCCGTGACGACCGAAGCCGATGCCGCGCGCGACGAGCTGCAGACGGCGAAGACCGCCGCCGCGACTCATCAGCGCGAACTGCGCGAGAAGATCGCCGCGGAGGACAAGGCACGCCGCGAGCAGGAGCAGACCATCGCCAACGCCCAAGCAGATGCCGCACATGCACAGTCGATCATCGAACAGGCGACCGAGGTGCACGACCATCCCGAGATCACCGAATCGCTCGCCGGGTCCTTGGCACGTGACAAGGCCGAGCATACCGAGACCGAGCGCGAAGTTGCCCAACTCGAGGCCGCCGAAGACGACGTGCGCAAGCGAACCCGCGACTCACGCGTCAAATTCACCGGAGCCATCGTCTGCATCATCGCCGCAATCCTGGTGATCATCGCAATCTGGCTGTTCATGAGCAAGTAAACCAGTTGCCAAAAACGCCCCAACGCAGTTGCGGTGAGATAGTTCCTGTTTAGCCCTCAAAAAGGCCAATTCAAGCACTATCTCACCGCAACTTTTTGGTGCAAAGGGGTCAGGCTACTTTGCACCAACTTGGTGCATATAAACCAGTCCCCATTGCGCCAACAACGTTTGCCCAGATAAAACCTGCCAAAATAAACCTGTCCCTTTTTGGCAGGTTGAACCACGGCAACACCGATGTTCTGGCAAAGTCAGCGAAAACCCGCCAGAGCGAGCAAGGTGACGTGAAAGAGGAGGGCATTGACCTTCTGGTCAT
>CAJMNK010000114.1 GCA_905214905.1 uncultured bacterium | reverse complement strand
GAGTACGAGCTCTGTGGTGGCGGGCTTTGTCGCAATGAGCGCCTCGACATCATCGCGCGTCACAAAGCCTCGGCGCATGGCCTCGCCGAGTTCGTCCAAAATCAGAACGTCGACCTGTGATATCTGCTCGCGTGCGAGCTCCATGATCTGCGCGGCGCAAGCCTCGGGCGTGTCGCGGTCGGCTTGTACGATGCGTAGCCCCAATCGAGGCGCTGCGTCATGTTCGGCGCAGTGCAGCTTCTTGGCAAACTGAAGCATGAGTACGTTAAGTCCATAGCCCGTGGCGCGCAGCGCGAGCCCCAGCGCAGCCGTCGTCTTGCCCTTGCCGTCGCCCGTATAGATTTGAACCTTGCCGACTTCCAGTGATGCCATCTCTGTCCTTTCGTGCCCGGCGTCGGTTTATCGTCGCTCGGGTTGGGTATTCTAGAAACCATTATCAACCCCAGTAGATGGAGTTCAAGCAGATGGAGATGGATGACAACAAACGTAGACGGAATATGATCCTCTACGTGCTCATCGCCTTCGTCGTCTACCTCGTGCTCTCGACCGTTCTGTTCCCCAACATCGGTCACACGCAGCAGATTACGAAGACCGATTACTCGACGTTTGTCAAAGCGCTCGATAAGAAGAGCGTCAACAAGGTCGAGTACAACACGGACGATTACACGATTTATTACACCAAGAAGGGCGAGGACGAGAACATCGCCTACAAGACGACCGGTGTGCCGAATGATGCGGGTTTTACCGATCGCGTGCTTGAATCCGGTGCGTCCCTGGAATCGGTCGTTCCCGACAAGAACTCGGGTTTGATGACCTACTACCTGCTCACCCTCATTCTTCCCATGGCGATTTTCTTCCTGATTGGCTGGTGGCTCAACCGACGCATGAAGAAGGCCATGGGTGATGACGGTCCGTCGATGAACTTTGGCGGCGGTGGTTTTGGCGGCGGTGGACTGGGCAAGTCCGGCGCGCGCGTGATCGCCTCCAAGGACGTGGGCGTGACCTTTAAGGATGTCGCCGGCCAGGAAGAGGCCAAGGAGTCCCTCAAGGAGGTCGTCGACTTTCTGGAGAAGCCGCAGCGCTACGAGGAGATCGGCGCCAAACTGCCACGCGGCGCTCTCCTTGTCGGCCCTCCGGGTACCGGTAAAACCCTGCTCGCCAAGGCTGTGGCCGGCGAGGCGGGCGTGCCGTTCTTTAGTATTTCTGGTTCTGAGTTTGTTGAGATGTTCGTTGGCCGCGGCGCCGCTAAGGTTCGCGATCTGTTTAAGCAGGCCAAGGAAAAGGCCCCGTGCATCGTGTTTATCGACGAGATCGATACCATCGGTAAGAAGCGCGATGGCGGCGGCTTTAGTGGCAACGACGAGCGCGAACAGACGCTCAACCAGCTGTTGACCGAGATGGACGGCTTCGATAACCACAAGGGTATCGTCGTTCTTGCTGCTACCAACCGTCCCGACAGCCTTGACCCGGCCCTGCTGCGCCCCGGTCGTTTTGACCGTCGCATCCCCGTTGAGCTGCCCGACCTGACCGGACGTAAGAACATCCTCGAGCTGCATGCAAAGAGCGTGAAGACGGAGCCGCCGATCGACCTGACCGCGATTGCCCGCGCCACGCCCGGTGCCTCGGGCGCCGACCTGGCCAACATCATCAACGAGGGCGCGCTGCGTGCCGTCCGCGAGGGTCGCAAGCGCGCGACTCAGGATGACTTTGAGGAGTCGGTGGAGGTCGTCATCGCCGGCCAGCAGCGTAAGTCCACGGTTCTGTCCGACCACGAGAAACAGGTCGTGTCCTATCACGAGATCGGCCATGCCATCGTTGCCGCCCGCCAGAAGGGTTCTGCGCCGGTTACCAAGATCACCATCGTGCCGCGTACGAGCGGTGCTCTGGGCTACACCATGCAGGTCGAGGAGGATGAGCGCTTCCTGACCACGCGCCAGGAAGTCCTGGACAAGCTCGCTGTCTATTGCGGTGGCCGTGCAGCCGAGGAGCTTATCTTTGGCGAGATGACGACCGGTGCCGCCAACGATATCGAGCAGGCCACCAAGCTCGCCCGCAACATGGTGACGCGCTTTGGCATGTCCGATGAGTTTGGCATGATGGCGCTTGGTACCGTTCAGAATGCGTACCTCAACCAGGATACGTCGCTCACCTGCGCCCCCGGTACGGCCGAACGCGTGGACGCGATCGTCGCCAAGCTGATCGAGGATGCGCACGACCGCGCTCTGCAGATCCTCAAGGAGAACAAGTTTAAGCTCCATGAGCTGGCTCGTTATCTGTACAAGAAGGAGACGATCACGGGCGAGGAGTTCATGAATCTCCTCACGCGCGAGAATCCGCTGATGCCAAAGCAGCAGTAATACTGGTTGCGCAGTGTCTATCGCCCCATTTGAGTGTCCATCTCAAATGGGGTGTTTTGCGTGGGGAGAGTTGAATATGAAAATCGTGGTAAGTGCCTGCTTGATGGGCGAGAGCTGCAAGTATAACGGGCTCGATAACTACCATCGCGAGCTGGTCGAAGCGTGCGAATGCACGGGGACCGAGGTACTCTTGGTGTGCCCTGAGGTCTTTGGCGGCCTGCCCACGCCGCGCAAGCCGTCCGAGATTGTGAACGGCGAGGTCCGTACCTGCGAGGGCATTTCGGTCGATCGCGAGTTTCGCCTGGGTGCCCAACGTGCGCTCGATATGTGCGAACAGGCGGGCGGCCCGTCCGAGATTGCTGCGTGCATTTTGCAGGATCGCAGTCCGTCGTGCGGCGTGGGCCATATCTACGACGGATCCTTCAGCGGCACGCTCACAACGGGTAACGGTGTCTTCGTTGACCTGCTCCTGCGCCACGGCTACCGCGTGATCCCGGCAAGCGAATTCGATCCCAGCATGCTGGAACATTGTCCATAGCACTCGAACCCAACACTTCCTCACGGGTGACCGTTTTGGCATCATCCGTGAAGTTGAAATTGAGTACGACCCGGTCATCAAAGACGTAGACCGAGTTGACAGGCGCTGTACCCAGGCAGCCCCTCCCCGCGGCCCTCGCGCAGGAACGCGCACACGGCCTTCCCGTCTCTTGCGCCCCTCCTGGAACTGTCCACATCAGTGTAGCCAATTCAGTCCGCCAAGGGCTGAAGCCCGGACAACGCGGCGATGGAGGGCTTCTTCGGCCTGCTCAAGAAGGAGTTCTGGCACGGCAGGGACTGGTCGGACTGGACCCCCGCCCGCTTCATCGAGGAGCTCGGGGGCTGGATCGGTCGATACAATACGGAGAGGCGCAGCGATGCGCTCGGTGGCCGCACGCCGGCCGAGTTCCGCTCCGCGCTGGGAAGGGCCGCGTAACGGTCCAAGAAATCGTCCGCAGTCCCCATTCTTGCCCCTTTGGGACAGCTTCTTGTTGGGGCGTGCCTGCCCCTAGCCCTGCTAGGAACGAGTACAGCAAACTGGAATTTTCAAATTAGTCTTTGCAAATAACCTTTGAACCTTCACCATCAATTACAA
>CAJMNK010000113.1 GCA_905214905.1 uncultured bacterium | reverse complement strand
GACGCGCTCGCGCGCGTCCTCGGCCGCGACGGCCATGAGGTCGTCAGGGCGGCCGACCCGACGACAGTCCCGGGGATGGACCTCTCGCGCTTCGACCTCGTGCTCTGCGACGTCATGATGCCGGGGCTCGACGGCTTCGAGCTCGTGCGGCAGATCCGCCCGGACTTCGACGGGCCCATCGTCTTCCTGACCGCGCGCGTGGCCGAGGAGGACGCCGTGGCCGCCTACGGCCTGGGCGCCGACGACTACGTCCGCAAGCCCTTCGGGGCCGCGGAACTGCGCGCCAAGGTCGCGGCCCATCTACGCCGTGAGCGCCGGCCGCGCTCGCACGCCCTCTCCTTCGGGGAGGTGCGGATCGACCTCGGGGCGCGCGACCTCGCCGTGGGCGGCGAGACCGTGCCGCTCACTCCCACCGAGTACGCCATCTGCGAGTACCTCGCGCGCCACCCCGGGCAGGTCATGAGCCGCGCGCAGATACGCGAGGCGGTGCTCGGCTGGGAGAGCGACGCCGACGACGCGGCCATATCCATGCAGGTCAGCCGCGCCCGGAGGAAACTCTCCGAGGCCGGCGCCGATCCGATCGCGACCGTCTGGGGGATGGGGTACAAGTGGCAGCTCTGAGGACCGGGGCGCGAGGTCGCGGGGGCATGCCGCTCTCCTTCGTCATCGCGCGCTACTTCGCCTACGCGTTCGCGGCGGTCGCCACGGCGTGGCTCGCCTCGTTCATGGCGCTCTCCGCGGCGATCAATGTGGGCTTCGTCTACGAGGCAAGCTGGGGGCCGGCCAATGCACGCGAGGTCGCGGAGGGCCTGGCACGCGACGGCGTCTGCGGGCAGCAGGACGTGCCGACGGCGTACCGCTACCTCATCCTGAACAAGGACGGATACGTGCTGATGACAGACCTCGAGGGCACGCGGCTCGAGGACGCGACGGAAATGGCCCGTACGGCACTCGCCGCTGATCCGGGCACAGTGGAGATCGAGGGCGGGGGCTCGGGCCTCACCTACGCCGCGTTCCCGCTCAAGGACGGCGGGGCATGCGCGCTCGTCAGCGAGTACCTGCCGCAGTGGGTCTCGCGCGATCTCGCCGGCCTGCTTCCCAACCCGCAGAACCTCATGCTCGTCGGCGTCGCGGCGGGAAGCGCGCTCGCGCTCGCGCTCGTGGCGCGCCGCGCGAGCCGCGTGATCTCGCGCAAGATGGCGCCGCTCGCGGAGGCGGCGGGGCGCGTCGGCGCGGGGGAGCTCGACTTCGCGGTCGGCAGCACCAACGTGCGCGAGGTGAACGACGTCCTCGCCGCGATGGACGCCATGCGGGCCTCCCTCGCCGAGTCGCTCGAGGCCCGCTGGGCCGCGGAGCGGGGGCAGCGCGAGCAGGTGGCGTCGCTCGCCCACGATCTCAAGACGCCGCTCACCGTGCTGCGCGCCAACGCCGACTTCGTGGCGGAGGAGCTGGAAGACGAGAAAGACGCCGACCTCGCGGCCGCCGCGCGCGACATAGCCGGCAGTGTCGAAAGGCTCGACGGCTACGTGCGCCTGCTCATCGAGGCCTCGCGCGGGTCCGGCGGGGCGGAGAGGGCCCCCATGCGGCCGGCCGAGCTCTGCGAGCAGGTCCTCGCCGAGGCCGCCCAGATCGCCCGGGCGCGAGGCGTGACGCTCGACGCAGCCACGGGCCCCGCTGTCGCGGGCGCGCCTGAGGCCCCACTCGAACGAACCACCCTGGCGCGAGCCGCCGCGAACCTCGTGGCCAACGCCGCCGAGCACGCGCGCTCGCGCGTGGTGGTCTCCTGCGACGTCGCTGGTGGATACCTCGTCATCGAGGTCGCCGATGACGGACCGGGCTTTTCTCCCGCCGCCCTCGAACGCGGCTGCGAGCGCCTCTTCACAGACGACTCCTCTCGCTCCTCGCGCGACGGAGGCCGCCATTACGGGCTCGGCCTCCACGTCGCCTCCGAGGCCGCGAGCGCCCACGGGGGCTCCGTCTCGCTCGCCAACAGCCCCTCGGGCGGCGCGGTGGCCACCATCGCGGTCCCCCTGTGCGGGGCCTGACGAATCAGGCCCTCACACTGGCATACCTCGCAACCAAACGCTTCCCGGATAATTCATGAGGCCGTACTCGTATTCGAGCCTGCCTATCTCTGCGGCAAGCGCCTCCGTCATGTAGAAGGTTTTCGTGCGGCCCGTCGACTTCGCCAGGCGGTCGTACCTGTTCGCGAGGTCCTCGGGGGTTCTCAGGGCTGCGGTGGCGGTTGCCATGATGCACCTCCCGGTTAGATGTAATACGTGTATTACTTTCTATCACATCACCCGAACCCCGCACCGGCGTACGGTCGTATCTGCTATTTTACCTTACATTTTGTCAACCGGCCCATGCTCGGCTTGTTCAGCCAGATTAAATCAACTGTTAAATCAATCCAGGCCTGTAGGGGGCGGTGGAAATCTTTCGAGGACTGGGGGCGCCGTCCCTGGGTCGGCTCCTCGATGGCCGCGGCTGAATTCCCCTGCCATCGGCTGCGTGGGTTCCGGCACGGGGCTCTGGCGCTGCTCGAACTGGGCGCAAGACTCGGCTGTTGGTCGTACCGGACGGCATACGTTTTGAGACCGGCAAGCTGATGCCGGCTCGAGGACAGCGGCCCGGTGCACCGGGCCGATCGATAGCGGTCTCAGGTTCACAGCGCAGCTTCTCAGGGCTCGCATATATAGGAAGACTTGATTGGCAATCGATTTTAATGAAGTCGGCAGCGCATGTCAGAGTTTTCAACAAATTTAACATGCCACCCTTTATATCCGCACGCGCGTAATTCAACTCATAAGGACCGGCTATCCCTTACCAGTGACACAATCTCAAACGCACAGAACAGAATCATCAGTCCAATCATCGCATAAGAGGCAGCCGAACCTTCAAGCACTATTCCACAAAGAACAATCTCCGCGCCGCCAATAAGAACTGTTATCAGGCGCTCTGCCTTTTTGCTCTCGCCGCTCGCATAAAAAGGCGGCAAAGCGCACAAGATCACATATAGCCCGGGAAGGGAATACAGGATCGATAGTCCAAGCCCCCCATCAACCGCAGTGCTTTGCGTAAGAATCAACTGAACCCAAACGGCAATTATCACTGAGCAGGTTGTCGATAAAAGAAGACTAGAAATATAGCACGCAACAAAGTCCCGTCGCATTCGAACAGAGAAATCCGCGAACTCTCTTCGCCGCGTGGAAACAATAAGGTACACAGAAATTGCAATAGAACCAATCAGGGAAAACAGCGGAACAACCAGCAATTCAAGCTTATTACCCCATCGATCAACCACACCCCCACTCCAATGAGCGGGAATTGTATCAGGGAGGACTGACCAAGCCGCCCATAGAATCAGAAATGGAAGAATAGAGAGGATGAAAGATGATAACACTGCAGTAATTTTTTTTGAGGCTCTCATCGATTCCGCATCTCCTTGCGCGCCCACATTCCACTCCGCCTTAAATCAAGTATACGTTTTGAGACCGGCAAGCTGATGCCGGCTCGAGGACAGCGGCCCGGTGCAC
>CAJMNK010000112.1 GCA_905214905.1 uncultured bacterium | reverse complement strand
GAGCATGCCCAGCAGGTCTAGGGGAACGGCGGCGCTTGCCTGAGCGCCCAGTTTGCCGCTGGCGAGGGTGTAGATGGTGTCGCCGTCGTTGGTGGTGTGTGTGGGGCGGATGGCGTGTGCGTAGGCGTCTGCGGCCATCTGGGAGACCTTGGTGGCTTGTGCCTTAGTGAGTTCCACGTTGGTGACGATGCAGCTGATGGTGGTGTTGGTGCGGTCGAGCGGCATCTGCATGGATCCGGCGGCGGCAAAGGCTGCGAGTTCCATGTCGACGATCTGGTTGCTATCGGCTGCGGCGCGCATGCCGGCGATCCACTCGCCGGTGAAGGGGTCGACAACGTTGCCGCAGGCGTTGACCGAGACCACGGCGCCCACCTTGATGGGGCCGAGCGCCACGGCGGCAGCGCCAAGGCCGGCCTTCATGCAGGTAGCGGGGCCCATGAGCTTACCCACGGTAGCGCCCGTGCCGGCGCCCACGTTGCCCTGTTCGAGCTTGGTGGGGGTGTTGTCGAGTGCTTCGCGCACGGCGGCGATGCCGGCCTCAATGTCGGGGCGAACGGCGGGATCGCCAAAGGCGAGGTCGAAGATGCAGCTGGAGCACACGATGGGCACCTGCGTGGGGCCGACGGGAAGGCCGATGCCGCGTCTCTCAAGCTCGCGAGCGACGCCGCTTGCGGCCTCCAGACCAAAGGCCGATCCACCCGAAAGGCAGACGGCGTGGACCTTATCGACGGTGTTCTCGGGACGCAGCAGGTCGGTTTCGCGCGATGCTGGAGCACCGCCGCGAACGTCAACGCCGCCGGTGGCGCCCTCGGGTGCCACGATTACGGTGCAACCGGTGCCGGCCTCCTCGTCCGTATAGTTGCCATAGCAAAAGCCATCGACGTCGCAGACGTCAATGGCCTCGAGCAGTGTATCCATGTTTAACTCCTATCGGTTTTCCGCCGCGCCTTGTGCCCGGTCGGGATCCGTACGGTACGCCAAAATTGTAGGCGCCGGGGGATACCCAGCGCCAGATGCAATTACGAGAGTTTTTGAATCGCGCGCGCGACGCGGGCGATGGGTAGGCCCACCACGTTATAGAAGTCGCCCGAAATATCGTGCACGAGCATGCGTCCTCCTGTGCCCTGAATGCCGTAGGCGCCGGCCTTGTCCATGGGCTCACCCGAGGCGACGTAGTGCTCGATCTGCTCGTCGCTGAGCTCGTAGAACGTCACGTCGGTCACATCGACAAAGGATAGGCTTTCGGCGGCATGCGGGGCGGCCGTATCGCCTGCCTTAACGATGCAGACGCCGGTTGCAACCTGGTGCGTGCGGCCCGAAAGCTCACGGAGCATGGTGCGCGCCTCGTCCTCGGTTGCCGGCTTGCCCAGAATCTTGCCGTCAAAGGTGACGATGGTGTCGGCCGCGACCGTCAGCTCATTGGGCTCGGCATGCTCGGCGGCAACGGCGGCGGCTTTTGCGCGTGCTAAGCGTTCAACGAGCGTAAGCGGGGCCTCGCCATCAAACGGCGTTTCGTCGATATGGGCAGGAATGATGCGAATGCCATAGTCCGCCTCGCGCATCAACTCGATGCGGCGCGGTGATTGCGAAGCCAAAATCATAGCTGAATGCCCTCGGCGACCTTTTCGACGGCCTTGTCGCCGGCGAGCGTGCGCAGCAGCTCAAGCGCAAAGGGGAGCGACTGGGCCATGCCGCTGGCGGTGATGATGTTGCCGTCTTGCGTAACCTTCTCGCCGGTATAGGCGCCTTCGGGGAAGCTTTTCTCAAAGCCAGGGAAGCACGTGGCGTGGCGCCCCTCGAGCAGGTCGAGCTCGCCCAGGATAAACGGGGCGGCGCAGATGGCGGCGACGTGCTTGGTCGCGGCGAACTCGCAGACCACGTCGCAGACGCGCTGATCGGCGCGCAGGTTGGTGGCACCGGGTAGGCCGCCGGGCAGCACGACGCAGTCGTACTCGTCAAAGTCGATCTCATCAAAGAGCGCGTCGCAGGTCACGGGGATCTGCAGCGAGCTTACGACCTCACGCGTGGGCATGATCGAGACGAGCGTGGCACGCACGCCGCCGCGACGCATGACATCGACCATGGTCAGGCATTCAATAGTTTCAAAGCCATCGGCGGCGAGAACGGCAACGCTGGGCATGAGGGTTCCTTTCATAGGCGGCATACAATTAGCCGTCTTATACCCCGAAGACCTCCGCTTGCCACGCTCGATTTCCCAATGATTTTTCTGAGCAATGATTAAGTGGCTAGTTGCGCTTGAGGTGGACGACGGTTTCGCAGTGGAAGGTTTGCGGGAACAGGTCAACTGGCGTGATCTTTACGGGGGAGAAGGTGCCTTCTTCGACAAAGCGTTTGAGATCGCGTGCCAGGGTGGCCGGGTCGCAGCTCACGTAGGCGACATCGCGAGCACTCGTGCTGGCGATAAGGCCGATCGCTTCGGGGGCGAGGCCTGCGCGCGGCGGGTCGACCACCAAGACGTCGGCATCCTGGTCGGGGAACTCGCGCACCGCGTCTCCGCCAATGACGTCGACGTTATCAAGCTTGTTGATCTCCAGATTACGGCGCAGGTCGCGCACGGCGGGGCCGTAGGCCTCGACGGCGGCGACAAAGTCGCAGCGGCGGGCGAGCGGCAGGGTAAAGGTGCCGGCACCGCAGTACAGGTCCACGGCAAGCTCGTCTTCCTGCGGGTCGAGCGCTTCCATGACAAGGTCGATCAAAATCTCGGCACCCTTGGTGTTGACCTGGAAAAAAGACGGGGCAGACAAGCGCATCTGGCCGTCAGCGATGTTCTCGGTCCACGAGCCCTCTCCGGCGAGCATTTCGACCTTGGAGACACGGCGGGCCTTCTTTTCGCCCTTGCTCATAACGCGCACTATGCTCGTGGGGTGTGCGGCGTCCGCCAGCACGCGGGAGACCTGCGAGCGCGGAAAAGAGCCTGTGGGCGTCCAAAGCGCGACCTCGAGCGCCTTGGTGCGGCGCGATGCGCGAATGCCCACGCGTTCGAGCCCCAAGTCATGGCTGCCGCTTAGATAGTTGAGTGCGCCGACGACCGATTTGAGCGCCTTTGGGAAGCGCTTATCGAACAGCGGGCACGTATCGACGGTCACGATTTTGCTGGGGTCGACACCGTGCATGCCAAGGCGCACGCGACCGTTGACGACGGTCGGTTCGAGCTCGATTTTATTGCGGTAGCCCCAGTCGTCCTTGGTGTGGCAGATAGGCTGTACCAACTCATCAACCTGCTCAGGAGCGAACTTGCCGATGCGCTCGAGCGTGGAGCGCAGGTTTTGCTCCTTGGCGGCGAGCTGTGCCGTGCGTGAGAGATTGCCCCACGAGCAGCCGCCGCAAATGCCCACGAAGGGGCAGGGAGGCTGAATTCGATCGGGGCTCGGCTCCAGAATCTCGGTGGCGCGGGCGCGCATAAACGATTTGCCGTCCTGCACGATCTCGGCTTCGACGGTGTCGCCCGCCACGGCGCCCTGCACAAATACGGCTTTGCCGTTATCGCCATGCGCCAGACCATCGGCGCCATACGTCATCGATTCTATGGTGAGCTTCATATTCCTGCCCGTCATTCGCGTTGTTGTCCGCAACCATGGTAACAGGGAAAAGCGCCCCGTACCTGAGGCATTCCTCAAATACGGGGCGCTTCTACAAACGTCTATTTC
>CAJMNK010000111.1 GCA_905214905.1 uncultured bacterium | reverse complement strand
GACAGCTATTATTTCCGTGAAGGTGGCAGAACCTCAATTCGAAGGACAGACCAAGACTAAGTTAGGTAATACTGAGGTCGGGTCGGCCGTGGCTCAAGCAGTGAGTGTTGCATTAGCAAATTATCTGGAGGAACATCCGAAAGATGCCCGTGCTATCGTGGACAAGGTAATCCTTGCCGCACAAGCTCGTCATGCGGCAGTTCTTCCAACTGCTCCGCAAGTGTCTGCTCGGGCGCCACCGTTTCCGGCACACCGCCCTCGCCCGACTCATCGGGCGTATAGAATGCGCCATGGCCAAGAGAGTCGCCCTTCGAGCGTCCCTTGGAGCCCACAGTTTTTTCGGCCTCGGCAATAAAACTTGAGATGTCGTTGATGGCCTTGCGCACTGTCTTGGGCACAATGCCATGTTCTTCGTTATATGCCATCTGAATCTCGCGACGGCGCTGTGTCTCCTCGATGGCCTCTTTCATCGAATCGGTCACAACGTCTGCATACATGATGACTTCGCCATCGGCGTTACGGGCCGCACGGCCAATCGTCTGAATCAGCGAACGGCGGTTGCGCAAGAAGCCTTCCTTATCGGCATCGAGAATTGCCACCAGTGAGACCTCGGGAAGATCCAAGCCCTCGCGAAGCAGGTTGATGCCAACGAGAACATCGATCTTGCCCTCGCGCAGCGTTCGCAGGATCTCGACACGGTCCATTGTCGCCGTATCAGAGTGCATGTAATTGACCTTAATGCCCGCATCAAGTAGATGGTCGGTCAGGTCCTCGGCCATGCGCTTGGTCAACGTAGTCACCAGCACGCGCTCCTTGCGGGCAACGCGCTCGCGAATCTCGTCCTCAAGATCGTCAATCTGACCGCGAACTGGACGCACGTCAATCTTGGGGTCGAGCAGGCCTGTCGGACGAATAATCTGCTCCACGTCGTTTTGGCTCACCCGCAGCTCGTAGTCGCCCGGCGTGGCCGAAACATAGATAAACTGGGGGATCCTTGCCTCAAACTCATCGAAACGAAGCGGGCGGTTATCGAGCGCCGAGGGCAGGCGAAAACCGTGTTCCACCAGCGTCACCTTACGCGAGCGGTCACCTTCGTGCATGCCGCGAATCTGCGGCACCGTCACATGGCTCTCATCGATGATGCAGAGCATATCCTTGGGAAAGTAATCGATTAGGGTAAACGGCGGCTCACCCGGCTTGCGACCGTCCAGATGACGCGAGTAGTTCTCGATGCCGTTGCAAAAGCCCATCGTCTCGAGCATCTCAAGATCATAATCGGTACGCTGCTGCAGACGCTGCGCCTCGAGCAACTTGTCGGTCGCCTTGAGCTCCGCCACGCGCTTCTCGCACTCTTCGCTGATCGATTTCAGAGCCGCCTTGACCTTCGGCTTCTCGGTCACGTAGTGCGATGCCGGCCATACGGGAATGGCCTCGTACTCACGAAGCATCTCACCGGTGACCTCATCGATCTCGGCAATCAGCTCGACCTCGTCGCCAAAGAACTCAAACCGCAACGGATGCTCGGCATAAGGCGGATACACGTCAACAACATCGCCGCGCACGCGGAACGTGCCACGTGCCAGGTCATAGTCATTGCGATCATATTGAATGTCGATAAGCGCATGGATAAAGTCATCGCGCTCGAGCGGCACCTTCTTGTCGACGTTTGGAGCCAGACCCGCATAGTCCTCAGGAGAGCCAATGCCATAGATACACGAGACCGATGCGACAACGATCACATCACGTCGAGAGAGCAGTGACGCGGTCGCCTGATGGCGCAGCATCTCGACCTCTTCGTTAATCGAGGAGTCTTTCTCGATATATGTATCGCTTTGCGGCACATACGCCTCGGGCTGATAGTAGTCGTAGTACGAGACGAAGTAGACCACAGCGTTATTGGGAAAGAACTCTTTGAGCTCGCTCGCAAGCTGAGCGGCAAGCGTTTTATTCGGAGCCATGACAAGGGTCGGCTTACCCAAGGCCTCAATGGTTTTGGCCATCGTAAAAGTCTTACCCGAACCAGTCACACCCAGCAAAACCTGATAGCGGTCTCCGTCCCTCACGCCCCGCACAAGTGACTCAATGGCCTTAGGCTGGGAACCAGCGGGCTCGTATGGAGACACGACCTTAAACGGCACATCAGCGCCCTCAACGCCAAAGCGCTTAAGTTCACCACCAACGCGTTCTACTTCAAATTCCGCCATGGATACTCCTAACTCATACATCTGCAGTATACGCGGGCGGTGGGCTTAGTCCTATACGAACCGATCGGGATAGAGAGTCTTATATCGAACCCAGGCATTATTGACGCGAATCAGATAAGCCTGAGTTTCAGGGAAGGTAATCGCATTATGGAGTGACGTGTTCTGCTGCGCCCATCCGTCGACATTGCCCATACCGGCGTTATAGGCGGCGATGGCACTATCCGTCGACCCGTTGAAATAGGCGAGAAGATACGAGAGGTATGCGCAGCCAAACTCGATATTCGTAGCCGGATCGTTAAGATTGTCGACCGAATACTCCCCTCCGTCGACAAGGCCCTTGGCGATCATGTCCTGGGCAGTCTCGGGCATCAGCTGCATCAATCCCTGAGCACCCTGATTCGACTCGGCCTCGGGATCCCAATTCGATTCCGACTTAATGACAGCGCACACCAGATACGGATCCAGATTATGCGAAATACTGGATTGCTTTACATACGCCTCGTAGTCAATCGGATACAGCGGCTTAAAGAAAGCGGCAGGAGCACACGAGTAGACGAGCGAAATAAGGCCGAAGACGAACACAACGGCAAGTGGCGCCACGCGATACCACGTAAAGAAACGTGCCTTAGGCATCGGCCTCCTCCTTATCCGCAGTATCTATAAACCCGTGGCATGCAAGCCATGAGTCAAGCTGCTCAAAGAGCGAATCATCGGCTGCCGAATTATCAATCACCGTTGTAGCGAGATTGCACAGCGCAGACTCTTCGGGCTGGCAAGCAGAACGAGCATCGAAATCGGATGGCTCCATGCCACGTTGAAAAGCGCGCTCGCGACGAACTGACAAAGGGGCGCTAATGACCAGAATTTCATCAGCCAAGCCAAATGCATCCTCAAAACCAGTCGGAGCAGAAACCTCGACCACCGCAAAGGGGTAACGGGGAGATGAAACCGTACAACAAACCGGATCGAGAATCCTAAGCGAAAGCTGTTCAATGAGAACGGGATGCACAATGCCATTGAGCCGTGCGACCGAATCAGGAGAAGCGAAAGCTCGAGAAGCGAGGATGCTGCGGCGAATGCCGCCTTCCTCATCCAAAATGTCCCAACCGAATTCATCCGCGAGTGCATTGACGATATCAGAGCCCGGCACATACAGCGATTTTGCAAGCTCATCCAGATCGATTAGCATAGCGCCACGAGATTCGAAATAGCGGCAGGCAGTCGACTTACCCGAAGCAATATTGCCCAAGACAAATACGGTAAACATCAAGCCCTCCCTAACGCCAATGCGAGTAATTATCGCTCAAATACACTAGAAGGACTCAAAATACAGCCAAACAGTAAGAGCGCATACGGGGGAACTAGGTCCCAAAGTACAACGTGTATATAACGCAAAAAGGGGGAGGCCGCGAGGCCTCCCCCTTCTAAGTTCAAGCGTACGGCTCGGTGCCGTCCACCGGTCAG
>CAJMNK010000110.1 GCA_905214905.1 uncultured bacterium | reverse complement strand
TGAGCTCGTCCCAGGTGCCGCCGACGCCCATCAGGAACACGGCGTCGTAGCCCTCCTCGGCGACCTTGTCGGCGAGCGCGGTCATCTTCTTACCGGTCTCGTAGAGCGCCTTGCCGTCCTCGAGATAGCCCTCCTGGTCGAAATGCATGATCTCGATCTTCTCGGTTTCCTTCATTTGTCTCTCCTTTCTGGGGTTGTCTCCACATCCCCCATGCCAACGGGCATCAAACCCGCTTACATTCCGTAACACTCGGCCGCTTTGGCCTTAAGCGCATTGACTGACTCTTCGTAGCCCTCTGCCTTGACCTCCATTTGCTTGGAGACGGCATCGAGATACGGGTGCACGTCCCATGACTTCAGACGTTCGGCAATCATTGCCGCAATCGTCTGGAAGAAAACAAGATTGGGAATTGCGCTGAGCAGCGGAGCCACCTGAGGCACCGCAACCTCGTGAGCCCTACCCTTGGGATGGGCCGTGAGCAGCACCGTTTTTGTCGTAACGATCGATAGCGCATCGGCGATATTTGCAAGACGCTCCGACCCCTGTGGATCGTCGACGATAAACACCAGATAGCCCGGAACGATCTGCATCTCGGGACCGTGAACGAACTCCTCGCCCTCGTGATGCATGGCAGGAATCTTGATGGTCTCGCTCAGCTTGAGGGCCGCCTCTTCGGCAACGCCATAGTTGGGGCCGTTGCCGACGACCATGGCGGGCGTGTGCTCAGAAAGCTCGAGCACGTGGTCTTGGACATATGCCTCGGCGGTCTTGCACATCACGGCATTGGCATGGATAGCCTCGCGCAGGTCGTCAAGACGCTGGGTGACGCCTTTGGCGTCAACCGTTCCGCGCGCCTGACCGCCGTAAATACCAAAAAGCACCAGATACTCAACGAGAACCTCGACGCCCAGAGTTACAAAGTCCACCGACTCGACGCCCACACCGTAGTCAAGAACGATGTCAGCGTGTTCCTTGATGGGTGCCTCGACGTTTGCCGTGAGCGCAACTGCAGCCATATCGTGCGCGCGCATGTAATCGAGTGCCGCAATCGTATTGGTCGAATAGCCGCTCTGCGAAACGGCAATGTTGAGCGCATGCTGCGGATAGGTGTGTTCAAAATCGACGAAGGCCTCGGGCGTCACAACGGACACCTGCATCTGCAGCGCATCTTGCAGGTAATCGCGGGCGCAATCGGCGGCATGGCGCGACGAACCCGAAGCAACGATGCGCAGCGCGTCAAAAGAACCGGACTGGAAAATATCAACGAGCTGCGCTACCAGCTCAGACGAACGCTCGAGGTTCTCTGCCATACGCACATGGGCAAGCTGAACGTAATCGAGCATCTTCATCGTCTCACCTCGTAACAAATCATTAGTATTTGATACCAATCACAGTTACAGGTTACGGCTTTTTGATACCTCTTTGTCGATTAATTTATCCCCATCGGCGAACGGTCGATTTTGAGCCATGTAAGGTTGTATATGCAGTCTGCTCAACGAATCAAAATTCCGTCAGCTTTTCAGCCCGTTATGCAAAAAACCAGCTAGTACGTATAGGTATATCCACCCGCATCACCGCGGTTAAACGACTTGACGTACTCGATCGCCTGGCCGCTCGCATCGAAGCTCACGCACTCAAGCGTCAAGGCAAGATCGCCCTGCTCCAGTCCAAGCAGGCCGGCATCTCGCGCGCCCAGCGCTTCGATATCGAGCTTTTCCTGTGCCATGACCGGCTTTCGGCCCAACATCTCATAGGTCTCATACAAGCTGAAGACCGACACGTCAATATCTTCGATTGTGGGAAACAGCAGGCACGGGATGAACGCCATCTCAATCGATACGGGATCGCCGTTGACGCAGTTCAAACGCCGAATCGAATACAGTAAATCGTCCTCGGCAATGCCAAACAGGTTGGCATAATATGGACCCGCATAACGCTTGGAACGCGCGAGGATGCGGACGGACGGCTCGCCGCCCGAAGCGCGAACCGATTCGCGAAAGCCTCCCGTTCGCTCGTAGGCAACGGGCACTTTCTGTGCCACAAACGCGCCCTTTCCGCTGACGCGTCGAATCTGCCCACGCCGAACCAGCTCATCGACAGCGCTTCGGATGGTCAAGCGCGTCGTACCAAATTCCTCGGCGAGGTCTTTTTCGGACGGAATCATGGAACCCGTGGGATATATACCGCGCTCGATACGCTCCTCGATGCGGCGTCGAATGCGCATATAAACCGGGGTGGCATCTACTGTTTCAGCCATTGTTCACCTGCCACGCTCCTCATGCCGTTCTTTTCGCCGTTATCGGCAAAGCGGAACTTTGTGGGCAAAATCACCGATTTGCAATGCTCCACAAAACGCATATCCTTATCAAATTCTATCGTGCTCTCATAGAACACCGGCGTTCCCTCTTCTTGCTGGAGCAACTCGGCCTCTTCGGCGTTCAAACGCGAGATGGAGATATGCTCACGTCCATGCTCAACGCGCACGCCACCTTCTTTGAGCAAGACATCGTAAAGGCTCTCACACTCAAAATCGTGATCGGGAAGCGAGGGGCACAGGGACAGGTTAACGTGAGCCGTCTCGATTGACGCCGGCTCGCCCTCAATAAGTCGAACACGCTGCATGCGGAGCAAAGGAGCGCCTACAGCAACCCCAAGCTTGTCGGCAAGCGCCTCATCCGCCTCGATGGCCCCGGTTGAAACCAGACGAGAAGAGGGGTGCAGGCCGGCAGTCCGCACAGCATCGGAGAAGTTATACGTTTCCTGAAAGATATTGAGCGGTTTGGGAGGACACACATACGTACCCGATCCGCGACGGCTCTCGAGCGTTCCACACGAGATGAGCCGCGTGATACCGGCGCGCAACGCCGTACGCGAAACGCCAATCTCTTCGCACAGCACGCGCTCAGCCGGCAGGCGATCGCCGCCGGCAAGCTGATGGTGCTGGATATACCAAAGAATCCCCTCAACAGCACGATCTTTGGGGGGAATTGCATAAGATTCGCCTGCCATTGCACAGACTCCTCGTTCAGAAACGTATGTCGCCAAAATTAGGCCAGACCACCCATGGCATCAAATTCGGCCTTGATCTTCTCGGCGACATTCCGATACGACTTATACAGGCTTGAATCGCGTTTGACTTCATCGGTCATAACGGGAATCTCTAGTTTGGAAACCTCGTCTTTTCCCGTCTGAACCGCCACAACAACGCCCATACCAAGACACATATTACGCTTGGCTGCGTTCATTTTTGCCGCCTTAGCGGGATTTGCCAGAATACGCTGGGCAAGTTCCTGTTTAGAGACCGCTTCATCGGCCTCCTGATCGCCCGCCTCGGCTACTTCGCACTGCAACACGTCCGCATAGTCAAAAATCTTCGGCTCGCCGCCGCGCTGATGCACGGCCCACTTGCGGCGCGTGGCATCCTGGTAGATAGCCGGCAAAAACGTAAACCGCGGCGGGTCCAAAATCGTATCCGTGATGGTAAACACATCGGGATCAAAGGCATCCTGCGGGTTTTTCTTCTTGAACAGCCCCATATCAGCCTCCCGTACTAGCATTAAACAACTCAAGCTGAATATAGCACCAATTTCAAGCCGCCGCCTTACCCTATCGGTACGCGGCGTCTATGGCTCGCCCAGCGGAAAAGTTCACGGACGAGGGCCGGGGTGCCTGCTTTGTTTTGAGAAGTGGGCTCCGCGAAC
>CAJMNK010000109.1 GCA_905214905.1 uncultured bacterium | reverse complement strand
AAATTCGTAAACTTTTTTCAAAAAAGTGCTTGCACAGTTCTCGAATCATAGGTTATTATCTTCCTCGTTGAACGCGCGGGTCCAACAAAACGAACCGCGAGCCAACAACATAGCATGTCGGAGTGGCGGAATTGGCAGACGCGCTAGCTTGAGGTGCTAGTGACCGCTTTTTGGTCATGCGGGTTCAAGTCCCGCCTCCGACACCATCGCATTTTAGAAGCCTCTTAGGAGGCTTTTTTATTACCGATAGACGGTGGGGTCCACGATGGAAACGCTTGAACGCAACGAGTGGGCAGACGTTGCTCAACTAGTCGAGATCACGAGCGATGCTGTCATCATCTGCGAACTCGACGGAACCATTCTGCATGTGAATAATCGCTTACTTGGTTTGATGTGCGAGGAACGCGCCGACGTCATCGGTGGAGATGTTAAAGACGTCCTGTACTCGTCCGCTTTTGAACGTGCAACGGAACATCGTCTGCCATTTGAAACTGATGGCTCCGAGAACGAACTGATGCTCAAGCTGAGTGACGGCTCTTTTATCCCGGTCTTGGTTCGTGCGGGCTCCGTAACGCCTCCACACATCTTTGGGCGCCGCGCACCACGTGTCCTGGTGGCGCTTCACAGTATCGAGGAACAGTATTCTCACGACCGGCAACTCAAGCGTGCGTTATCGGAGCTTAGAGTGGCGAACAAGCGCCTCTCTGGAACGCTCTCGGTCATTATGAGTACCGTGGGCTCCGATGAGCTGCCCAGCCTACTTGATACCGTTTTGAACCAGCTTGTAGGAACGCTCGATGCTTCGGGTGCCGCTATCTATTTTTCTGAGAGCGGCGGTTTTAAGCTACGCGGTGTTTCCAAGGAGCTGTACGATAGCTACCTGCCCGAGTTTTTGCCGTATGGCGCTGGCATTCCGACGTATGTTCTTCGCGAGTCGCGTGCCTGTCGCTTGTCGATTCAACAGGACCTTGAGGGCGATAGGGCCGCCTCCGGTATGTTCATGGACCTGGACAATCGTTCTAAGCACCTGCTGCGCGTGCAGGATATGCCTCCGTACCGCAGCGAGATCTGTCTTCCCGTTTTTTACGGTACGCAGATCCTTGGCGTGCTGGAAGTTGGTTGGAAGCGCCCCCAGGCACCGCTCGCCTATGACGTTAATGTACTCGAGGTCATTTGCGATTACCTGTCTATCCAGCTGGTCGGCATGGCATCGAGCCTTCGCTCTCGTCGCACGGCCGAGCTTGGCCGCTCGCTCAATGTCTTACGTGATGAGTTGTTTGCCTTTCTAGACGATTTCGCCGCGGCTACCCAAGCGGTATCGTCCGAGATCTGCAATATGCTTAACTGCCATTTTTGCCCTGTTGAGTATGACGCCAGTCTGGATTCCTACGTCATAGATTTTGAAGGCGGCAGTCGCGTTGCCTTGCCGGACGATCCCGAGAAGCTTTTCTTTTCCACGACAACGCCGGCGGCACGTCTGGGGGCTGGCCCTGATGGCTTTGAGGCATCTGTTTTGGGCGGCACGAGTGCCGAGGACCTTAAACACGTCCGTATAACTCGCGTTGACGAATCGATGCCTATGGGAGGCTGGCTTAGGGCGCATGGTCTGCCTTGTCAAGGTCTCTACGTCGACTCCGGCATCGAGGCGGGGCGCCCGCGCTCTGAGGGTGATGGCAAACACAGTAACGACGCGATTGTTCCTGCTTCTGTTGCGAAGAGCCCGACTACGCGCGCGCTGCTGCTTCGTGATGGTAGCCAAGAGCCGATTGATGACCTCGAATATGACTACTTGGTGCACTTGGCGCATGACTTTGAACTGATCTACGAAGGCGAATCTCAAAAGCGCGAGGAGCGCCATATCGCTCAGACCCTTCAGATTGGCATGAGAAATTCCCTGGGGGATGTTCCGGGTATCGCAACCGATTCGGTGTACCTGTCGGCCACGAACTCGGCGTTGGTCGGCGGCGATTTCTATACGCTCATCCGTCTTCCCGACGACCGCGCCGTCATGATTCTGGGTGATGTGTCTGGCAAAGGCATTGAGGCCGCATCGATGTCCGCGCTCGTCAAGACGGCCCTGACGGCATATGCTTGGGAGGGCGCTGGACCGGCCCGCATGGCACGCTCCCTTAACAGCATGCTCATGGGCTTTTCGAGGGTCGAGACGTTCGTGACGGCCTTTATCGCCAAGATTGACCTTAAAGCCGGACGCGCAACGTATTGTTCGGCGGGCCATCCTCCGACCATGGTCATCAGGCCAGAGTCGATGCCGCTGGGTGGCGGCGAGGCCCGTGGGGGAGAGGTTGAGCTGCTTGGGTGCCAATCGGGCGTAATCGGTGCCTTTGAGAGCATGGTGTACGAGACAGGCGTGTTTACGTTCGCCCCCGGCGACATGCTCTTCATGTATACGGATGGAACGATTGAGGCCCGCGACCGCACCGGAGCGTTCTTTGGCGAGCAGCGCTTGCGCGACCTTCTGCTTTCTGTTTCGGGGGAGGGCGTGTCGGGCATTTGCGGCAAGGTCTTGGGCGAGCTTGACCGATTTACCGAATCGGCGCTGGACGATGACATTGCATTGGTGTCCCTTGAGTTTTTACGGGGTCGTTCATAGACGACGCTGGGCGGGCTGAATCCGTACGGTTGGGGAAACGAATGCATCGAGTGGGCTTTTTTGGGGAACCATGGTCGTATGAATGAGTGGAATGACATAGCGGTTTTGACGCCACCAGGTGATATCGACATCGCCACGGTGCCTGCGCTGCGTCGGCGGTTGGATGCTTTGATTGGCCGCGGCGTGCGTCGTGTCGTCATCAACTGTCAGGCTGTTAGCTTTATCGATTCGACGGGCTTGGCATTCCTGCTTACACGCGCTCGTGAGCTCATGAGGCGAGAAGGCCTGCTTTCGCTCGTCAATGCATCAGGTGAAGTTGTTCGCTTTTTGGAGATTGCTCGTCTTGTCGATATCCTTCATGTCGCGGGGCCGGCACGGGAGTCTATTCCCGCTATTCCGGTGGGGGAGCTGCCTCGCTGGAGTAAGAGCGTCGAGGTCCGTCAGGGTATCGAGAATCTTCCGTACTACCGACATCGCATCGCCGAACTCCTTGAATCGCTTCCGTTGCGCCGTGACGAGCGCTACGATGTCGCATTGGCGTCGGGGGAGGCGCTGGGTAATGCCTATGACCATGCGGGCGGTATCGGGTGCGTCCTGACGGTTCAGGCCTATGGCGATCGCGTTGTGGTTGAGGTGCTTGATCGAGGTGCCGGCTATTCTATCGATGAAACGAGCGAGCCGGTTGCATCTGAGGAACGCGGCCGTGGTATCAAGCTTATGCGTATGCTCGTCGATAACGTGGAGGTTGCTCGTCGTACGGACGGCGCCGGCACGCGCGTGCAGATGGTGAAGCTGTTTAGCGGAGCGCTGGAATCGTGTGCCTAGCCAATCGCTTTAGCGCGTTTAGCTACTAAGAACATGCGGCAGACAAGTTTTTTGAAAAAAGTACTTGCGTCTTTTGGACAACTCGCGTAAATTAATAACCCGCAAGCGGACATGGCTCAGTTGGTAGAGCACAACCTTGCCAAGGTTGGGGTCGCGGGTTCGAGCCCCGTTGTCCGCTCCATTGCATTTCCGGACCGTTTAGGCGGTCCTTTTTCGGCGAAGTGGCCAAGTGGTAAGGCAGAGGCCTGCAAAGCCTTTACCCCCGGTTCGAATCCGGGCTTCGCCTCCAGGCAACATCCGGGCGCTCCGGCGCCCGTTTTGTTTTACATATGCGGACATGGCTCAGTTGGTAGAGCACAACCTTGCCAAGGTTGGGGTCGCGGGTT
>CAJMNK010000108.1 GCA_905214905.1 uncultured bacterium | reverse complement strand
TGGCAAGGATCAGCAGGGCAAGGGCTTCGACCCCCGCAAGCTCCTCAAGCCTGGTCGCGACAACATCGTTGCCCGCACCAAGGAGCTCATGGAGGAGTTTGGCTCCGTCAACAAGGCGTAAGCGTCGCTAAACTTCCCGCCGGAAGCCCCGTCCCCCTACGCTGTTTCCTTTGCGCTCACCTGGCTTTGCCAGAAGTCGCGCCAAGGAAACAGTTCCGGGGGACGGGGCTTCCTTCGTTTAACGCCGCAGGGTTACGAGTCTGAATTAAGATGGCTACTGGCTTTGCCAGAAGTCGCGCAATGGGAAAAGCTCCGGGTGAACGGGGCCTCCTTCGTTAACTCGCCATAGGGTTACTGGGCTGAATTCATTTTTTGACTACCGCTCGGCGGTGTTGATGGCTCCCTTGTTGGGGCTTTCTTTTTATCTCGCTACAATGTGCTTCAAGGGTTCTAATGACTTGGAGTTTGGTATGGCTGTTATTAATGTACTGCCTTCGGATGGGAAGGTTATTGACGAGGGTCCTGTTGGTTGCTCTGTTGATGTTTGCAATGATGACTTCCGTTTTCTAGATGTTGGCTTGCCACCCGAGATTCTGCGTTTAAAGGACGCGGGGTATCTTTCGCGGGCTATTGAGGCTTGCGACCGCCTACTTGCCCAAGATTCCGATCCCTCGCTTGCTGCCTGCGTTCGTGCCGAGCGGTATCGCATGCTTGAGACGCCGCTTCATTTTTCTGTGTCGCGCGATCAGGCTATTGCGATGATTCGCGAGGAGTGGCCAGAGTTTACCGAAGAGCAGTTTGACGACTTGATTAATCGCAAGCGTATTGACTGGCGCTTTATCGATGGCGAGCTGTTCGTTCTCGACAACTTCCTCGATTCGCTTCGCGTATATCCCAAAGAGGTCCCCGGCATGCGTCCCGATCCTACGGACGGAATTGCACTGCGCAACGAGATGCTCAAGGAGATGGAGTCGCAAAACGGATTGGCTCGCGTCATTACGCTTAAAGCGTCTGTGTCTGTCCCCGGCGCTCTAGAGGGGGAGACCGTTCGCGCTTGGCTTCCCGTTGCCGCCACCTGCCGCCAGCAGTCTCGGGTCGAGATTCTCGACATGACGCCGGAGGGTGCTGTTGCTCCCGCGAACGCTTCGGCGCGTACCGTCTCGTGGTCTTCTTCGGGTGAGCGCTCATTCTCGGTGACCTATCGCTATCACATCGATGCTGCTTATTGTGATGTCTACGGTGGCACACTTCCGGTTCATCCGCGTATGGACGCGCCTCTGCCCGAGGATATTTCCGAGGACCGTCCGCACATTGCATTCACGCCGTATCTGCAGCAGCTGACGGCCAGTGTTGTTGACGGACTCGAGGATCCGCTCGATCGCGCCCGTGCTATCTATGATTACCTGACGCAGCATATCGACTATCGCTATCAGCCGCCGTACTTGCTTTTGGGATCTATTGCCGATGACTGCGCGCATTCGCTCCGCGGCGATTGCGGCGTTATGGCGCTCACGTTTATCACCATGTGCCGTATCGCGGGCGTGCCTGCCCGTTGGCAGAGCGGCCTGTACGTTGCGCCCGATTCGGTGGGGTTGCACGACTGGGCAGAGTTCTATACGCCGCAGACCGGTTGGCTCAACGCCGACGTGTCATTTGGATCTTCTGCTCGCAGGATGGGGGAGGAGTGGCGCCGCCGTCACTACTTTGGCAATCTCGACCCGTGGCGTATGGTGGCCAACAATCGATTCCAGGCAGAGTTTGAGCCCTCTTTCGACGGCATGCGCGAGGACCCTTACGATAACCAGATGGGTGAGGCTTCGGTCGACGGTCGCGGATGCCGTCAGCGCGAGATGCTCCGCACGGTCGAACTCATCGAAATGCGCGAAGTTCCATTTTCGGACTAATCTACAGAAAGCTGTGATAAACTAACTCACGCATTATGTGCCCGAGTGGCGGAATTGGCAGACGCAGTGGACTCAAAATCCACCGTTGGCAACAACGTGCGAGTTCGAGTCTCGCCTCGGGCACCATACATGCAAGTGAGCGTTCAAGGGGGGTCAAGGCCCCCTTTTTCGTGCCGAACTCGCGTGAGCGCGCGGAGCGTTAAGCAAACAGGCCTGCGGCCTGTTTGTAGCGGAGCGCGGCGAGGGCACCATACATGCACCTGCGCTTCAAGGGGGTCAAGACTCCCTTTTTCGTGTACGTAATGTGATAACGCGCGGTACGTGTTATTATTCGCAAGGCGTTGTTCCCGCAATGCCCTAAAGAGGAACCCGAGGGTTCCCACCTTTTGGCGCCAATGAGCAGCTGACTGGTCATACAAATTAGATTCTCTTCCTTTAATCGAGGATGTCTATGTGTACGACCTGGTTGCTGAGAAGCGCCGGGTTATTTTTTTATGAATGGAGGTAGGGAAAATAGCTAAGTCTGATGACACCCGCATCAACGACGAGATCACTGCATCTTCGTGCCGTTTGATTGGCGTCGATGGCTCTCAGCTCGGCCTGTTCGCCATCCGCGATGCCCAGCGCGTCGCCGACGATCAGGGTCTCGACCTGGTCGAGATCGCTCCCAACGCGGAGCCGCCGGTCTGCAAGGTCATGGACTACGGTAAGTTCAAGTACCAGCAGGCCATGAAGGCCAAGGCTGCTCGTAAGAACCAGTCCAAGGTCGAGGTCAAGGAAATGAAGTTCCGACCCAAGATCGACGTTGGCGACTACGAGACCAAGAAGGGCCACGTTCTGCGTTTCCTCAAGAAGGGCGCACGCGTTAAGATCACCATCATGTTCCGCGGCCGTGAGATGGCTCACCCGGAGCAGGGCCTTAACGTTCTCGAGCGTCTCGCCGAGGATCTCAAGCCTTACGCTACGGTCGAGTCCAAGCCTAAAATGGAAGGCCGTAACATGCTTATGCTGCTCGCCCCGATTAAGGGCGCCTTCGATGAGGATAAAGCGGCAAGCGATACCAAGTAACTAGTGTTCTGTAACCGATTAAGGAGTATTTCATGCCTAAGATGAAGTCCCACAGCGGCACCAAGAAGCGTTTCCGCAAGACTGGTACCGGCAAGCTTATGCGCGCCAAGGCTTTCAAGAGCCACATCCTGAGCAAGAAGTCCACCAAGCGTAAGCGTGGCTTCCGTCAGGAGACCGAGATCGCCGCTGCCGACCGCAAGGTCATCAAGTCGCGTCTCGCCTAAGTTCGCGTTCCCGTTTTTCGTTTTACCGTCTAGGAGTTGATAGAACATGGCACGTATTAAGCGCGCTGTTGCCGCCAAGAAGAAGCGCCGTACCGTTATGCACCGTGCGAAGGGTTACTACGGTGCCGCTTCGCGTACTTACAAGCATGCTAAAGAGCAGGTCCAGCACTCCCTGCAGTATCAGTATCGTGATCGCCGCAACAAGAAGCGCGAGATCCGTTCTCTCTGGATCACTCGTATCAACGCTGCTGCTCGTCTGAACGACATCTCTTACTCTCAGTTCATGCACGGCCTGAAGGTTGCCGGCATCGAGCTCGACCGCAAGGTCCTGGCTCAGATGGCTTACGAGGACATCGAGTCCTTCAACGAGCTGGCTACCATCGCCAAGAAGGCTCTCGAGGCCTAATAGGTTCTCTTGAATCGCTAGGGGAGTGTCGCGTTGTGCGCGGCGCTCCCTCTTTTTTATCGAAAGCGCTGGTCTACATTGCTAAAAGCGCGGGTAGATAAACACTTACAGGTGACCGATCTCTATATATTCCTGAACCAAAGGGTCATCATCTGATACGTGCGGAAGATCCACACCAGTCTTTCTATTACCTATAGAAAGCAATATGTTGTGTAGGACTTGTGAAGAGTGGAATTGACGTCCCACAGGGCTTCGCGGTCTGGCAATATATCTCCTTGCCGCGCGGCCCGGT
>CAJMNK010000107.1 GCA_905214905.1 uncultured bacterium | reverse complement strand
GTGTGCCGGCGGGCGCTGCTGTGCGATATGTTGCGTTATGGGCTTAGTGCCTCATAAAGTGGTACTCGATCACATTGCTGTAGGGGTGACCCGGGCCCACAATGCCCTGCGGGAACAGCGGCTGGTGCGGTGTGTCGGGGTACATCTCGGCCTCGAGGGCAAAGCCGGCGCCCCAGCCATAGTTGGCGTCGTCCTTGGCGTGCTCGTCGCCCAGCCAGTTGCCGGTGTAGAGCTGCACGCCCGGGGCGGTGGTGTAGTAGTCCAGCTCGCGGCCGGTCCACATCTCCTCGACGTGCAGCGCCCGGCGCAGATTGCGGCCGTACTGATAGCCGTCGATGCACAGGCAGTGGTCGTAGCCGCGTGCCTGCTTAATCTGCGGATCGTCGGCCTCCATGCCAGGCGCGACGGGACGCAGCTCGCGGAAGTCAAACGGCGTGCCCTCGACCGGAGCAATCTCGCCGGTGGGGATGTTCTGCTCGTTGATGGGCAGGTAGTGGGCGGCGTTGGCAACAAAGAAATGCTCGCAGTCCATGCCGGCGTTGTGGCCAGCAAGATTGAAGTAGGTGTGGTTGGTCATCGACACATAGGTGGCGCGGTCGCTCTCGCAGCCGTACTCGATGCGGAAGGCGCCGGTGCGCGTAACGGCAAACACGGCCGTAAACGTGCGGTTGCCGGGTAGGCCCAGCTGGCCGTCCTCAAGCGAGGTGGTCATGCGCACGGCATTGTGGACCTCGTCGAGCTCAACATCCCACACGCGCTTATGCAGGCCGTGCTCAAGATCGCTGTGCAGGTTGTTGGCGCCCTCGTTGGCGGACATATGCCAGTCTGTGCCGTCGATGGTGATCGTGGCACCCGCGGTGCGGTTTGCCACGGGACCGATGGTCGCGCCAAAGCAGGCGGGGTTGTCAAAGTAATCCTCGAGCTTATCGAAGCCCAGCACCACATCGCGCACGTTGCCGGGAATGTCGGGCACATCGATACCCAGCACGGTGGCGCCATAGTCCATAATGCGAACGCAGATCTCGGGCCCGTTGAGGGTGTAGCGATGAACGGGGGTACCGCACGGCGCGGTGCCGAAAAGCTCGGAAGTGATCATTTGGTTCCTAACATCGAGGTATTCCGACAAACTTTAGCGCGAACAGGAGAGATTATCACTACACCCCACTAAAGCATGGGTTATTTTTCTCAAAAAAGTGATGATTGGGGCTGCGTCGGCGCCCATTTCTAACACGCGCGAGTCTGATACAATTTGTTCGTTATTGTTTGAACGATATGCGCGCATAGAACAGCGAGGACTCATCGTGATCAAGGCGGAGCGTCAGGACAAGGTTCGTCAGTTGCTCGAGGAGCAGGGCACGGTCTCGGTCAAAGAGATTTCGGATGCGCTGGGCGTTTCGGACATGACGATTCGCCGCGACCTCGAAGAACTTGCGAGCCTGGGCGAGATCGAGCGCGTGCACGGTGGAGCCCGCAGCGCGCAGGGCCGTCCCCACGCTATGTTGCGCCATGAGTATTCGCACAGCGAAAAGCGCACCAAGCATGCCGAGGAAAAGCTGCAGATCGCACGCCGCGCTGTGGAGCTTATCGAGGAAGGCTCGACCATCTTTTTGGGTACGGGCACCACGGTTGAGCAGATGGCCTCGATGCTGCCGGCGTTTCGCCTGCGTATCGTGACCAATTCGCTTTCGGTGTTTAACCTGCTCGAGGAGCGCGAGGACTGCGAGCTGTGCCTCGTGGGCGGTATGTACCGCCGCCGCACTGCCGCTTTTGTGGGACCGACGGCCGAGGATACCCTGCGTGCGCTGGGCATCGACGCGGCGTTTATCGGCGCCAACGGTATTCTGGATGGCGACGTGTCTACGTCCAACATGGACGAGGGTCGTATCCAGCAGCTCGCCTTTAGCAAGGCGGACTCGCGCTATCTGATCGCCGACTCCAGCAAGATCGGCAAGCGCGACTTCTACACCTTCTGCCGCCTGGACAATTTGGACGCCGTGGTATGCGAACCGGGTATTGCCGATGGAGATCGCGCCGCCATCGAGGAGCACACGCAGGTCATTTGCTAGTTAACGCTGCAGGCGATACGTCTGCCCTCTGCCGGCGCGTGGATTATCGCTTCACAATGACGCGGAAAATGACTCGCAAATAGTTTTGGGCAACAAGGGTGAGGCCATTCTGAGGTATGGCTAGACTTCGTATTTCGCTTTGATATTCCTTGAGAATGAACCGTAGTCTTCGTAGAGTTCGTCTTTGCTTTCATCTTCCGCGCGGTTTATGCGTTCAAGGAGTTTGTCCTTTGGGGACTCTTTTGTAATTTCTGACCTGCCGTCGGGTATTGCGGATTGCAAGAATAATTCCAGGGCGTGGACGTCTTTGAGTGTGTAGCCCGTCGAACGACCCGCTCCTGTTTTCTCGATTGCGCTGCAACCAACAAGCTGACTGAGGGTTCGTTTAACGGTTATCTCGCTGATATCGGGGCAGTTGGACTGGATGTCGGATTTCTTGATGACGCCGGGTCTCTGCTGAAATAGAGCAGCTATACGTTCTTGCTTCGACATGGGGTGAGTGCCAGATTCAATCTGGGTGTGCTGCTCGAGCTGTCGGTAGGCCGCCAGGATGGTTCCGAGCATAAAACGGATAAAGGGCACTTCGGTGTTTTGATTTTCATTCCATCCAGTGGAGCTTGCGGCGAGGGCGTTGTAGTAAAGCGCTTTATTGTCTTCAATGAGACGTTCGATGCTGATGTAACGCGCAACGTCGTATCCAGTCTTTTCGAGTAGCAGCGTTGTAAGGAGCCGGCTCATCCTACCATTGCCATCGTTGAAGGGATGAATGCTGACAAAATCGAAGATGAAGCGCAATGATATAAGGAGGGGGTCGCAAACTTGACGAGACAAGGCATCATTGAGGGACCGACAGGCTTCTTCGATAAGTCCGGGGGTTGCCAGGGCCGAAGGCGGCCTAAAGCGCACAAATCGATTGCCTTGATCGTCGATGGAGATGATTTCGTTATCGCTATCTTTCCAATGGCCCCCATACGAGATTGCTGTGTGTGCCATGAGGTCACGATGCAACTGCAAAATGACCGATGGCGTTACGGGAATGAAATCGTGCTGCTCGTGAATAAGCGACAGCGCATCTCGGTATCCAGCGATTTCTTCCTCTGCGCGGGAGCTTGGCTTGGCGGAATACGCCATGATTGCTTTGAGTCTTTTTTGGGTGGTAACAATTCCTTCAAGTCCGTTGGAGGATTGGGTGCTTTGGATCTTAGCTTCCTCCATAAGGGACGATAGAAGTTCGGGTTTGACTTGACTCAGAACAAGCTGTCGGCCTTTATGCTCGCGTATCGAGAGAAGGAGATTGGTGATTGGGGTTGCTTCGAGTTCCGCTGGGACTGTGGCGTAATCAAACTGGCGCATGTGGCTCCTTTCAGTATCACGAACATACTTTCGGTATCATAATAACATGAAATGATACCGAAAGTATGTTCGTGATACTGAAAGCAAGGAAAGAGCCGTGCTTCATAGCTGCTTGGAAAGCGCGGATTTGACTATCTAATTGTCTCAATCAGTAACGGTTGGGACCGAAAAACTCGGCCAAACGTTACAGATTGAGATTGTTTGGATTGGTTCGAACGTTTGTCTCGATCTGTAACAGGTAGGGCCGGAATACTCGGTTACGTGTTACAGATCGAGATCTGCAAGTTCGGGCCGCTCGTTTGTCTCGATCTGTAACAGGTGGAGGCGAAATAGCCCGCTAGATGTTACAGATTTAGATTGAGGGAACTGGCCCGCGCGTTCATCTCAATCTGTAACAGTTAGGCCCGAAAAACTCGGCTAGATGTTACAGATCGAGACAAACGACTTCCGACCCGCACAAAAAAGCCGGGGGCGGCGCGCCGTGTGACGTGC
>CAJMNK010000106.1 GCA_905214905.1 uncultured bacterium | reverse complement strand
TGTCCTGCTCCTACGGAGCGACGGACAAGGGGCCTTCGCGCTGCGGAATGATTTTGAGGGAACATCCCGACCGTCCCTGCGCCTACCTTGCTGAGGATGTCTACAGGGACCCACGCTTTGAAGGGGCGCCGGGCTGATGGTTTGGCTTTTTATTGGTGGGGGCCCTTACTGGGATGGGACCCTTACTAGAGGCAGGCCTCGGCGATGCGGCGCTTGAGTTCATCGATGCCGGTGCCAGTCTGGGAGCTTGTGATGATTACGTTTTCGGCCGGGACGTTGAGCTGCTTTTTGATGGCTGCCGCCTGGCGGGCCTGCTGGGTGCGGCTGAGCTTGTCGGCTTTGGTGAGGCAGACGATAAAGTTGAACTCGTTGCCCTGCAGGTAGTCGATCATGTCATGATCGAGCTTGCTGGGGTCGTGACGAATGTCCACCAGCGAGACGACCAAGTTAAAGCTGCGCTCGGAGTCGAAAAAGTCGCCGATAAGCTCGGCCCAGCGGTCGCGCTCGGCCTTAGAACGACGGGCGAAACCATAGCCCGGCAGGTCGACGAAGTGCACGTCGTCGGCCTCGAAGAAATTGATGTTGCTTGTCTTGCCCGGTGTGCTCGAAACCTTGACCAGGTTCTTGCGGCCAAAGAGCTTGTTCATAATCGACGACTTGCCCACATTGGAGCGGCCGACAAAGCTCACTTCGGGGCAGGTGGACTCGGGAATCTGCGAAACCTTGCCGTAGCTGGCGACGAACTTGGCAAGCTGGTAGTTAATGGAATCGGCCATGGACACTCCTTGGTCGTAGGTTCTTACAAAAGAGCGCGCTATTGCGCAGCGGCAATGCGGCGGACGATATCGAGCGTGATGTTACTTGCGACACGCGCGTACTCGAACAGATCGAACTCTCGGTCGCAAATTGCATCGTACGTCTCGTCACAATTATCGCTGATAGCGCGCAACACCAGGCAATCGACACCATTTTTGGTTGCGACATGGGCAATCGCCGCGCCCTCCATGCCGACACAATCGGCATGCGTCGCTTCGATAGCGTCGTTACGCATGGCGGCGCCCGTCACAAAGCGGTTACCCGTGGCAATCGTGCCGACCAGGAACTGTTTGGTGCCCTCGTTCGAAGCGACTGCATTTGTCGAAGCGTCAACGAACCCACGCTCAGCAAGCACGTCGACGGCAATATCGACCAGCGCGGGCGTCGAACCAAACTCCTCAAGCCCCGGTGCGGACTCGGCGATAAGCGCGGTATCGGTATCCAGATAGCGTAGGCGTTTGCCAATGACCACGTCGTCGATATGGAGCTTGGGGTTCAAACCGCCCGCAATGCCCGAAAACACAACAGCCTGCGGAGCATACTTGCTAATGAGGTGCTGTGTTGCAGCGGCGGCGTTCACCGTGCCCATGCCCGCCGTTGTGGCGACAACTGTCAGGCCGTCGAGCTCGCCGCTCACAACGGTCAAGCCTGCCTCCCGTGCCTCGCAAACGTCGCTCAGCTCTTCCTTAATCTGCATGATCTCTTTTTCGAGCGCACCGATAATCGCGATGGTAGCCATACCATTCCCCAAACCTATACGAAATTCTCAACCACGGTATGGTACCAGCATTTTGTTTGACCTCGCCAAACGAACACGCTAAGCCAGTGCAGCTCGCGTATCAAACAGCGCCTTTGCAATCGCGGCCGTAACCTCACTCGAGCGGTCGCCCCACGGCATCGATGTCATGACGCTCATGACATAGGTACGACCATCGATGCCGATAAGGCCCGCAACGCATGTCGAATAGTAACCATCCTCGCTAATCCAGCCTGCCTTGTTGCGCACCAAAACATGCTCGCCCGCAATGCCATCGCGCACTCATTTAAGTCTGTCCCCAATGAGTGCCCTTGGGGCAAAAATGGCTTGCTAGCCGATGGTGTTTTTGAGCTCCGCACGGCGCTTTTTCATGCCGGTCATAACGGCATTGCGCAGCTCGGGCATGCGAGCGGTATCCATCTGAGGCACGCCCTCAAGCTTATAGGGAATGCCCAGTTGCTCGTACTTGACGACACCCATCGTGTGATACGGCAGCATCTCCAGGCCGACCACGTTGTGCCATGGAGCGATCAGACGACCGAGCGCCTCGCACTCCTCCACCGTGTCGGTAATGCCCGGCACTACCACGTGACGGATAACGACCTTGATCCTGCGACGCGCCAGCTCATCGCCAAACGCCAGAATACGTGCAGGATCGCAACCGGTCAGCTTTTTATGCTCAACCGGATCGGCATGCTTAATGTCGAGCAGCACCATGTCGGTCTCGTTGAGAACGGCATCGAACTTCTCGGGGTGGTTGGGGTCAAACGCATATCCGCAGCTGTCAAGGCAGGTATGCACGCGGCCATCGGGGTTGTTGTGCATTGTACGGAACAGGTCGGCCAAAAACTCGGGCTGCAGAAGCGGCTCGCCACCCGAAACCGTAATTCCGCCGCTGCGGTAAAACTCATGGTTACTCTGGAACTCGTCCATGAGGTGCTCGACGGTCACCATGGTGCCGCCGTTAACAGACCAAGTATCGGGATTGTGGCAATACGCGCAGCGCATGGGACAGCCTTGGACAAACACTACGAAGCGGATGCCGGGACCGTCGACCGTACCCATCGTCTCAATCGAATGTACGCGGCCCAGGGCAAACGCAGAGTCCTCGGGACGAGCGTCCACACCCTCAAGCGTCATCTCAGCCATTCCCGCTACCTTGCCTCTCATTGGTTTTAGCTACATAAATGCCAGAGTCATTCTAGCCTATATGCTTGATGGCGAAACGGTTTAGCGGTCAATTGGATTGTCCTATTTGGCCCCATGCAAAAGCGGCGGGAAGGTTGTCGCAACCCGCCCGCCGCCGAGGCAATAGAAATCGATAGACGCCAGGCGTTACGCCTTGAGCGTGAGCACCGCGCCGAAGGCGGTCGGGCCGCAATGGCTCGAGATGACGCCGCCGACTTGAGTCCAGGTAATGTCCTTAAAGCCCAGGTCGTGCGCATAGACTTCCATGTCGTCGCGCAGCTCCTCGGAAAGACCTACCGAATATGCCAAGCCAATGTGCGAGTAGTCGATCTCGCCCTTGGCAACCATGTGGTCAATAAAGGCGCGGGCGCATTTGAGCATAGAGCCGCGGAACTTCTTGGTTGCCACGAACTTGCCGCCCGTTACCTCAATGCAGGGCTTAATCTTGAGCAGATGGGCGCCCAGGAACGCGACGTTGGACAAGCGACCGCCCGCCTTAAGGAAGGCAAGGTCCGTAGGAACAAAGCCCAGCAGCACGCGGTCCATGACGGAGTTCGTAAATGCAAAGATCTCGTCGACGGTGGCATCGGGGTGAGCCTCGATGTATTTGGCAGTCTCGACGACAACGAGCGACTGGCCCACCGAGACAAAGCGCGTGTCCATGGAGAAGACGTAGTCGCGACCCTTAGCTGCAATCTTGGAGGACTGATGCGAGCAAGTCGTGACTTCGGAGTACGCAAGATGCAGGATGGTCGCGTCGGGCTGCTCGGCATGGATGCGGTCGTACACGTGAGCAAAATCCGCAGGTGCGCAGCCACTGGTCTTGGGCATCACGCCAAACTCGTTGCAGCGTGAATAAATCTCGAGTGGATCGATCGAGCCGTCCTCGACGGTCTCGTCACCAATCGTGACATGCATAGGCACGCGCACGATGCCGTAGCGCTCGCAGAGCTCCGGTGTCACATCCGACCCAGACTCAACCACGATTACGTACTTGCCCATTCTTATCACGACCCATCTCGACGTTGACTCTTTAATATGTGGCGCACGTCCGCCATCCTGCTGCAGAACGGCCTCTAAGCGCCAAAGAGACGCCGTCCCTTGCACACAACAAAGGACAGCGTCTCCCTGGAAAACTCCGTGCTTATCTGAGATTCTACACGGTTTATTAAGGAGTGTTACTTATTCCGCAAACGGTAGCTATACGCGATAAACGGTAGCAAGCAAGTATCCAGAACGCTCAACCCATCAGGAGAGTTCCGCCTAAAAGGTGACTACACAGGACCCCAGCCGGGCCGCTTTGGGTTACTTTCCAAAACATTCCGCAGG
>CAJMNK010000105.1 GCA_905214905.1 uncultured bacterium | reverse complement strand
GCCGTTTGAGGCAATTACCTTGCGATACCACTCGAACGATCTTTTCTTGCTGCGCCGACGTGTGCCGTGTCCTTCGTCATCGAGGTCGACATAAATGAAACCGTAGCGCTTGCGCATCTGGCCCGTTGCGACCGAAACCAGATCGATCGGTCCCCAGCACGTGTAGCCCAGGAGGTCCACCCCGTCGATTTCGACGGCGTCCTTCATAGCCTGGATGTGCTCGCGCAGGTAATCGATACGGTATCCATCATCCACAAAGCCGTTCTGATCCGGCTCATCCGGGGCTCCGAGACCGTTCTCCACGATAAAGAGCGGCTTTTCGTACCGGTCGTATATGTCGTTCATGGTGATGCGCAGCCCTGCGGGATCGATGAATCTGCCCCATGGCTCCATCTTGAGGTAAGGGTTGGGGGCACTCTTGAGTAGATTGGAGTCGAACTGCCCCTCGGTGTTTGCCTGCGCCACGCGCGTCGAGTAGTAAGAGAAGCCCACGAAGTCCACCGGATTCTGCGCAAGGACCTCCTCATCGCCCTCCGCCCAAGGAATCGCGAACCCTTGACGCTCATACTCCGTGAGCATGTAGCACGGATAGTGGCCGCGCACCTGCACGTCGGTGAACATGTAGTGCTTGCGATTCTCGTCCTGAGCCGTTTTAACGTCGGCAGGGTTGCAGGTAGCAGGATAGAAAATACCCGCATTGAGCATGCAGCCGATTTGCGCACCAGGGATGATCTCATGGCAGGCGCGCACCGCGCAAGCACTCGCCACGAGCACGTGATGCACCGCGTTATGAACGGAGACGTAGCGGTCCTCCCCCTCATCAAACACGATGCCTGCCGCCATGAAGCACGCAGAGGTCATGATGTTGATCTCGTTGAACGTGAGCCAAGAGCGCACTTGATTGCGGTAACGTGCGAACACAGTGCGAGCGAAGCGCTCAAACATGCCCACGAGAGCGCGGTTGCGCCAACCGCCGTATGCCGTAACAAGATGCATGGGCACGTCATAGTGGTTGAGCGTCACCACCGGCTCGATGCCCTGTTCGAGGCAGGTGCGAAACACATCCTCATAGAACGCGAGGCCCTGCTCGTTGGGTTCGGAGTCATCCCCGTTGGGGAATATACGGCTCCATGCGATGGAGAGGCGCAGAGCCTTGAAGCCCATCTCGCCGAAGAGCGCGATGTCCTCGCGGTAATGATGATAGAAATCGATGGCCTGTTGGGCCGGGTAGTAATGGTCGGACAGCGGCTCGAGCGGAACGTCGTCACCCCTGATGACGGCGAGACGGTCCCGCCCGTACGGCAGAAGATCCGCGTTGGCGAGCCCCCGCCCGCCCTCGTCCCAGGCACCCTCACACTGGTTGGCGGAAAGCGCGCCGCCCCAGAGGAAATCAGAACGCAATGGCATGGGAGTCCTCCTTATCTTGCTTTTAGTGCGAACGGGCACCACCATGCAGCGGTGCCCGTCCGGGTTCATGGGGCCCCAGTTCCGAGAAGAGACTCGTTGCGCTAAGGCACCCTTCTAGATGCAGCGCTTAAGCCTCAAGGGCCTCCTCGGCTTCCTTCTCGCCCGATTCGCGATTGTCGAAGCCAAAGACCATGCAGAGGGCGAATGTCACCGCAAAGCCAATCGCGCAGCTGATGGCGCCCGGAATGATGTCCTGGCTGAACTTGATGACGTTCATCCACGGGAAGCCGACTCCCGAGAAGACGAAGATGCGCGCGTTGAGCAGACCGCATGCAAGGCCGCCGGCCGCGCCGCCGATCATCGACCAAGCGAGCGCCTTCTTATCGCGCAAGAGGATGCCGTAAATGATGGGCTCGGATACGCGGCCGAGCGCATAGGTAGCGAAGGTAGTCCAACCGAGCTGACGGTTAGCCTTGCCCTTTGCACGGATGCCGTAGGCGAGCGCGACCGCAAGCGTCACGTAAACAACCACCGTCGTACCCGGAGTGCACACGGCGTCATAGCCCACCTCAAGCCAGCCGGGCATCATAGCGGTGAGAATCGGCACATGCATGCCGGTAGCGATCACGAGGTTCCACGTCGCACCGACCACCAGACCGCACAGCGGACCGGCGTTCGCGCCGAGCCAGATGATGATATCGGCGATGATGCCCATAATGAAGGAGACGGCGGGGCCGAAGACGCAGAGTGCAAGCGGCAGCATGATGAGCATGGTCCCCACTGGAATCACGAGGATGCGCAGCATGTCAGGGCAATGCTTCTTGATAAGCCCCTCTACGTAGGACTGAATCCACACGATGAGGATGATGGGAAGCACCGACTGTGTGTAATTCACCAGCGTCATGGGGATGCCGTAGACGTCGAACGGAGCGCCCTCCTCGACGATAGCGAGCATGCTCGGATGAATCATAATAGCAGCCGTCATGAGCGCGAGCACAGGACTCGTCTGGAACTTCTTGGCCGCCGCATAGGCACCGAAGATCGGCAGGAAGTAATATGCCGCGTCTCCCACCAAGGTGAAGAGCCGGTACATGCTGCCCTCCGCGGCTAGAAGGCCCGCGCCTTCCGGACCAAGCAAAATGGTGAACATGCGGAAGATACCCGCGATGCAGAACACGGGCAGAATGGGAGCGATAGAGCCGCTCACCGCATCGAGAATCAGATTGCCGATGCGCTTCGGAGCGAACCGCTCCTTCCAGGGAAGCCTCTCTGCTGCGTCCAGATCTTCATCAATCGCCGTCTGGACTTCAAAGCCGCCTTCCCTGCATACCGCGTCGTAGACCTTGTCGACGGTCGGCCCGATTACGAGCTGCACCTGGCCGCCAGCGTGCACCACGCTAATCACTTCGGGAATCGCATTGAGCTTGGCGTCATCTGCAAGCCCCTCGTCCTTAAGAACGAGGCGCAGACGCGTCATGCAATGCGTCGCGCTTGAAACATTCGCCTTGCCGCCCACCTCTTCGATGATTCTTTGGGCGAGTTTTTGATAGTTAGTCATCATTCCTCCTTTTACGCCACGAATCGTCGTGGCACGAGATGGTTCTCGTACTTTCGGAGGTCATGCCCTGCCCTAACACAGGTTACAATCCTTCTGGCCTGGGTTGTCAGCGTCCGGCTGTGCCGGATTCCGCCTTCGTACAGATACGGTTGACATGGAGCATGAAGTAAAGCTTCTCCTCGTCGGTGAGCTCCGTATGCCATTCCCGCTTCATATAGGTACAGATGTGGTCGATGCATTGCGCAAGCTCGGGAAACTCCTCGCGCGAATTCGCATAAAGCGGCAAATTGGCGCTGCTGAGGCTATCGTTACCCTTGATACGCTTGAACAGATACTGCACGTGTGTCGCAAACCGTGAGAACTCAAAAGACTCCCGATCGATGATGGTACGGAAATCGTACTCGACGATATCAGTGACATCGTTGAGCAGGCGCTCAAACGATTGGGCGCGATCGCTTGCCACAGTAACCTCTGCCCCAGTCTTTGCATTGACCAAATTCATGGCGATGCTTGCCACCTCTTCGCGCGGCAGCTCGACGCCCAACTCCTGCCGCACGCGCGCGGTAATGTAGCGGCCGATTTTGTATTCCAGCGGATAAAGCTGCTGCACATCATAGGTAAGGGGCATATCAAAACGAATGCCCTTCCTCTGCCGCGCAATCGCAAAGGCGATATGGTCGGCCATGATGAGCACGGCGTTGGGACTGAGTTCGTAAGGCAGCTCGTTCTCTACAATATCCATGATCTTTGCCGTAAACAGCACCACATCGGCAGGAAGATCCTGCATGATACGCTGCCCCTCGGCATCGATGCTATAGAACGTGCGCTCGATATGGTCCATCGCGAGCTCCCGGGGGAAGTCACCACCGAAGCCGACACCCTTGCCGAGCGCCACGACCTCGCGACCGCGACTATCTCGACAAATCACGGCGTTATTGTTGAGCTTTCTGATCGCCAGCATATCGATGCACCTCCTCTCTTGATGATAGGGCACTCATTCGGAGCTGAACAAAAAGGGCATGACCTCGGCAGAAAGCAGCACCCTACTTGCCTACGGTCATGCCCTAAAGTGACACCCGAATATATGTGCAATTGAATAACGAACGGAATCCGGATGGCCATGCTCCCCAAAGGGATAACAACCCATCACATGTATTTATAGGCCCACCCGAGATGAACGTCAAGTGTAAATTTGCGTAATCCGCACCCTTGATTGGCAACTTCATCCGCGTAATCCGCACCCCCGACTGATTCTGAGTTGCGGTGAAAT
>CAJMNK010000104.1 GCA_905214905.1 uncultured bacterium | reverse complement strand
GTCTATGCCTTGCCTTTTTCATGCCAACTTGTTCGCTCTGGACGTCGCTCGCTGACGTTTGCTCAACCCGCGGTGTGTTAACAATTCTGTCCAGCTGTTGGCATTGCGGCATTTGTCCAGGTAAAACCTGCCAAAATGAACCTGTCCCTTTTTGGTAGGTTTGGCGCAATGAAGTCAGGTTGGCTTGCGCTATACCGGTAGTTCTGTATGCGACACTCTCGCCAAAGTGATATCAAACATACATCTAGCGTTTTCGACACTTCGCTTATTAGAGCCAGTCCGTCTCCTCGTCATAGCGGTCCGAATAGGCGTTACGCTTGAGTTCTTCAGCACTCGTTGGTCGCGCCTTGGACACGTCGACCCCTGACTCATGGCAAGCGGCGACGAACAGCTGTAAACCCCGATTAATAAGCTGAGCCCCACGCTCGGCCTTCATTTCTTCGGCTCGCATTTAGAGTTCCACGCTTTCGGCACCGTTGATGGTTAGGTTGCGCTCGTAGAAGGCGGTGAGGGCACGGATGGCGTACATCACGTCGCGCACGCCGCCGGTCTCGTAGCTCGAGTGCATGGCCAGCTGCGGCAGGCCCACGTCCACGGCGTGCATGCTCGCCTGCATGTTCGACAAGTTGCCGAGCGTGGAGCCACCCGCCATATCGCTCTTGTTGGCAAAGGCCTGCGTGGGCACGTCGGCGTCATCGCAGATGGCCTGGAACACCGCGCGGCTAAAGGCATCGGTGCAGTAGTGCTGGTTGGCGGCTTCCTTGATGACAATACCGCCGTTGAGCACGACCTGGTTGCGGGCATCGCACTTCTCGGCGTGGTTGGGGTGCACGGCATGCGCGTTGTCGCAGCTCACAAGCATCGAGGCGGCAAGCGCACGGTGGTACGACTCGTCGTCGAAGCCCAGCGAGCCGTTAATGCGGCGCAGCGCATCGGCCAAGAACGTCGACATGGCGCCTTGCTTGGTCTCGGAGCCAACCTCCTCGTTATCAAAGCAGCAGAAGACCGAAACGTCGTGCGCATTCTCGGCACCCAAAAATGCCTGCAGCGAGGTGTAGGCGCAGGCCAGGTCGTCGAGCTTGGGCGTCGAGATAAACTCGTCGGCCCAGCCCCAAATGCGCGCATCCTGGCGGTTGACCAGGAACAGGTCGCGACCCAGGATCTGCTCGGGCTCAACATCCAACTCGTCGGCGATCAGGGCGTCAAAGTCGCCCTGCTTAAGGTCACCAGCGCTGATGAGCGGGCGCAGGTCAACGGCTCGGTTGGGCGCAAAGCCCTCGTTAACGCCGCGGTTCATATGGATGGCAAGGCTCGGAATGATGGCAACCTCGCGCTCGGTGGCAAGCAGGCGGCTCTCAATGCGATCGCCCTCGCGTACCAGCACGCGGCCCGCGAGTGCCAGCGGACGGTCGAACCAGGTGTAGTCGATCATGCCGCCGTAGGCCTCGGTGTTCAGGCGCAGCGTCTCGCCCGCGCCGTCGAGCTCGGGCACGGCCTTAACCTTAAACGTCGGCGAGTCGCTGTGCGACGCCGTCAGCTGAAAATGATAGTCACCGGCAACGCCGTCCTCGCCCCATGTCGCGGCCAGGTCCTCGCCCACCTTAAAGGCAACGACGCTCGAGGTGTTGCGCTGCGTGTAATAACGCCCGCCCGGTTCGATATCCCACGCCGCATTCTCGGGCAGGTAGGTAAAGCCCGCCTCGTCGAGCTCGGCCATAATGGTCGCCGCCGTATGGAACATGCTGGGGCATGCCTCGATAAAGTCGATAAGGTCGTTGGCGGCCTCGATATCATCGGCCGTCGCATGCGCGCGCTCGGGCGTTTCCTGATCCGTCATGCTCTCCCCTTTCGCTGGGTTGATGGTCCCCTCCAGCATACCCCGCCGCGCCAGTGCCGTGCCTTTCATTCCATGTTTAATCCCGCGCCGCTCGCCAAGTTGAGCCATCATGCCCGCACTCCTTTTGCGACAATTACGCTAACAGGACGAAAGGAGCCGTCATGAAGCCACGTAACATTGCCATCGCCTGCGGTGTCGCGGGAGCCGCCGTCGGCCTTGCCGCTGCCACCGGTATCGTTTATCACAAGCAAATCAAGTCCGTCGCGTCGCTCAAACGCTTGACCGACTATGCGGATGGCTATGACCTGTACGCAATCGACATCGCTTACGACTACGATCTTGATCGCATCATCGCCGCTGGTGTGCGCGACGACCAGGCCTACATCAATGCCGTGGTGGCGCAGGTGCTGCCCGGTGTGCCGGCACATGTCCAGGCGCCCCAGTTTGCCTGCAGCGCTTTTGTCGCCGTAGATGCCGAAGGCCGCGTGCGTACCGGTCGCAATTACGACTTTAAGGACGACACCTCGGCGCTGCTGGTGCGCAATCACCCACGCGGCGGCTATGCCTCCATCGGGTTTGCCGCCCTTAACAACCTGGGCGATAACACTCCGCTTGACTCCGTCGCCGGACGCGCCGCCGCACTCATGGGCCCGTTTGCCCAGCTCGACGGCGTCAACGAATGTGGCGTGTCCATTGCCGTGCTCACCCTGGATTCCAAACCCTGTGACCAGGACACGCAGCGCCCCGTCATCAATACCTCGCTCGCCATCCGTCTGGTGCTCGACCGTGCCGCCACCACGCAAGAAGCTGTCGACCTGCTTTCCGCCTACGACATGCACGCCATGGCAGGACGCGATTACCACTTCTTTATCAACGACGCCGCCGGTGACGCGCGCGTAGTAGAGTGGGATCCGCGCGATCCGGACCGCGCTTTCAAAGCGACTCCTGTACGCCAGGTTACGAACTTCTACGCCTGCTATGGCGACGAAGTGCTGCCCAACCAAAAGAATGGCGAGCTGGGCCATGGTAAAGAGCGCGCCGTCGCAATCGCCGATGTCCTTGACGTCCATGTCGGCGCCCAAGACGAGGCAGTCGCTTGGAAGGCCCTACGCGCTGCAGCGCAAGAGCCCAATCCGGAAGACATCACCAGCAACACGCAGTGGTCGGTCGTCTTTGACAACACCGAGCCCGCTGCCGCCATCACGCTGCGCCGCCATTGGGGCGACGTCGACGCCTTCGCGTTGTAAGGAGCCAGGCCCGTCGTCCTTACGCTCGCCTGACGCTGCTTACATTTCTATACATTTGAGCTAACACGTTTTACCCCTGTATCAACAGTGTGCGGGGGTAAACTTATGCGCATGTTATAACTTGCCCGGAAGGATTCATCATGCTCAGGATCGGTCTTCTTACCAGTGGCGGCGACTGCCAGGCGCTCAACGCCACCATGCGTGGCATCGTCAAAACACTCATGACCAATAGCGAAGAGCCTATCGAGATCTATGGTTTTGAGGACGGCTACCAGGGCCTTATCTACAGCAGGTTCCGCGTCATGTCGCCCGCCGATTTTAGCGGCATCCTCACCCGCGGCGGCACCATCTTGGGCACGAGCCGCACGCCGTTCAAGCGTCTGGATATTCCCGAGGCCGATGGCGTCGAGAAGGTGCCGGCGATGGTCCACACCTATCACAAGCTGCAGCTCGACTGCCTGTTTATGCTGGGCGGCAACGGCTCCACCAAGACTGCCAACCGCCTGCGCGAAGAGGGCCTCAACGTTATCGCCCTGCCCAAGACCATCGACAACGACACCTGGGGCACCGAGATGACCTTTGGCTTTACGAGCGCCATCGACGTCGCCACCAAGTGCATCGACGACATCCACACCACTGCCTCGAGTCACGGCCGCGTGTTTGTCATCGAGATCATGGGCCACAAGGTCGGTTGGATTCCGCTGTATGCCGGCGTCGCGGGCGGCGCGGACGTCATCTTGATTCCCGAGATCCCCTACGACATGGACAACGTCATCAAGACCATCGAGCATCGCATGGAGACCGGCAGCCGCTTTACCATCGTAGCCGTCGCCGAGGGCGCTATCTCCAAGGAGGACGCGGCGCTGCCCAAGAAGGAGTACAAGAAAAAGCTCGCCGAGCGCACGAGTCCGTCGATCGTCTACGACATCGCCAAGGAGATCGAGGCCAAGACTGGTCGCGAGGCCCGCGTCGCCATCCCCGGCCACACGCAGCGCGGCGGCCAACCCGACGCCCAGGACCGCATCTTTGCGACCCAGTGCGGCGTCGAGGCGGCACTGGGGTGCCTACGCGGCGAGTTTGGCTACATGATTGCCCTGCGTGACGGCAAGATGTGCCACATGCCGCTCGAGGAGGTCGCCGGCAAGCTCAAGTTTGTCGACCCCCAGAGCGACCTGGTGCGCGAGGCCAAGGCGCTGGGCATCGACACCAAGCC
>CAJMNK010000103.1 GCA_905214905.1 uncultured bacterium | reverse complement strand
ATAAGGGGTTTAGTTGGTGCTCATTCGTTTTGCTGCAGACTCGACGTAGCTTGCCATCTCATCGACGTCGCAGACGTCTTCAAAGCGGACGGGCTTGGACTCGAGCTCGGCAAGCTGGGTCGGGGCGACCGTATTGGTTGCCTGCTCGAGCACGCGCATAGCCTCAAAGTCGTCCTCGGGAACGTCGAGGCCCAGGGCGTCGCAGCAGGCGCGCGGGAACTTGTAGGGGCTGGCGGTCGAAAGCAGCACGCGGGCCTTGGCGCCCTCGACGGGAGTGACCTTTTCAAAGACGTGATAGCCGCAAGCGGTGTGCGGGTCGATCATATAGCCGTTTGCATCCCAACAGCTCTTGATGGCGGCGCGAACCTCGTTCTCGCTGGCCCAGCCGCAGCCAAAGACGCCCTGAATCTTGGCCAGCAGCTCGGCGGGCACCTCGTAGCGGCCGGTCTGGGCAAGCTGCTCCATAAGGCCGGCAACGAGCTCGCAGTCGCCGTCGGACAGGAAGTACAGCATGCGCTCCAGGTTGGAGCTGATGAGGATGTCCATCGACGGCGAGATGGTCGTGAAGAACGGACGGTTGCGGTCGTAGACGCCGGTGGTCAGGAAGTCGGCAAGCACGTTGTTCTTGTCGCTCGCGACGATGAGCTTGGCGACGGGCAGACCCATGCGCTTGGCATAGTAGCCGGCCAGGATATCGCCAAAGTTGCCGGTCGGTACGCAGAACTCAACGGCGTCGCCTGCCTCCAGGCGTCCGGCGCGCAGCAGCTGTGCATAGGCGGCAAAGTAGTAGACGACCTGCGGCACCAGGCGGCCGACGTTGATGGAGTTGGCGCTCGAAAGCACAGTGCCGGCGGCTTCCAGGCGCTTGGCAAGCTCTTTATCGGCAAAGATGCGCTTGACGGCACTCTGGGCATCGTCGAAGTTGCCGCGGATGCCGCAGACGGCGACGTTATCGCCCTCCTGCGTGGACATCTGCAGATTCTGCACGCGGCTGACTTTGCCTTCGGGATAAAAGACGGTGATGCCCGTGCCCGGGGCGTCGGCAAAGCCGGCGAGTGCTGCCTTGCCCGTGTCGCCCGACGTGGCGGTGACGATCATGATGCGCTCGGCGCCGCCGTCCTTGGCGGAAGTGCGGGCCATCAGACGGGGGAGCATCTGCAGGGCGACGTCCTTGAAGGCGCTTGTGGGGCCGCCAAAGAGCTCCATCACATAGGTTTGAGGGACGTCAGCGCCCGGTGCGGCGTCGAGTTTGACGAGCGGCGTGACCTCTTCGCTCGCGAACGTGCCGCGGTATGCCTCATTCACACAGGCCGAAATTTCTTCGGTCGTGTAATCATTCAGTAACATTCCCAACACATCTTGAGCGATTTCAAAGTACGATTTATCTGCAAGCGAGCTGATATCGACCTGCTGGGTGCCGAGCTCGTCCGAGACAAACAAACCCCCGTCGGGAGCGATGCCGGTACGGATTGCCACCTTACTTGAGCACGATAAAGTGCGTCCTCGTGTACTATGATAAGTTCCCATATAACACTGCTCCTCGGATGCCTTGGTCCCAATCGGTGAAACCATGGTATCAGAGCGCGCAAAATAGGTTCGCAGAGGCTTTTTAGAAAGGTAACCTCCAGCCCATGATTAAGATTGCCAAGTTTGGCGGCTCGTCGGTCGCCGACGCCGAACACTTTAAGAAGATCAAGGCCATCGTCGATGCCGATCCGGCCCGCCGTTTTGTGGTGGTTTCTGCCTGCGGTCGCCGTTTTAAGGGCGACACCAAGGTGACCGATCTGCTCTACTTGGTCAACGCGCACGTCAAGTACCACGTGTCGTGCGAGGAGCTGCTCGAGGACATCGGCCAGCGCTATTTTGATATCGCTGACGAGCTGGGGCTCACCTATCCCATCCGCGAAGAGTTTGCGGCCTTTGCCGAGCGTGCTCGCTCCGGTGGCTACTCTACTGAGGAGCTCGTAAGCCGCGGCGAGTACTTTACCGCTCGCCTGATGGCCGAGTACCTGGGCCTGCCGTTCCTGGATGCCGCGACGGTCGTGGCGTTCCATCATGACGGTACGCTCAGCATGAACCGCACCGCCGAGCTGGTGCAGGAGTACGGCCAGCAGGGCGGCTTTGTTATGCCCGGTTTCTACGGCGCGACGCGTGAGGGGCAGATCAAGCTGCTCGACCGTGGCGGCGGCGATATTTCCGGCTCGATTCTGGCCAAGTGCCTTGGTGCCGACCTGTACGAGAACTGGACCGACGTTTCGGGCTTCTATTCTGCCGATCCGCGTATTGTTCCCGAGGCTCAGCCCATTGCGCGCGTTACCTACGAGGAGCTGCGCGAGCTTTCGTACATGGGTGCAAGCGTCCTGCACGAGGAGGCCGTGTTCCCCGTGCGCGAGGCAGGCATTCCGCTGGTCATCAAGAACACCAATGCGCCGCAGGACCCCGGCACCATCATTAGCGAGACGGCTGACGAGGGTGAGGCGGAGCCTATCATTACCGGCGTGACCGGCAAGCGCGGCTTTGTCGCCATCAACGTTGCCCGCGACCGCACCAAGCCCCGTGTCGGCTTTATGCGCCGTGCACTTTCGGTGTTCGAACGCTATGACGTTTCCGTTGAGCACATGCCCACCGGCGTCGACCGCTTTGGCGCCGTGGTGCAGGAGCAGGATGTGCACGATTCGCTGTACTCACTCGTGGGTGACATCCAGCAGGAGGTCGAGCCGCTCGAGATCGAGGTTGTCGAGGGTTTGGCGCTCATCGCGACCGTCGGCCGTAACCTTCGCGGCCGCGCAGGTATCTCGGGCCATCTGTTTGGCATGCTTGGTCAGGCCGGCGTGAGCGTACGTATGATTTCGCAGAGCTGCGACGAGATCAACATCATTATCGGCGTAGAGGAGAAGGACTTCGATCTGGCGATTCGGACCATTTACCGCGCCTTCTCCGACGAGAACGGCATTGTGAAGGTCTCCGACCTGGAGGCTCCCGTGCCGGTCGATCCCGCCCCGGCCGCGCTCCACAAGTAGCTGCTATCCCAGTAGATTTTTGGGACTTGCCTCAAAAACTACGGCGGGGCGTTTCGTTTCGGTTTCGTTTCGACGGGGCGGGTTTCGTGCCCGCCCTGTTCTTGTATACACTGGCAACAATAATCGGCCTGCTCGGCGTGCGGGCAAAAGCCACAGCCTTTAAAGGGGGAAGCATGAAACAGTACACGGTTGCTATTTTGGGCGCGACGGGAGCCGTGGGCACCCAGATGCTCGAGTGCCTGAACGAGCAGGAGTTTCCGGTCGGCAAGCTCAAGCTGCTAGCGAGCGCGCGCTCTGCGGGCAAGACCGTCGAGTTCCGCGGCGAGCAGGTTGTGATTGAGGAGGCTTGCCCCGAGGCCTTTGAGGGCTGCGACATCGTGCTCGGCGCCGCCGGCGACGATATTGCGAAGGAGCTACTGCCCGAGGCCGTCAAGCGCGGCGCCGTCGTGGTCGACAACAGCCACGCCTTCCGCATGGATCCCGAGGTGCCGCTGGTCGTGCCCGAGATCAATGCCGACGACATCAAGTGGCATCACGGCCTTATCGCCAATCCCAACTGCGCGACCATCATCGGCCTGGTTCCCACGTGGCCGCTGCACCAGCTTGCTGGCGTGAAGCGTATGATCGTGTCCACGTATCAGGCAGCTTCGGGCGCTGGCGCTCCCGGTATGGCCGAGCTCGAGGCTCAGCTTGCCGCCCTGGGCCGTGGCGAGGAGATTCCCGAGCCGCGCGCGTTTGCCGCCCAGCTGGCGAGCAACCTGATTCCGCAGATCGGCGGTGTCAAGGAGGAAGGCTTTACCTCCGAGGAGATGAAGCTGCAAAACGAGGGCCGCAAGATCATGCATCTGCCCGAGCTGCGCGTGAACTGCACCTGCGTGCGCGTGCCCGTGCTGCGTTCGCACTCCGAGAGCATTACGCTCGAGTTTGAGCGCGACATTACGGTTGAGGAGGCCCGTGCTGCGCTGGCTGCCGCTCCGGGCGTGAAGCTGGTTGACGATATGAGCGCCGAGGATGCGCACGATCGCTTCCCCATGCCGATGGATACGTCCGACCAGGACCTGATTTGGGTCGGCCGCGTGCGTCGCGACATCTCGAACCCCGAGGCCGTGCGCGGTATCACCTTCTGGTGCTGCGGCGACCAAATCCGTAAGGGCGCGGCAACCAACGCCGTCCAGATCGCTAAGCTGCTCTGCGAGTAGCGGTTGACCTGTCCGGCGGGGGCCGGGCTTGGTTTTCAGAACGTCCTCGACCATGTGTGGCGCCTTGTCCTGCTCCTTCGGAG
>CAJMNK010000102.1 GCA_905214905.1 uncultured bacterium | reverse complement strand
CTGAATGTGTCCATCCTCGCAGTATCCGGTTCTCAAGGTGCACGCCTGGCGGCTGGTCCGGTCCGACCGGGCCGCGCGGCAAGGAGATATATTGCCAGACCGGAGGGGCCCCGTGGGCGGGAATCTGGGTGTACACATTTCCTACACAATTTGGGATCCGACTAACGTTTGCCAGCCGTTAACTACCGCTCACCGAGCATCTCTTTATATAAGGCAGTCTCATGGTTAAAGCGGATACGTTCCCCTAGCTAAAGCACAGCCAGCATCGAGCAACTCATCACGTTCTTCCACCGAGAACCCCTCGGCGTAGACGCGCACCACTGGTTCGGTCCCGCTAGGACGGACCAGCAGCCACGTGTCATCCTCGAATGCTAAACGCAAGCCATCCATATGACTAACGTTTTGCGGCACCTTGCCACAAATCGACTTGGGGTTTACGCCCGGCAGCAGGGTTCGTAACGTTTCGGCATCTTCGGCCTCAAGGCGCAAATCGCGTCGACCGTAACTCGTCTTACCAAAACTGTCCTCGAGTTGGTCGACCAGAACGCCCAAAGGCGCGTCCGTCTTTGCCATAAGCTCACACAGAATCAGACAGGCGAGGATTCCATCGCGCTCGGGCATATGCGCGGCGATGCCGATACCACCGGCTTCCTCGCCGCCTATGAGGACGCCACCCTTCTTCATCTCTGCCGCTATATATTTGAAACCGACTGGTTTGACGGTCACGCGGCAGCCAAGCGCCTCGGCAATGCGACGCACGAGCGTCGAGCACGAAAGATTGACGACGACGCGTCCCTCCAAATTACGAAATTGAACCAAGTCGCCCAAAACGAGCGCCATGATCTGATGCGGATGTATATATCTGCCGCGCTCGTCAACCGCGCCGATACGGTCGGCGTCGCCGTCGGTCACCAGGCCAGCGCAAGCTCCGTCCTCGATAACCGTATGCTCGCAAGCGTCCACCCACGGCTCAACGGGGTCGGGGCAGATATCTTCTTGGTCAGGCGCCTGCCCGGCGTGAATCTCGTGCACCTCAACGCCAAGCTCGCGCAGCAAGTCGGCTAGATAGCCCTGGGCTGCGCCGCCCATGGGGTCAACAACCACGCGCAGGTGCGCGGCGCGGATGGCTTCGGCATCGACAAACGATGCCACCGCTTGCATATAGTCAGGAATGATATCCGCGGTGCGATATTGCCCCTCGATCCCCATTGGCTCGGGAGCCATGGTCTCTTCGAGCTCTTCGATGACATCCTGGTTGGCGGTCGAGCCGTCACCCATGCGAATCTTGAGACACAGATAACCCTGCGGATGATGGGACCCCGTCACCATGAGCGCGCCGCACGCCTCACCGTCATAAGCCGCCGCCCACGTAAGGGCAGGGGTCGGAACAGGTCGCGAAGCGAGCACGGCGTCTAGCCCGTGCGCTGCTAGCACACCCGCCGCAAGCTCAGCGAACTCGCGCGCCAGGGGCCGAGTGTCGAACCCTATATATACCGTTTTGCCCGGATTGGTCTTTTGCCACAACTCGCCGACGGCATCGGCGATACGGGCAACGTTATCGGCAGTGAAGTCCTCATCGACGCGAGCGCGCCAACCGTCAGTTCCAAAATGAATTATCGCGCACACGCGCAGACACCTCACAGTGTTTGGATCATGGTACGCATGAGGTATACCCGCGATACACGCTCGGCAACCTGCCGGCACCAGCATTCACCATTTGGGCAAATGCTGCCGAGGACATGCAGGCAATAAAAAAACCGCCCCGTATGGAGCGGTTTTGCCCTTTATATATCGAGCGCCTCGGCCATCGCTGCCGTAGTGATTGCCGTGGTTCCACAGCAACTGCCCACCATTGCGGCACCGGCATGTCTCCATTCGATGCATGCGCGCGCGAAAGCTTCGGGGTTCTCGTGCCATACGGGGCCATCCTGAGTCTGGACCGGATCGCCCACGTTGGGACGCACCGTGACGGGAGTAGTCGCCGATGCAACCATCCTGGGCACCGCCGCGTTCGCGGCCGCAAGCGAACAGCAATTAACACCAACCGAGTTTGCGCCGTGTTTTTCGGCGTACAAAACGGCCGCCTCGATGTTGAGGCCATCGCCCAACAGGTCGCCCTTATCGTCAACGACAAAACTCACCAGAACAGGCATGCCGTCGGCGGCATCTCGGGCGCCGGCAAGCATGGGCTGCAAATTACGGATAGACGTCACCGTCTCGATCAGCAGACCGTCAACACCAGCATTGAGCAAGGCGTGCGCCTGTTCGCGCGCAATGCCTCGGATCTCACGAAACTCGGCCGAGTCCTCGGCAAACCACTCAATACCGATCGGACCCATCGAGCCCAGCAGCAGCTGAGGGTGCGCCTGGCGGGCATCGTCGACGGCCCCGCGATTGACCTCCGCCACGGACGGCGCAATCTGGTCGTGCTTGAGGGCATAGCTTGATGCCTGAAAGGTATTGGTAATGAGTACCTGCGCGCCGGCGGCGACATACAAGCGATGGATACGAGAAACGGTCTGCGGCTCTGCCAGATTCCAAAACGCCGGTGGAATATCGGCGGCGTCGTACTCACTCAACAGAACACTGCCCATGGGGCCCTGCGCCAACAAGGTCTCGCTCGACAAGCGGCGCGTAAGTTCCTCGGCACCAAAGCGGTTGTAATAACTCGTATCCATATATATCCCGCTATTCCTCGACGCTGATTCCCTGCTTTTCGAGATAGGCGAGCCAGCGGTTCATCGTGTCCTCGGATAGCGCATGCTCCATCATGCAGGCCTCGGAATCGGCTCGCTCAAATTCGACACCGAGCTCCTGAACCAAAAACGTGCGGACGAGGCGATGACGGTACCAGATAGCCGTGCCAACCTCGCGGCCGCGATCGGTCAGGACTACCTTGCCGTAGTGCGATTGCTCGACAAGCTCGGATGCCTTGAGCGCCGAAACCGCTTTATTGACCGATGCCTTGGAGACGCCAAGGCGCTGCGCGATGTCGACCGATCGCACGCCGTTGGTTTCCCCCTCTTCGCTTTCAATGCGAACCATGCACTCCAAGTAGTCTTCGTTCGCCACCGTCAGATGTAGTTCGCGCGAGCTATTTGTCGTATCCATGATCTTCCGTCCCTTCTGCATTCAATGGCTGATTCTACCCCATCCAAGCGTCGCGGTATGCCGTGGCATACCGTGCTAGAGTTCTTGTTGCACACGACGACCAAGATTGGAGCGGTCTTTATGGAAAACACCACCACGAACCCCGATGTCCTCGAGCGCTTTTTGCGCTACGTCCAGATCAACACGCAGTCCGAGGATGCAAACTGCGACCAGGTACCCTCGAGCGTCGTTCAGTTTGACCTTGCCAACGTGCTGGCTGAAGAGCTGCGCGAGCTTGGTGCGGAAGATGTCCACGTGACCGAGCATGCCTATGTCTGCGCGCATATCCCCGCAAGTGCGGGCGCTGAGGACAAGCCCGCCCTTGGCCTGATCGCCCATCTCGACACCACCGAAGTTGCACCGGGCGCCGGCGTGAAGCCGCACATCGTACACTACGAAGGCGGCGACCTGGTCTGCGGCACGGTTGACGGTAAGCCCGTTGCCATGAGTACCGCCAAGCTTCCCGCCCTGAACGACCTCGCGGGTGAGGACCTGGTCTGCAGCGATGGCACCACGCTGCTGGGCGCGGACGACAAGGCAGGCGTCGCCGAGATCATGTCGCTTGTCGCGCGTATCGCTCAGGACCCCTCTCTGCCCCATCCCGCACTCGGCATTTGCTTCTGCCCTGACGAGGAGATCGGTCACGGAGCCGAGCTGTTGGATATCGATACCTTTGGCTGCAAGTACGCCTACACGGTCGACGGCGGCCCCATCGGCGAGCTGGAGTGGGAGTGCTTTAACGCCGCCGAGGCGACCATCCGCTTTGAGGGCCAGTCCATCCACCCGGGCGACGCCAAGGGCCGTATGGTCAACGCAGGCAATCTGTTCTGCGACTTCAACGCGTTGCTCCCCTACGTGCAGCGCCCGGAGTATACGGAAGGCTACGAGGGCTTTTATCACCTTGAGGGTGTATCTGCGACCGTCGATCACGCCACGGCGCGCTATATCGTCCGTGATCACGATGCCGCCAAGTTCCAGCAGAAACTCGACCTTATTGATGCCGCCGCCTCGATGCTCAACCAGCGTCTGGGTGAGGAGCGCGTGACGGTCGAGATTAAGCAGCAGTATCGAAATATGGCCGAGATCGTTCGTGACTATCCCGAGCTTATTGATGTTGCCAAGGAAGCCTACCTTGCCTGCGGCGTTGAGCCCCAAGTGCTGCCGATTCGTGGCGGCACCGACGGCGCTCAGCTGTCGTTCCGCGGTCTGCCCTGCCCCAACCTTTCCACCGGCGGCTATTGCTACCACGGCGTCAACGAGTTCGTCCCGGTCAGTTCGCTCGTCAAGATGACCGACGTGCTCCAGGAGCTCGTCGCCCGCTTTGCATAAGCCTGGCCGCTCAAGCCTAAAAGACAAACCGCCCCGTCCTCTACAGAGGACGGGGCGGTTTTTGTACAGGGAGTGTCCCTAACTGCCGGCAGAAAAGGAACGTCCCCAAGTGCCGCAAAATGACGAGATCCACTCTCGCTTTGTGGGTAGTCATTGGGGACGTTCTTG
>CAJMNK010000101.1 GCA_905214905.1 uncultured bacterium | reverse complement strand
AACAGGAGGCCACTTAATGTGGCCTCCGTCGTGAGCAGGACTGTAGAGCAGGAAACCTAAGCCGGTGTCCCCGCTCTCCCGGGGCCGGCGGAATTTAGTTGTTCAGCATGCGGTCGAAGCTTCCCGAGTCGCCATCCCGATAGTCGGCGGTCATCAGAATCTCCTGCGGAATGCGCCCGCCCTCGCGCAGCACATTGCGGAACTGCACGCGCGTGACCATGGGCAGATCCTTGATCGTCGCCGCCAAGTTCTGCGGCACGCCCTGGTTGGCAGCCGCGGGCTCGCACTCTCCGCCGGCCTTCACGCGACGCTTGTGCTCGGCGAGCATGGCGCGGTACATGCCAGCATGCAGGCGAATCTCAACCACATTGGCATTGCGAGCCTGCTCGACGATGCGCGCGCCCTCGCGGTCGATATCGCCCACGTAGTAGACGTAGTTAAAGCGATAGCCGATCTCAGCCAGATAATCGTCCAGGGCATGCGAGACGCTCGCCTTGCATCCGCCGCCAAAAATCACGCCGCCCACCTTGATGCCAAAGAGCTTGGCGTGCTTGCGGCCACGCAGCAGCCTGACGATCTCGTCGTAGGTGTCCAGGTTCTCGACCATAATGAACGGCTTATCGGCGCCCAGCGTAAAGAAACCCGTAAAGTGCACGGGGCGGTTGGGGGCGACCTTGATCGCCTGCATGCTGATGCCCTTTTCGGTCATGCGCCTTATCAGGCGCTCACCGTGCTTGCCGTCAAAAGCCTTCTCGTCGTTAAAAATCTGATAGGCACGCTGGCGGCGCGAGGCAACCGGCGTATCGGCACCTCGGTTTTGCTCGATCCAAGCCTGGATGATTGCGATTTCCTCGGCAATCTTGCGGTTGGACATCTCGTTGTGCTGGGTGCGCTGCGGAGCCTTTTTGCCGTCCTTGCCCTCGACCTTTACGATCTGTGTCTGCTGCTCCTTGATCTTAGTGAGCGCCGTAGGCGTAGGGACAACTTTGAGCAGCTGCCTGCCTAAAACGCGAGCAAGGGCAAACGCCGATACCTCGCCGTGGACGGCCGACTCGGGCTGCTGGGCAGCAGTATCTGCTGCGGCAGACTCCGGCTTCTTCTGAGGCTTGCGCTTAGAATCGCCTTGGGAATTGCGCTCGCGTTTCGGCATAGACGCCTGCTTCTGAGGACGATCGGACTTGCTCTCCTTCGCCGGCTGGCGCTTAAGCTGCCCCGAAGAAACCTCGGCCTTCGCATCCTCGTCCTGCGGCGTGGTCTTCTCGGCTGCAGCCTCGGCATGGGAACTGCGGCCCCCGCGATGGCGACGGCGGCGAGGCTTGCTCGACGCGCCCTGCTCCGTCTGCCCATCAGTAGGCTGTTGGCCCTTGGCCTCGGCAGCAACCTCAAGCTGCGGCTCAACAGGCTTCTGTTCGCGAGCCGCCGGCTCAACGGTTTTCTCGGTTTGTTCGGCCTTCTTGTCCTGAGTGGTCGAAGCCGGCTCGCCCTTCTCCTGACGCCTTACGGGATACGCGCGCCTCGCAAAACCACGTCCGGGACGGCATGAGCCCGGGGCCTTCTTGGCAGACTCCTCAACATCGTCTGCAGCCTCGGAAGGCTCTTCAACCTCATGCGCGACATCCTGCTGCACAGCCTTAAAGTGGGCACCACGGCGACGCTGGGGCTCCTGGGCCTCCACGGGCTTTTGCTCCTTCGCGGGCCTCTGCGACTCGGCAGCAACCTCGTTCTCAACAGCCTCGGCATCCGTCTCACCCTTTTGAGCAACGGCGCGACGGAAGCGCTCCTGCTGGGCGCGGCGCTGCGCATCGCGCTTGCCACCCCCGCCAAAACCGCCGCGTCCTGCCTTGGCCGTAAAGGCACGCACAACGTTCTCATCGAGCAACTCATCGGTATCGACATGCTCACGCGGAGCAACTTCTTCCACAGCAGGCACGTCAGCGGAATCCTCGACGACAAAATCTTCGACGGACTCGGCAGGTTGCTCCTGGGCATCGCGGATCTCGGCATTGATGGTATAGAACGCCGGGCGCCCGTTAATGCCACTACCCTCGATCTTGGTCACGATATTTGCCGCGATAAGCTCATCGCGCATCGCCTTGGTGTCGCACTCCTTATCGACGGAGCGGAAAATCTGCGCCAGCGCACTCGACTTAATCTTGAGCGCCTTGCGGCAAAGCAGGTCGTAGGCAACCAGCTTGGCACGCTCGGCAGAAAGCGATGTCTGGCTGCTCAGACGCTCAGCCAGGGCATCGACATTGTTTTGATTATCGGAATATACCGTCTTGGCCACGGGGCCCCTTTCATATGCACACATATACGTCCATATGGTACAACGCACGAGCCTATCCACGCAAAACATCTGCGAGAACGCCCTTGCACCACCTGTTCTCACAAGAAAAAAGACCGGGTCCGCTTGCGGACCCGGTCTTTCCGAGTCATATAGATGTGACGTTCGATTCGTAAGGTCGATTACGCCTTAGCGGCCTCGGCGTCGGCAGGAGCCTCAGCGGCAGCGGCGCGACCGTACTCGGCCTTGCCCATCTCGGACCACTCGGGCTCCTCGTCGGGCATGGAGCCGGCCTCTTTGCCGAAGAACTCCTTGAGGCAGTTGACGGCAACGATGAGACCCAGGACCATCAGCAGGACGGCAAAGACGAGCTGCAGACCCTTGGTGGCGGCGACGGAGACGGCAGCCGTGGTGGCGGTAGCCGGGATGGTACCGAAGAAACCGTAGGCCTGGACGGCGGTCATGCAGCCCATGGCGCTCTGGACCAGCGAGGTGAAGGTGCAGCAGAGCAGGAAGGCGACGGGCACGTAGAGCATCCAACCCTTGCGGCCGGTGCACTTGCAGAACACGGCGAGGGTAATCATGGTCATGCCGCCGAGGAGCTGGTTGGAGGCACCAAAGAGCGGCCAGATGTTGGCATAGCCGCCAAAGGCGAGAGCGAGGCCGGGGAGCAGGGTGACAACCGTGGCGAACCAGGGGTTGCCGAGAACCTTCATGTAGCCAGTCTTGGAATCGATGGCCAGGGCGTCGTTGGTCTGGGCAAAGAACTCGGAGAACGAGGTGCGGGCGATGCGGGCGACGGCGTCGAGCGAGGTCAGGGCCAGAGCGGAGACGTTCATGGTCATGAAGACGGTAGCGAGCGTGCCATCAACACCGAAGGCCTGCATACCGCGGGAGATACCAGCGGCGAAGATCTGGAACGGGGTGGAAGCGACACCGGCGTTGAGGGCACCGGTACCGGCGGTGTTCATGTCAGAGAACATGATGCCGGCAACGATGATGGCGAGGATGCCGACGAAGGACTCGACGACCATGGCGCCATAGCCGACCTTGACGGCGTCCTGCTCCTTTTCGACCTGCTTAGAAGAGGTGCCGGAAGAAACGAGGCTGTGGAAACCGGAGAGAGCGCCGCAAGCAACGGAGACAAACAGGACGGGGAACATCATGCCGGAAGCGCTGGAGAAGCCGGTAAAGACCGGGGCGGTCATCGTGGCCTGACCGTTAACACCAAGGACGACGATGCCGAGGACAGCGCAAACGATCATGACAATCATCATGATCGAGGTGAGGTAGTCACGCGGGGTCTTGAGCATCTGGATGGGCATAGCGCCGGCGAAGACCAGGTAGACCATAACGACGGCGAACCACTGGAACTTGTCCAGGTAGACCGGGAACTGCATGCCGACGGCGAACATGAGGACCATGAGGACCACGCCGGTGACAAACTCGGTAGCACCGGTGAGGTTGAACTTCTTCTGGGCCCAACCAAAGGCGATAGCGACGAAGGTGAACAGGATGGAGATGGTACCAGCGCAGCCGGCGGCATAGGACTTGGTGAAGTCGATGGCACCGGTAGCAGCACCAGAAGCGTCAACGGCCGGGGTGAACATGAACGTCTTGCAGACCATGTCGGTGAAGGCGGCGATGACGATGATGCAGAACAGCCAGCAGAACAGCAGGAACAGGCGACGGCCGGTCTTGCCGATGTACTTCTCGATGAGCTGAGCGAGCGACTTGCCGTTGTTCTTCATCGAAGCGTACAGGGCACCAAAGTCGTGGACGGCGCCAAAGAAGATGCCGCCGACGAGGACCCAGAGCACGACGGGCAGCCAGCCAAAGGCCATGGCGACGATCGTACCCGTGACAGGGCCAGCACCGCAGATCGAGCTGAACTGGTGCGAGAACGCGGTAAAGGCGGAGACGGGCGAGAAGCTCTTGCCGTCCTTCATGCGCTTGGCCGGCGTGAGGGCCTCTTTGTCAACGCCCCACTTGTTGGCCAGCCAGCGGCCGTAGCCCAGATAGCCGCAGGCGAGCACCGCCGCGGCCACAACCATGAGCAAAACTCCGTTCATTACATTTCCTCCTCTAAAAAGAACTTCTCAGACATAAAAAATGAGGGCCGTCGGTTGCGCTCGACGGCCCTCATCTTCATCAGCCGCCCGTTATCGTACGGGCTAGCTGTATGTGCTAACCCGCATCAGATAATTACTACGCTGATAATGTTTAGCTGATGCGTGAACATGTCTAAAAAATCCTCTTCAATCATGATGCGAACGATCCGTGCGTGTTCACATCCCCCAGTGGTTGAAAAAGGAGTATGAAACTTTAGTTACCTAAAGTCAACGCAAATTTGTAATGAATTTTCAACTTTTTTTGAATTTCTCGGTATAAAACGCCATTGACCTCGGACTTTACCCAACAAAAGTTTTTGCATGAGAGATGCCCCTCGGGAGCGGGCGGGCGTATACAAGGTTTCCTGCTCTACAGTCCTGCTCGCACGGAGAGCACATTAAGTGCTCTCCGGCTCGTGCGGAACTCGCGATAAACCTTGTATACGCC
>CAJMNK010000100.1 GCA_905214905.1 uncultured bacterium | reverse complement strand
GGCCCGTGGGTTATACCCTAAGAGCAAACCACCCTTTTTAAGGGTGGTTCTGATTAGAGGAATTCGCCTACTCGGTGGACTTCGGGTTCTAGGTCTACGTCGAATTGGTCTTTGACGGTTGTTTGGATGTGGCGGATGAGTTCGTCGACATCGGCGGCGGTGGCGTGGTCGGCGTTGACGATGAAGCCGCAGTGCTTCTCGCTTACCTGCGCGCCGCCGATGGCATGGCCGCGCAGGCCGGCGTCCATGATGAGCTTGCCGGCAAAGTAGCCCTCGGGGCGCTTGAAGGTGGAGCCGGCGCTTGGCATGTCGAGCGGCTGCTTGTCCTCGCGGCGCTGGCGGTAGTCGTCCATGTCGGCCTTGATCATCGCGGCGTTGCCCGGGGCGAGGTTAAAAGTGGCCGAAAGAACGATGAAGCCGTCGTCGGCAATGCGGCTCTTGCGATAGCCCAGGTGAAGCTCATCGACATCGAATTCGATGATGTTGCCGCTGCCGCGGGTGCCGTCGTCGAGCCTGCGGGCGGGCTTGTAGACGCGCACAGACTCCAGCACATCGGCCATGCAGGCACCATAGGCACCGGCGTTCATATAGCAGGCACCGCCAACCGATCCGGGGATGCCCGAGATGGGCTCCATGCCGGTGAGGCCGGCCTCGGCTGCTGCCGCGGCGACATCGGAAAGCAGGGCGCCGGCTGCCGCCGTGACGTGCGTGCCGTCGACCGTAATGTCGGAGAGGCCCTCGCCCAGCGCCACGACGACGCCGCGGATGCCCTTGTCGCCGACGAGCAGGTCGGAACCGTTGCCCACGATGGTGAGCGGCAGATCGCAGCGATAGCAGGTGTCAAGCGTGGCAACGAGGCCCTGCTCAGTGTCGGGCGTGACAAAGACGTCGGCCGGACCGCCGATCTTAAACGTGGTGTGCTCGCGCATGGGCTCGCTCATCAGCACGTTGTCCTCGCCGGCAACGCCAGCGAGCGCGCACAGCAGGTCCTCGTTAAAAAAATCGTTCTCGTGCATACGAATATCCGCCTTTTGGTGGTCGTTGTCATCAATCGATTGCAATATACCCCACCCGGACGGATTTGGTGCGCTGGCGGCGATAAAACAGCCGTCCACCGGATTGGTAAAGTGTTTATCACCGAGGTAGAGGGGTAGTCGCTATACTTTCAAGAGATTGCGCGTAAACCCGGAAGGAGCGAGATGGCCAACAAAGTCACCCTCAAGCAGATCGCCCAGGAGGTGGGGCTTTCCCCCTCGTCGGTCTCGCTTGTTCTCAATAATCGGCCCTGTCGCATCTCGGAAGAAAACCGCAAGCTCATCAAAGAGGTCGCGGCGCGCAACCACTATGTTCCCAACCAGATTGCGCGCAGCCTGGTCATGCGCGAGTCGCGCACGCTGGGCCTTATCGTCCCTAACATCGAGAGCCGCTTTTTTGCCTCGCTCGCCGGTAGCCTGGAAAAGCGCTGCCGCGAGGACGGCTATGCGCTCTTCATTACCAGCTCGGGCGGAAGCGCCGATGACGATCTGGAGCTGCTGCGCCAGCTGGTGACGCGCGGCGTTGATGGCGTCTTCCTGGTGGTGGGTGACGAGTTCTCCGATGACCGCGCCCTGCGCGAAGAAGTCAGCCACCTGCCCATCCCGGCCGTAATGGTCGACCGTGCCATTGAGGGGCTCGAGTGCGACAAGGTGATGTTCGACCACGAGATGGGCGGCTATATGGCCACCCGCTATCTGATCGAGCAAGGTCATCGCCGCATCGCCTGTCTGGTTAATGCCCGCCGTTCCAATACGGGTCGCAAGCGACTTGCCGGCTATGAGCGCGCGCTGCGCGAGGTTGGCCTGCCGATCGACGCGCGTTTGGAGTTTGAGAGCGAGTACTACATTCCGAGCGCATACGAGGCCTCGGAGGCAGTGCTCACAACTGACGCCACTGCCGTGTTCGCAAGCTCGGATAACATTGCCCTCGGTTTGCTCAAGCGCTTGCACGAGATGGGGAAGAGCATCCCGGGCGATATCTCGGTGGTGAGCTATGACAACTCGGCGGCCGACGTTCTCTTTGAGCCGGCGCTGACCGCGATTGAGCAGGACCCTGGTGTCCTTGCGGAGCATGCTTTTGGCTGCATGTCCAAGCGTCTTGCCGGTAGGGGCGGCAGGCGTGCCGAAGAGGTCGTTCTGGAGCCGGAGCTTATCGTTAAGGACAGCGTGCTCGAGCTTACTAAACACAACTAAACACGTTTACCAATTTGCAGAGACCGAATGTGGAGCACCTGTGACAATCAACGCCGCAGGTGAATGTCGCGTTTTGCTAATCGATGGGATGATAAGAGTGGTAAAACGTTTTTTCACCATGATAAAACGTTTTAGCAAATATACTGGTCCCAACGAAAGGTTGCCGTATTGGAGGGTGACCGCACAGCGAAGGGACATAAACAATGGCTAAAACACTGGGGACGCCGTGGCAAAAGCTGGGCCACGAGGTGCCGGCTTCCGAGCTCGAGGGCGTCGACCTGTATTGGCGCGCATCGAACTATCTGTCCGTCGGCCAGATTTACCTTCGTTCTAACCCGCTGATGCGTCCCGACTTTGTCGACGAGAAGACCGGCGAGACGCGCGACTTTGGCCGTCCGGACGTTAAGCACCGCCTGGTGGGCCACTGGGGCACCACTCCTGGTATCAACTTCCTGTTCGGCCACGTTAACCGCCTTATTGCCGATCACAACCAGAATGCCATCTTCTTGATGGGCCCGGGCCACGGAGGCCCCGCCGGCACCGCCCAGTCGCTGCTTGATGGCACCTACCGCGAGATTCGCCCCGACATCACCAATGATGAGGCCGGCCTGCAGAAATTCTTCCGCCAGTTCTCGTACCCCGGCGGCATCCCGAGCCACTTTGCGCCCGAGACGCCCGGCTCCATCCACGAGGGCGGCGAGCTCGGCTATACGCTCAGCCACGCTTACGGTGCCGTCATGGACAATCCGAGCCTGCTGGCCGTGGCCGTGGTGGGCGACGGCGAGTCTGAGACTGGTCCGCTTGCGACCTCTTGGCAGTCCAACAAGCTCGTGAACCCGGCAACCGACGGTATCGTCCTGCCGATCCTGCACCTCAACGGCTACAAGATCGCCAACCCCACCATCCTCGCCCGCGTGTCCGCCGAGGAGCTCACCAAGTTCTTCGAGGGCATGGGCTACAAGCCGCACTTCTTTGTCGCCGGCTTTGACGACGAGAGCCACGCGAGCATCCACGAGCGTTTCGCTGCCCTGTTTGAGCAGGTCTTTGACGAGATCTGCGACATCAAGGCTACTGCACAGGCCCAGGCCGCCGCAGGTGAGACCGTGGTCCGCCCGGCCTACCCCATGATCGTATTCCGTACGCCCAAGGGTTGGACCTGCCCCAAGCAGATCGACGGCAAGAAGACCGAGGACTCCTGGCGCGCCCATCAGGTGCCGCTGGCAAGCGCCAAGGACACCCACGAGCACTTCCGCGTGCTGCGCGAGTGGCTGCGCTCCTACAAGCCCGAGGAGCTCTTTACGCCCGAGGGCCAGGTGCGCCCCGAGGTAACGGCTTTTATGCCGACCGGCGAGCTGCGCATCGGCGCCAACCCCAATGCAAACGGCGGCAAGGTGCGCCGCGAGCTCGAGCTGCCCGATATTCACGCCCACGAGATTCCCGTCGCCGAGAAGGGCCATGGCTGGGGCTCCACCGAGGCTGCCCGCGTCTTTGGTGAGTACACTGCCGACGTTCTGGCCAAGAACATGGAGGATTTCCGCATCTTCGGTCCCGACGAGACCGCGTCCAACCGCCTACAGGCTGCCTACAAGGTGACCAAGAAGCAGTGGGATGCCGGCTTCTACGAGGACGATGCCAACGACGAGCTGCTCGCCGGCTCCGGTAAGGTTGTCGAGCAGCTGTCCGAGCACCAGTGCGAGGGCTTCCTCGAGGCCTACGTGCTCACCGGCCGCTCCGGTGTGTGGAGCTCCTACGAGAGCTTTGTCCACGTGGTCGATTCCATGGTCAACCAGCACTGCAAGTGGCTCGAGGCCACCAAGCGCGAGATTCCGTGGCGCGCCCCCATCAGCGGCCTTAACATTTTGCTGTCGAGCCATGTCTGGCGCCAGGACCACAACGGCTTCTCGCACCAGGACCCCGGCTTTATCGACTTGCTGCTCAACAAGGCCAACGATACGCATATCGTGAATGCGTACTATCCGGCCGACGCCAACATGGCCCTCGCTGTGGCCGAGCGCGTCTACCAGTCCACTGACTGCGTCAACGCCATCTTCTGCGGCAAGCAGCCTGCCCCGACCTTCCAGACGGTTGACGAGGCCTGCGCCGAGCTCGCCGAGGGCGTCGCAACCTGGAAGTGGGCATCGACTGCCGACTCGCTCGCCGAGGCTGACGTCGTGGTTGCCACGTGCGGTGACGTGCCGACGCTTGAGGCCCTGGCTGCAACCGATATGCTGCGCGAGCTAGGCATTAAGGTGTGGTTCGTTAACGTGGTCGATCTGCTCAAGATTCAGAACGTCTGCGAGAACGATCAGGCCATCAGCGATGAGCGCTGGGCTGAGCTGTTCGGCTGCGGTGAGAAGCCCGTGCTCTTTGCGTTCCACGCCTATGCCGGCACGATTCGCCGCCTGGTCTGGAACCGCCCCGGCCACGACGCCTTCCGCGTCCACGGCTACGAGGAGAAGGGCTCCACGACCACGCCGTTCGACATGCTGCGTCTGAACAACATGGACCGCTGGGCCCTGGCCGCCGACGTGCTGCGCATGGTCGACGCCAATAAGTTTGCCGAGCAGATTGATGAGTGGGAGGCCTTCCGCACCGAGGCCTTTGAGTTCGCGTGTGACGAGGGCTTCGATCACCCAGCCTTTACCGACTGGGTCTGGCCCGACGCTGCGGCTGCAACTGCTGCCGACGGCACGCTCTCCGCAACGCAGATGACCGCGGGCGACAACGAGTAGGTAGGCATCCGGGACTGCCTCGCGCTGGGGCCGCCTCCGGGCCGGTGCCCTTCCTCGGAGAAGTGGGCTTCGCGAACTTCTCCGAGGAAGGGCACCG
>CAJMNK010000099.1 GCA_905214905.1 uncultured bacterium | reverse complement strand
TTTCCAGGTGCGGCAGATCGGCCTGAAAGAGGAGGGCATAGACCTTGAGGTCATGCCCGACGATTGAAGGCCGAGGTGCCGTGCCTGGGAAAGCCGCCTAGGTCAGTTTCACTATAGGCGCGAAGCCCTTCATGAGCTTCTTGGTCTGGCCGGTCTTTTCGAATTGAACCTCGATCATGTCTCCCGCGACCGAGATCACGGTACCCGTGCCAAAGGTCTTATGACTCACGGTATCGCCCGCGGCAAAGTCCTGCGATGCGCTGGCGCGATCGACCTTGCGCTCCACCGTCGGCGACACCTTGGACGACGGCTTTTTGGCTCGCGGCGCGCCCGAGCCAAAGGTCGAGGCAACACGGCTGGCGTCGGGCGAGACCCCGCGATGACGCTCGGTCCCATAACTGCTGCCGCCAAAGAAATCGTCGAAGCTCGATCCGCCACGCGAGGCGGAACCGCCGGTCGAGCGCGTATGCGAGCCAAACACCTTGCCGCCGTACATATCCGAGCCCATGCCCGAGCCAAAGGTGCCGTGACGGTCACCGCGCTTCTCCCAGCCCGTGCCCTCAAAACCGGCAGAACCGATACCGCTAAACTCGATATCCTCAAACGGAATCTCGTTGAGGAAGCGCGAGCGCGGGTTGGCAGAAGTTGAGCCGTACGTGCGGCGCGTGGCCGCATAGGTCAAAAACAGGCGCTTACGGGCACGCGTGATGGCGACGTAAGCCAAGCGACGCTCCTCCTCGAGCTTGCCCGGATCATCGCTGCCGCCAAAATCGTGCACGTGCGGGAAGATGCCCTCCTCCATGCCGGCCACGAACACCGCCGGAAACTCCAGGCCCTTGGCGGAGTGGATGGTCATCATGGTGATGGCATGCGTCTCGCCGGCCAGGGAATCTAAGTCGGAGCGCAGGGCCAGCCACTCCATGAGTGCCGGTAGCGCCTTACAGGTGAGCGGACCGTAGGTACGCTCGATCTCGTCGGCATGCACAGCGCCCGCCGGCAGCTCCGTCGGCGTGGCATACGCGTTGCCCGCGATGGCGGCGGCCAAGGCATCCTGCGGCGAGAGCGCCGGGACGACTAGGCTATCGAGCGGATTGGAACCTGCGGCATCGCGCGCGCCGACGAGTGCCTCAAACGAGGATGCCGGTGCGGACGGCCCCGGTTCGGGCGCGGACGCGCTCACCACGACGGGCTCGGGCTCGGCGCCGGCAGGCACGTCGGCAACACCGGCTGCGCGCAGCTCTTCTAGGCTCTCGAGCGTACCCTCGATATCCTCATGTGTCTCCTCAAATTCGGCGGCGACACCCAGGAATTCTTGGATGTTCTCGGCGCGGCTCTCGGACTCCATGGTGCCCTCGGCGCGAAACGCCTGTAGCAGGCCCGTCTTATCGACAATCATCTCGACGACGTCCTTGAGCTCGCCGTCCATGCGGCGGCCTTCGCGCACCAGCGCCACAAAGCTCGACAGGCCGTTGCGCACCTTCGCGCTAAACATGCCCGTCTCGGCTGTCGCAATCTCGCAAGCCTGGAAGAACGAGCAACGGTTGTCGCGCGCCAGCTGCTCGATCTTTTGAATCGAGGTGGAGCCGATGCCACGGCGCGGCGTGTTGATGACGCGCTTGACGCTCATCTCGTCTGCCGGGTTCACGATCATCTTGAGGTAGGCCATGACGTCGCGGATCTCGGCGCGATCGAAGAATCGCGTGCCGCCCACGATCTTGTAGGGCACGCCCGCACGCAGGAACATATCTTCGAGAATACGCGACTGGGCGTTGGTGCGATAGAACACAGCGATGTCGTCGTAGCTCGTGCCCTTGGAGTGCAGCTTTTCGATCTCGCCGGCAATCCAGCGGCCCTCGTCGCGCTCATCGCTTGCCTGGAAGGCCTGAATCTTCTCACCGTCGCCCTCGGCCGTAAACAGGCGCTTGTCCTTGCGCTGCGAGTTGTGGCGCACCACGGCGTTGGCGGCGCTCAGGATATGGCCCGTGGAGCGGTAGTTCTGCTCCAACTTGACGGTCTTGCAGTTTTTAAAGTCCTTCTCAAAGTCCAGGATATTGGTGATGTCGGCGCCACGCCAGCTATAAATGGACTGGTCGTCGTCACCTACGACCATGAGGTTTTGGTACTTGGCGGCCAGCAGGTTGGCGATCTCGTACTGGACGTGGTTGGTGTCCTGATACTCGTCGACGCTAATGTAGCGGAAGCGCTCCTGGTACTTGTCGAGCACCTCGGGGCGGGTGCGCAGCAGCTCGAGCGCGCGCACGAGCAGGTCGTCGAAGTCCATCGCGTTGGCGGCGCGCAGGCGACGCTCCAGCTCCAGGTAGACCTGCGCGGCCTTTTTGTCATTGGGGCTGTCGGCGGATTTGAGCATGTCCTCGGGCCCGATCATGGCGTTTTTAGCCGAGCTAATCTTGCTGCGGATCATGTTGATGGGGAACTGCTTTTGCTCGATGCCGAGTGCCTGCATAATGTCGCGCACCATGCGCTTGGAATCGTCGTCATCGTAGATGGTGAACTGACCGGTGTAGCCCAGCAGGTCGGCGTCCTCGCGCAGCATGCGCACGCACATGGCGTGGAAAGTGCACACCCACATGCCGCGGGTACCGCTGGGAATAAGTGCCGCCAGACGCTCGCGCATCTCGGCCGCAGCCTTGTTGGTAAACGTGATGGCAAGGATCTGCCAGGGCTTAACGCCCAGGTCACCGAGCATATGGGCGATGCGGAAGGTCAGGACGCGGGTCTTGCCCGAGCCGGCGCCGGCAAGGACCAGCAGCGGGCCCTCGGTGGTGAGGACCGCCTCGCGCTGGGCGGGGTTCAGGCTATCGATATCGACGAGTGGCTTGGCGGGCTTGGGTGCCGGAGCCGGAGCGTCGTAGATGTCGAGCGGAACGAGCTCGGGTTCCGGCGCAGCGGGAGCGGTGTACGCATCGAGCGGCACGGGTTCTGGCGCGGGAGGCACGGGTACCGTGGTGTTCTTTTCCCAGGGCAAGGGCTGGGTCATGGGCGACTCCTCATCTGACGGACGGCGCGCCTGCGGGCAGCGCCATAGTTTAAGCCGTACCAGTATACCGAGCCGCGCGGACACCGGCGCAAATCACACCACGACTCCGTGCGCCGCCGCCAAGCCTGACCCCATTGCACCAATCACGGAGCCACCGATGTCACGGCAACGGTAGCGAGCGGCGGCCAGAGCGAACAAATTGACATGAAAAGAGGGCGGCATAGACCTTTTGGTCATGCCACCCTCTTTGAATGACAAGTTGTCGCTCTGGCCGTCGCGCAGCGACAGCTGAGTTAGAGGCCGAGCATGGGCTCCAGGACAAAGAAGTACGCAAGCACTACGATGCCCAGGATGATGCGGTAGACACCGAAGCACTTAAAGTCGTGACGGCGGACGAAGCCCATGAGCCACTTGATGGCGATGAGCGAAACCACAAAGGCCACAGCGCAGCCCACGCCCAAGATAGCGACCTCGTTGGCGCCGAACGTGCCGCCCTTGATGAAGTACTTGACCAACTTGAGCGCACTCGCGCCAAACATGACAGGGATGGCCAGGAAGAACGTGAACTTGGACGCCACCGAACGCGTGCAGCCCAAAAGCAGGCCACCGATGATGGTAGAACCGGAGCGAGACGTACCGGGCACCAGCGAAAGCACCTGGAAGCAGCCGATACCCAGCGCAGTCTTCCAGCTCAGGTCCTCGAGCGTGGCGATGGAACCAAAGTCCAGATTCTCGTCATCGCCCTCATCCGCAGCGGTAGCCGCGGCGGACGCCGCAAAGTGCGCGCCGGCGGGGCGTCTGCCCGCCACCACAGCACGCGAACCAAACGAACCGGCAACGGCCATTTCCTCGCGCTTGCTCGCGCGCCAGTTCTCGATCACGATAAACAGCACGCCGTACACAATGAGCGCCAGCGCCACGACGGGAGCGTTGTAGAAATGCTCCTCCATCCAGTCGTTGAGCGGCAGGCCGATCGCCGCCGCTGGAATGCAGCCGAGCACAATCTTGCCCCACAGCACCCAGGTGTCGCGACGGCCCTCCTTGCCTTTGCTGGGCGAGAACGGATTGAGCTCATGGAAGAACAGTACACAGACGGCCAGAATGGCGCCGAGCTGAATCACGACCAGGAACATATTCCAGAACGTCTCGCTCACGTTCATCTTGACGAACTCGTCCACCAAGATCATGTGACCGGTCGACGAAACAGGCAGCCATTCGGTGATGCCCTCGACCAGGCCCATGAAGGCAGATTTTAGAAGCTCGATAATATCCAAAGGGACCCCCTCGTTAGACACCCGCCGGTAGATGTTCTGCGGACGATGCGGGCGATGTCCCATTATCAACCGTTGGCGGTGCAACCGCGCCTACCCTTACCAAAAAACTCGCCCGTTCACAGAATTGCGAGCGGTCAAACCCAAATCCTTGGGTATAACTGCAACAAGATAAAGTGCCCGGCGGCCAACGCACCCGCGCCCGCCCGACGCACGAGCCCCGCGCCCGTGCGATAGACCAAGGAGGAAACCATGAACGAGGGCTACACCAAGGTATTTGTTTCACTCGACGGTACTGAGCAGCAGGATTTTGTGCTCGCACGCGCCGTCAAGGTCGCCGCGAACAACGGCGCTAAGCTGATCATCGGCCACGTCATCGACTCCACCGCGCTCGAGAGCGCCGGTTCCTATCCGGTCGACCTGGTCAACGGCTTGGAGGAGGCCTTTAACAACTCCATCGCCAAGCAGCTTGAGGAGGCCAAGGCCAATCCCGACATTCCCGAGGTCGAGGTCATGATTCGTACCGGCCGCATTCGTGAGACGCTCAAGGATGAGATGCTCGACGTGGTCAAGCCCGATCTGGTGCTCTGCGGCGCCCGCGGCCTGTCCTCAATTAAGTACGCGCTCCTGGGCTCGATTTCGACCTTCCTGCTGCGCAATACGGACTGCGATATCTTGGTCGTGAAGTAGGTTCCTTCCCGCCGGCGCAAGGCCTGCGGGGTTATCACGCCGACGTCCTCGCCGCTTCGCGGCTGCGGAATGTTTGCGAGGCAAAGTGCTCCCGGCCTTGCCGGGTCTCCTGCGTTGTCGCCCTTTAGGGAACCACGCTAAATTAAATTGGTGTCCTCGGACATGCAAAGGGCTCCGCTGCGCGCTT
>CAJMNK010000098.1 GCA_905214905.1 uncultured bacterium | reverse complement strand
AAAAGGGCGCCGCGGTTGGAATTCCGCGGCGCCCAAGCCACACGCTAACAGCTTTAAGGAGTCAAAGCTGGTTTAGCCAAAGAAGCGCTTGATCTCGATCTCGGCGTTCTCCAGGCAGTCGGAGCCGTGGATCACGTTGGCGTTGACATCGACAGCGAAGTCGCCGCGAATGGTGCCGGGCGCAGCATCAAGCGGGTTGGTAGCGCCCATAAGGGTGCGCATCTTGGAAACAGCGGAGAGACCGGAAACGACCATCTTGACGACCGGACCGCTCGTCATAAAGTCGCAGAGACCGCCAAAGAAGGGCTTGTCGGCCAGATGGGCGTAGTGCTCCTCGACGGTAGCGCGCTCGAGCGTGGTCATCTCCATGCGCTCGATGACAAGGCCGCTACGCTCAATACGAGCAACGATCTCGCCGATCTTGCGATCGCGCACCGCGTCGGGCTTAATCATGATGAAGGTCTTCTCGATAGCCATAAGGTAGCCTTTCAAGTAGGTTCGCGCGTGCCCAAGTCCCATTCCGGCACCCGCCTGGACTGCATCGTAACAGAGTTTTAGCTGCAGTTAAACAAAAAGCTGTTTATTGAAACGCTGCAATTTATTAAAGCGCTCCATATGTGTCACTTCTGTTTCGAAGCCCGATTAGAGTACCATCCGACCGCTCATCAACCACATGGAACAGAGCGGGCGGTCGGTTGCCACCCGCGAACGTACCCCCTTCACAACCTGCCCAAAGGTCCTACAGAAGTTCTCGACAAGCCCCTCCCCCATAGCAGCAAAATAGGGGCGCCCGCATCAGCAGACGCCCGTAAAGCTAAAACGATTTATCAATAAATAGACAATACGTCTTCAGCCAAACCTCTACTTTGCCCCGTGACCCATCTCGACAACCTTGGTTAGCGATCCAAACACGCCTTCGTCGGCCACGAGCTGCGCCTCGGCACGCTGCAGCTGCACGGCAACGGCGGCAGGGGCGGTACCGCCCTCGGTCGTGCGTGCGGCGACAATCGACGGGATGTCGAGCGCCTCGGTAATGTCGCGCTCAAAGAGCGGGCTTGCCTCCTGGAACACCTCAAACGGCAGGTCCTCAAGATTGCAGCCGTGCTTCTCACACATCAGGACCAGATGGCCCACCACGGCATGTGCCTCACGGAACGGCAGACCACGCTTAGCCAGGTAATCGGCAACATCGGTGGCGGCAAGATGCCCCACGCCGCACTCGCGCGCCATGGCATCCTCGTTGACGGTCCAGGTCGAAATCATTCCGGCCATAACGGACAGGCACTGCATGAGCGTGTGAGCGGTATCGAGCGCGCCCTCCTTGTCCTCCTGCAAGTCCTTGTTATAAGCGAGCGGCAGGCCCTTCATGGTTACCAGCAGCTGCACCAGGTTGCCGTACACGCGACCGCTCTTACCGCGGATAAGCTCGGCAAAGTCGGGATTCTTCTTCTGCGGCATGATAGACGAGCCGGTGGAGTAGGAGTCTGAAAGCGTGATAAAGCCAAATTCGGAGCTCGACCACAGCACGATCTCCTCGGAAAGACGCGACAGGTGCATCGCCATGACGGATCCGGCGTAATGCAGATCGAGCAGGAAATCACGGTCGGAAACCGCATCGAGCGAGTTGGGAATCACGCCCGCAAAGCCAAGTTCGACAGCCGTCATCTGGCGATCGAGCGGATAGCTCGTACCGGCAAGCGCGGCAGCACCCAGCGGGCAGTTGTCGGCGGCATCAAAGGCGGCCTTCAGGCGCGTAAAGTCACGCGCGAACATCCAGGAATACGCCAGCAGATGATGCGAGAGCAGCACGGGCTGAGCGTGCTGCATATGCGTGTAGCCCGGCAGAATCACCTTGTCGTACTTCTTGGCCGCATCCACCAGCACATGGCGCAGCTCAAGATTGGCCTCCATGAGCTCCTTGGCCAGCGCCTTGACGCCCAGGCGCGTATCGGTCGCCACCTGGTCGTTGCGCGAACGCCCAGTATGCAAGCGCTTGCCAGCCTCGCCGATACGACGCGTCAGCTCGCTTTCGATGGACATATGAATGTCCTCGTCGTTGATATCAAAGGTGAAGTTGCCGGCATCGATATCCTGTTCGATTCCGGTCAGGCCCTCGGCAATCGCCTGCTCGTCCTCGGCGCTGATAATGCCCTGGGCCGCCAGCATCTTGGCATGTGCCTTAGATCCGGCGATATCCTGCTTATAGAGATGTTTGTCAACCGGCAACGACGCGCCAAACTCCTGCGTGACCTCGGCCACGCCCGCCTCAAAACGACCGCCCCAAAGAGCCATAGAACCGTCCCCTTTCATCAAATCCCAAAACAAGCGCCCAAAGCAATGCGCCCTGTCGCTAAAGCGATTTCTCAACCGCTAGTTTTGCATATTCCCCACCATGTGCGAGGCCATATAGCTAATTTGCAAAGAAGTGACGCGCCATGCACTTGGCGCCCAACGTCTCCCTCCGAATGTTGCCCTGCGAACCATCGATCCAGGCCTTTAGGCTCATAGGAACGTCCTCGACCTTTGCAGCATCGAACTCGGGCGCGAGGGCAAGTAAAGCATGCGCGATAGCATTGAACATAATGGATACTCCCCATATATATAGGCGCAGGGCCGTCAAATTGATAGGAGGAGCCCCGCCGGACAACCCCGGCGGGGCTCGGACTCAGCCGCAGACGCGGCATCATATATGCGGGCGGAACGTAGGGGCCACCGATGTTAAGAAGTGTCAGCAAGCATAACGAAAGGTAGGGACCCCATGCGCCCGTTATGTATCACGCGGATGGGCCGCGCGGATACCAAAGGAAGGAAGCGCTAGGCCTGGGCGGCAGCAGAGCTGGGGCCCTGGACCTTAGCCCACGTCTTGAGCGACAGCGTATCGATCTCGATAAAGCCGGCGCTGGCCTTCTCGTCAAACGTAGTGTCGCGGTCGTAGGTAGCCAGACCGTAGTCATACAGGCTAAACGGGCTCTTGCGGCCGACGACATGGCAGTTGCCCTTAAAGAACTTCAGACGGACGGTGCCGGTCACGAACTTCTGGGTGTCGGCCATAAAGGCATCGAGCGCGTTTTTGAGCGGGCTGTACCACTGGCCGTTGTACACGGCGGTGGCCCAATCCTGCTCGAGCTTAATCTTGGTCTTGAGCAGGTCGCCCTCGACGCAGATGTCCTCGAGCGCCTTGTGGGCGGTGATGAGCGTCAGGGCGCCAGGAACCTCGTAGCACTCGCGACTCTTGAGGCCCACCAGACGATCCTCGACCAGGTCGAGACGGCCAAAGCCGTTGTCACCCGAAATCTTGTTGAGGGCGATGACGATCTCGGAGAGTTTCATCTTCTTGCCATCGACGGCGACGGGCTTGCCCGCCTCAAACTCAATCTCGGTGTAGGTCGGGGTGTCCGGCGTGTCCTCGGGGTTCTTGGTCATAACCCAGGCGTCGTCGAGCGGCTCGTTCCAGGGATCCTCCAGGTGACCGCACTCGATGGCGCGACCCCACAGGTTGTCGTCGATGGAATAGGGGTTGTCGTTGGCGCCCTCAGGAACCGGCACGTTGTGGGCGTGAGCATAGGCAACCTCATCGGGACGGCACTTCAGATCCCACTCGCGAACCGGGGCGATAACCTTAAGCTCGGGGTCGAGGGCCTTGACGGCAGCCTCAAAACGAACCTGGTCGTTACCCTTGCCGGTGCAGCCGTGGGCGACGTAGGTCGCGCCAAACTCGTGAGCGACCTCGACAAGCTTCTTGGCGAGCAGCGGGCGAGACAGCGCGGAGAGCAGCGGGTACTTGTTCTCGTACATGGAGTTTGCGGCGATGGCCTTAGTCAGGAACTCATCGGAGAACTCGTCGCGCAGGTCGAGCACCTGGCAATCGAGAACGCCCAGGTCAAGCGCCTTCTGCTTCTTGGCATCCAAGCCGGTCTCCTCCTGGCCCACGTTGCCGCAGACGCAAACGACATCGAGATTCTTCTCGTCCTGGAGCCACTTGACACATACGGATGTATCAAGACCACCGGAATATGCGAGAACGACTTTTTCCTTGCTCATGGCTGTTTCCTTTCGCCCTTGGTAGCTAGTTAGAACATCGGTCAGTTGCAAGTCATTTCGAGGTCAAAAAACCGTGCAATATCAGGTTAAATAGCAAAAAGCAGCACAGCATGCTCTAGAAACATGCGTTTATATCGTGCTAAAACCCAACGACCTCAAAATGACTCTGTTGGGGCATTTCACCCCATACGAACAGAGACGATTGTTATCGTCGTCGGGAAATTGCGCGCTGGCGTCGGATGGCATTATCTGCAGTGGTGATGATCTTTACGAACTGCATCTGCCTCTCCTTTCACCTATCGCCGGGCGCAATTCTAATATCGTAAACGGTACCTTTTCTTCGGTAAGCGGTTGTATTTCCGTCTCCGTTTTCGATGGTCGCTATATTACGCTAAAGTGCCCGCAGCACAAGCGACAAATTCAAATTTCTGAAAAGTTTTTTCATTACTTTGTGAAGCGTGGTGCAAATACGCTCCGTTCCTGCGACAATACGCTCAGTTATGGTTGATGGTTATAACGTCTGAAACAATTTCGAAACGAAAGGCGCGCTTTTATGCAAACTTACGAATCGGACACCAATATCGGAAGCATTAAGATTCTCGCCGTCGACATGGACAAGACGCTGCTCACCGACAAGCGCGTGTTGCCGCAGGGTCTTGATGAGCGCCTGGACAAGCTCGCCGACGCAGGCATTGTATTCTGCCCCGCCAGCGGACGCCCCGCCCCCAAACTCGAGGAAATGTTCGAGAGCATTAAGAACCGACTTGCTTTTTGTCCCGACAACGGAGCCTGCGTCATCTATCGCGGCAGCTATATCTATAAGAGCAACATCGATGTGGCGCTGTATCAGCAGGTGCTCGCCCGTGCCTCGGAGGACCCGCGTGCCGTTCCCGTCTTGTGCTGCTACGACGAGTTCTATGTGCTCGCCCGCGACCATCAGTACCACGACGAGATCAGCGTGTACTACAACACGATCAACTACGTCGATAGCTTTGAGGGCCTTGATATCGAGTCCAACAAGATTTCGATCTTCTTCCCCGCCTACGATGCCGAACCCGCGTTTCGCGAGAACTACAGCCCCGAGTTCTCGGACAAGCTCTACGTCACCAACGCCGGGCGCGAGTGGATAGACTTTATGAACCTGGGCGTCGACAAGGGGTCGGGCGTCGCGCACCTGTGCGAGCAGCTGGGCATTGATATCGCTGATGCCGCCGCCGTAGGCGATACGTACAACGACATCCCCATGCTTGAGCGCGTCGGTCACAGCTTTATCGTGGACAATGCCGAGGAGCACATGAACGCGCATGCCAAGTGGCGTATTCCAAGCAACAACGACGGGGGCGTACTGACGCTCATCGACGCCATCCT
>CAJMNK010000097.1 GCA_905214905.1 uncultured bacterium | reverse complement strand
GATATTGCGGACAAACAGAAAGTCAATCACACCGGGGATAACAGTCATATGCAGAGCGTCGCCCACGGCACGAACCGCAAGCTTGGTCAGCTGGTCAACAAACAGCACGACCAACGCCACGCAACCAGCAACACCCAACCGCCAACGCAAAGTCGGCGTCATATCCCCAACACGACCCAAATCAATCCCCTACCCTCAAGAACATCGAATTCCGTTTAACGCAATTAACCATCTTATATTGCCACACGCAGAGCGCACGACATATTCGCTAACGCCAGATAAATAACCAGCATAAAAAGAAAGCGGCATTCCGAAAAACAGAATGCCGCTTTTATTCAGCGGAGCAAATGGGCCGAAGGCGTCCAAATTCTCCCTATAACTAAAATGCCGAGTTACCGTGCCTTAAAGGGCATTCGCGCAGCGCTTGCAGATATGCGCGTGGCCGTTGTACTCGCCGACGGTGGTGCGGTAGTTCCAGCAACGGTCGCAGCACTCGCCCTCGGCTGCCTCGATGGCAACGGAGAGCTCCTCGCCCTGAGTCAGCTCAACATCGGAGACGATGTAGAACTCGGCCAGGTCGACGGCCTTATCACCGGTCAGCAGCGCGTACATCTCGGCGGGAACGACCGCCTTGACGCGGACCTGCTGGCTCTTGGTGAAGGTACCGGCGGAGCGGGCATCCTCAAGTGCCTTGGTCACGACGCTACGGAGCTCGAGAGAAGCCTCGAGCACGCCCTCAAACTCGTTGGCCTCGTCGACCGTGATGGGCGACTTGTACCAATCGAGCAGCGCGGCGTACTTCTGGTGATCGACGCAGCCGGCAGGTGCATAGGCCATGGCCTCATCGACGGTGTAGGACAGGATCGGCTGCAGGTCGCGCATGAGCATCGAGAAGAGCTCGGCCAGCACGGTCTGGGCGCTGCGGCGCTCGAGCGAGCCGGGCTTGTCGCAGTACAGACGGTCCTTCAGGGCGTCGAGGTACACATTGGAGAGCTCGGTAACCACGAAGTCGTAGAGCGCACGGTAAGCACGCGGGAACTCGTAGCTGGCGTAGGCATCATCGACCTCGGCCTGGACCTGGGTCAGGCGGGCAACCATGAGCTTGTCGAGCGGCAGCAGGTCGGCGAAGGCGACGCCGTCGGTCTCGGGCTGAAACTGACCCTCGAGCTCGGAGAGCAGGAAGCGCAGCGTGTTGCGGAAACGACGGTAGGCATCGGACGTACGAGCAAGAATCTCGTGATCGATGGAGACGTCAGAGCTGGTATCGACGGAAGCAACCCACAGGCGAATGATGTCGGCGCCCATCTCGTCACAGACCTTATTGGGGTCGATGACGTTGCCGAGTGACTTGGACATCTTGCGGCCCTGGCCGTCGAGGGTAAAGCCCTGCGAGACGACCGCCTTGTACGGAGCGTGGCCGTTGGCGCCCACCGAGGTGAGCAGCGAGCTCTGGAACCAACCGCGGTGCTGGTCAGAACCCTCGAGGTAGACATCCGCCGGGTACTCCAGCTCGGGGCGGTACTCGCAGACGGCCTTCCAGGAGACGCCGGAATCCCACCACACGTCGAGGATGTCCTTATCGGCCTTGAGGTGATGGCCACCGCACTTGGGGCAGACGCAGGCCTCGTCCAGGTAGCTCTCGGGAGCAACGGTGAACCAGGCGTCGGAGCCCTTCTCGTGGAAGAGCTTGATGACGGCGTCGAGCGTGGCGTCGTTCATGACCTTCTCGCCGCAGTCGGCGCAGGTGTAGCTGGGGATAGGCACGCCCCAGTTGCGCTGGCGGCTGATGCACCAGTCGGGACGCTGCTCGACCATGGCACCGATGCGGTTGGCCGCGTGGGCCGGATACCACTTGACGTTCTCACGGACCTCCTTGCCAGCCTGCTCACGCAGACCCGTCTTGTCCATCGAGACAAACCACTGGTCGGTAGCACGGAAGAGCACCGGGTGCTTACAGCGCCAGCAGTGCGGGTAGCTGTGCGTGATTTTCTTCTCGAGGACCAGGGTGCCGCGCTCGCGCAGGAACTCGATGATGTGCGGGTTGGCCTCGTCGGTATCCATGCCGCTGAAGGGGCCACCGGTGCCAAACTCCTCACCGGTGTAGAACTTGCCGTCGTCATCGACCGGCATGCAGATGTCGGTGATGCCCTCCTTGAGGCAGGCAAAGTAGTCGTCAACGCCGTGGCCGGGCGAGTTGTGGACGATACCGGTACCGTCGTCGACACCGACGTAATCGGCCAGCAGCGCCACGCCCTCGACGCCGTCAAAGATCGGCTGCTTGTAGCGGATGTGGTGGAAGGTCTCGGCGGGAACCACATAGGGCTTGCCGTCGACCATGACCGGGGTGTACTCCCAGCCAAACTCCTCGCAGCACTTGGGAGCCAGGTCCTCGAGCATGACCTCGGCACGACCATCGTGCTCAACGGCGACGTAGGCGGCGCCGGGCTTAAGGGAAACGGCCTGGTCGGAGGGAATGGTCCACGGCGTGGTCGTCCAGATGATAAAGTCGACCGGGCCGTCGAAGTCCTCGAGGCCGGCGGGCTTGGAGGTCATCTCAAAGCGCACGAAGATGGACGGGCTCGTCTCGTCGGAGTACTCGATCTCGGCCTCGGCCAGCGCAGTGTGGCAGTGCTTGCACCAGTGAACCGGCTTGTGGCCGCGATAGATCATGCCCTTATCGAACATCGCCTTGAAAACCTCGATGTCGGCGGCGTCATGCTGGTGATAGAGCGTCAGGTAGGGGTTGTCCCAGTCGCCGAGCACGCCCAAGCGACGGAAACCGGCCTTCTGAAGCTCAATGTTCTCGACAGCGAACTCGTTGCAGAGCTCACGAATCTTGGCCGTGGGGGTCTGGTTGAACTTCTCGGTGCCGAGCTTCTCCTCGACCTTGTGCTCGATCGGCTGGCCGTGGCAGTCCCAACCGGGGACATAAGGGACCTCATAGCCCTGCATCATCCAGTAGCGGTTGATCATGTCCTTGGAGATCTTATTCATGGCGTGGCCGATGTGGATCGGACCGTTGGCGTACGGAGGGCCGTCGTGCAGCACGAACTTCTTGTGACCCTCGTTCTTCTTCAGAACCTGCTCGTAGACCTTGTTGTCCTGCCAGTCCTTGAGTCGCTTGGGCTCGGACTTGGAAAGACCGGCACGCATGGGAAAACCGGTTTTGGGCAGATTCATCGTCTGCTTGTACTCGTTTGCCACGGTACCCCTTTCATGTCGTGGGCGCGCACGCCCGTTGGGCACCAAAAAAGCGCCCGTCCCTGCAAGCTGGGACGAAGCGCCACAAAACGGGCCGTGTGCCCGCAAAAGCTCTTCGCTTAACCACCCAGCTTAGATGCCCTCGCCCGCATTACAGCGCGCTCGCATCCGTTACTCGGCTGGCCTGTATCGACGACCATCTCGGCGATGTCTACTAAGACGAACCTGCGCGGCACGTCCGTTGGGACCGCAGCTCCGGGGTGATTTTCATCGGTCGCATGCACGGGCTCTCAGCGCTCCCCGTTCTCTGTAGCACACGGACGGCCGACTACTCGTCCCCATCAACGCTTATGCGCTGTATGGTAGCACGGTCAACGCCGGCGAAAAACCCTCAACATCGGTTTCATACTTTAGAAATTTCTCACGGTCGCAAGCACTCACTTGGAGCAAAATACCTGAAAGCACTTTATCGAAGGAAAGAAGGTACCTATGCGCACAATTGGAATGAGCGACTATACCGTCGGCGAAGACTGCTTTGACGAGCTACCCGGCGCGCTGGCCGAGTACGGAGCGACCAAGGTCGCGATCATCGGTGGCAAGCGGGCACTGGCCGCAGCACTTCCAGGTATCGAAGCTGCGCTGGCAGGTACCGACGTCGAGATTCTGGAGACGCGCGTCTATGGCACCAACAGTACGCGTGCCAATATCGCCAAGGTCGTGAACTCCCCTGCCTGCCAGGAAGCTGACGTGCTTATCGCATGCGGCGGCGGCAAAGCGCTCGACACCGTCAAGACGGCGGCCATCGAGCTCAAGAAGATCGTCTTTACGGTACCGACGATCTGCTCCAACTGCTCGGCCGCGACCGCCATTGCCGTTGTCTACAACGACGACGGCTCTCTCGAGGGCTATTCGTACCCCAACCGCCCCGCGCACATCTTCATCAACCCCAAGATCATCGCCGAGGCTCCGGCGGAGTACTTCTGGGCGGGCGTGGGCGATGCCCTGTCCAAGCAGCCCGAGGTCGAGTACGCCACGAGCGCCGGCAACCTGGAGCACACCGCAGGTCTTGGCCTGGCGCTCGCACACACCTGCTCCGAGCCGCTGTTTACCTATGGTGTGCAGGGTCTTGAGGACGTTCGCCAGAACCTGTCGACCGAAGCCGTCAAGCAGATCGCGCTCGATATCGTGGTCAACACGGGCTATGTCTCGAACCTGACCAACCAAAACGATTACTACTACAACTCGAGCGTGGCGCATGCGTTCTACAACGCCACCTGCAGCATTCCGCGCGAGGGCACCTACCTGCATGGCGAGGTCGTGAGCCTGGGCGTGCTGGTGCTGTTTGCCTACACGGGCGATACCGAGAACCTTGAGCGCTACGCAGCCTTTAACAAGGAGATGGGGCTGCCCGTGACGCTTGAGCAGGTCGGGCTTTCCGAGTCCGATATCCCCGCCCTGTGCGAGTATGCGCACGCCACCAACGAGTGGAAGCAGGGAAACCCCGAGCCCTTCACCGACGAGAAATTCGCCGAGAAGGCGCAGGATTTCATGCTCTGGAAGAACGTCGAGGGCAAGTATTTCACGCCCAAGGAGTACCTCGAAAAGGTAAAGGAGAACCAGACCGACAAGAACAAGACCGTCGTGCTGCTCTATGTGGACGACCCCGTGGAAAAACACACGTTCCTCGAAGCCGCCAGGGGCAAGGGCTACGACGTGCTGCTGTGCACGAAGGACGTGGACGAGTTCTGCTTCCAGTCGATGATGACGTACGGCGCGCCCGCGGCCGACGGCGAGGATGCGCCGGAGCCGTTCGAGCTGAAGAACGTGGCGTCGGGCGACCTCGACCTGGCCTCCGAGGAGGAGAAGAAGGAAGCTGAGGAGACGACGAAGGACAACGAGGCCCTGTTCGCCGCTATGAAGGACGCGCTGGGCGACTCGGTGACGAAGGTGGCGGTGTCGTCACGCCTGACCGATGCTCCAGCTTGCATCACCGCGGCCGGTCCGGTGTCGCTGGAGATGGAGCGCATCATGGCGCAGATGCCCGACGGCGGCGAGGGCATCAAGTCTGAGCGTGTTCTGGAAGTGAACGCGAAGCACGCGGTGTTCGACGTGCTGCGCGCCGCGCAGGAAGCCGGCGATGCCGACAAGGTGAAGCTGTACGCCGAGCTGCTGTACAACCAGGCGCTGCTGGTTGAGGGCCTGCCCATCGAGGATCCGGTAGCGTATGCGAACGCGGTGACCAAGCTGATGGCGTAACTTG
>CAJMNK010000096.1 GCA_905214905.1 uncultured bacterium | reverse complement strand
AAAACACCCCCAATCATATGTTCGAAAACACAATATGTTGTGTTTACAGCAACGGCGGGATGCCACCTGTGGCACCCCGCCTTTCAACCTCAACCTTCAAGTTGACCTTGAGGCGATTTTTGCGTCCCTTTACATGCCGTTCACATCGCCCCCAAACTCACCCACCCAAGGCACATTCGGCCCACCACCGCGACGACAAGTGGCAAAAAATGGGACGAGCCCCAGATTGCCCATGCGCGCAAAAGTGCGTCTCGGCAATCTGGGGCCCGTCCCCTTTAGTATTTATAAATATGCAGGTCAGCGAGGTGCTAGCGATGTGCTAGCGGATGCGCCGCCAGATAGACCTCGGTCAGTTGCGTTCGGTCGACATGCGTGTAGACCTGCGTGGTCGAAATATCGGCATGGCCCAAAATCTCCTGCAGCACACGCAGGTCGGCACCGCCCGCGAGCATGTGGGTGGCAAAGGAGTGGCGCAAGGTATGGGGATGGAGCCCCACCAGCCCCACCTGACGCCCATACCGCTCGCATATCGCATGCACGGCCTGGCGCGACAGACGACGTCCGTTCTTATTTAAAAAGACCGCCGAGGTCTCGGTTCCGCGGGCATGGGCCGCCAAGCGAGAACGTCCCTCAGTTACATAGAGCGTCAGAGCTCGCGCCGCGCTTCCCACCAGTGGGGACAGGCGTTCCTTTGAGCCCTTACCGCGAACGAGTACAAAGCCATCGTCAATATGGATATCGCCCACATCGAGCCCAACCAGCTCACTCACACGCAAACCGCATCCGTAGAGCACTTCCAAGATGGCATGGTCGCGCAGTCCCATCTCGCCCTCGGGAAAGTCTTGATCGAGCAGTGCCGAGACATCCTCCACCGATAGATACTCCGGCAAACGCTCAGCCTTTTTAGGCAGGCGCAACGCCGCCGTCGGGTTTTGGGCCACGGCCCCATCGCGCACCAAAAAGGCATGCAGGCCCTTCACGGCAGCAAGCGCACGCTCCACCGAGGCGTCGGAATAGCCTCCGTCGCGGCGATCGGCGACAAAGCCCTCCACGACCTGACGGGTCACCTCTTCAAAAGACACAATACCCGCCCGCTCCAGATAGGCGCAGTACGTCGTCAGGTCACGACGATAGGCCACAATCGTGTTGCGCGCCAAGCCCCGCTCGACCGCGAGGTAATCGAGATACTCCCCCGCCGCCACGGCGAGCGACGAGGGAGTAGCTTCGGTATGTTCCTTATTCGCCGGCACCCTTAGTCCGTAGCGAGGTTCATGGGCGTCACCTGCAGACGGTCGACACCCTCGTGCTGGCCGATCGAAGCGCGCACGAACTCGCGGAACAGCGGCTGCGGGTTGGTCGGGCGGCTCTTGAACTCGGGATGAGCCTGGGTTGCCACATACCACGGATGCACGTCGCGCGGCAGCTCGACCATCTCGACCAGGCGCTCGTCGGGCGACAGACCCGAGATAACCAAACCGGCGTCCTCGAGCTGGTCGCGGAAGGCGTTGTTGAACTCAAAGCGGTGACGGTGACGCTCGTAGACGAGTTCCTCGCCATATGCCTCACGAGCAAGGGTATCGGCGGCGAGCTTGCACGGATAGGCGCCCAGGCGCATGGTGCCGCCCTTCTCGGTCACGTCCTCCTGCGAGCTCATCAGGTCGATGACGCTATACGGGCCATCCGGATCGAACTCGGAGGAGCTGGCGCCGGCAAGGCCGACGACATTGCGGGCGAACTCGCACACGGCCACCTGCATACCCAGGCAAATGCCCAGATACGGAATCTTGTGCTCACGGGCAAACTCGGCCGCGAGGATCTTGCCCTCCAGGGCGCGCTTGCCAAAGCCGCCGGGGACCAGGATGCCCGAGGCGTCGCCTAGAACCTCGGAGACATTCTGCTCGTCGAGGCTCTCGCCGTCGACCAGCTGGACGTCCACATGGCGATCGTAGAAGACGCCCGCATGGTGCAGGGCCTCGATAACCGACAGGTACGCATCGGGCAGCTGCGTGTACTTACCCACGACGGCGATCTTCACCTTGTCGGCGTGATGGTTGGCGTGATTCTGTTTGCGCAGGAACTCGTTCCACTCGCTCATGTCGCGCTCACGCGGATCCAGACCCAGGCGCTCGCAAATGCGCAGGTCAAAGTCCTGCTCGGCAAGCAGCTGCGGAACATCGTAAATGCTCGCGCAGTCCTCGTTGGTAAAGACGCAATCGGTGTCGACGTCGCAGAAGCTTGCGATCTTTCCGCGGATAGCGTCATCGATATGGTGGTCGGAGCGCAGCACGATGATATCGGGCTGGATGCCAAAGCTGCGGAGCTCCTTGACGGAATGCTGCGTAGGCTTGGTCTTGACCTCGTGGGCGGCGGCGATATAGGGAACGAGCGACACGTGGATGTAGCAGACGTTCTCGGGGCCGGCCTCCTTGCGGTACTGGCGGATGGCCTCGACAAACGGTTGGGACTCGATGTCGCCGATCGTGCCGCCCAGCTCGGTGATGACTACATCGGAGCCGGTCTGCTCCTCGATGCGGCGGAACTTGTCCTTAATGGCATTGGTGACGTGGGGGATCACCTGCACGGTACCGCCCAAAAAGTCGCCGCGACGCTCGCGGGCGATTAGGCTTTTGTAGATGGCACCGGTCGTAAAGTTGGAATCGCGGGTCAGGTTCTCATCAATAAAGCGCTCGTAATGACCCAGGTCCAGGTCGGACTCGTAACCGTCCTCGGTTACAAAGACCTCACCATGCTGGAACGGGCTCATGGTACCGGGGTCGACGTTCAGATACGGGTCGGCCTTCTGCATCGTCACTTTGTAGCCACGCGACTTGAGCAGACGGCCCAGCGAGGCCGCGGTGATACCCTTGCCCAGGGACGAAACCACGCCACCGGTTACGAACACATGCTTGGTCATATTGAGTTACCTGCGCTTCCCGTAGAAGTTGTTTATCCACATCTTACGGGTCTTCATTGTAATACTCGCGCCGCGGACCGTTCGCAATTTTTCTCGCATGCGATTGCATTTCTCAATCTTGAAACAAAACGCCGCCCAGTTTCCCAGGCGGCGTCGCTATGGCAAGGGTTACATGCTGCTATCGATCAGCAACCTCGTCCTCAAGCATTTCTTGAACGAGCATGCCGGTACGGACGCCCTCAAGATACCACTCGCCACGTTCGGTGAGGCAAATGCCATTTGCAAGCTGACCGCCGTCGTCGCTATAACGCGAGACGACATCGATCATGCCTTCGGAATCCAAGCGATCGATTGCGGCGCGGGCACGATACGGCGAAACCCCCACGCGCTCGGCAAGCGTTTTGCGCGAGAAACCATACGGCCCGCCATTGTCTTCGGTTTGCTGGTCGATCTCCATCAACACCAGCACCTCGACACGCTTCATATCGTTGACACTCGCACGACCCTTGCCCGCCATAGCAGCCTCCTCAAACCGAGCACGAGCATCTAACGCGCCGTGCGCGACCGACACACCTCACGATGGCAGGTAATATCCATCATGCGGCATCCCGCTAAGGATGAAACAGTTACGGTTATTGTATACCGCTCAAATTGTTTCTAGGCAGGTAAACGGCTATTTTTCGCCGAAATAGGCGCTTTATTGATCAAAAAGCCGTACCGGGCGCTAACCCGATACGGCCAAAATGCAATGCAATTACCGCGGTGCTTCAAACTTAGCGATGGAAGAAACCACGGCGCTCAAACTTGGGCTCGCAGCACACGTTGATACCCAGTTTGCGCAGTACCGTCTCGTCCGTCGGCGAGATAATCACGCTAAAGAAGGCATCGCAACCGCGCAACTGCTCCAGGCCCGAAAGGACGCGAGCGGCCATCTCACTCGTGGCCGAGGTGATCGACAGCGCCATAAGCGTCTCGTCGGTGTGGAGGCGCGGGTTTTTGCTACCCAGGAAATGCGTCTTGAGCTTGCTGATGGGCTCGATCGCCTCATCGCTAATGACCTCGAGCTCAAGGTCGACGCCCGAGACATGCTTGAGGGCGTTCATAATGAGCGAACTTGCGGCGCCCAGGCGCGTGGAGGTCTTACCGGTCACCACGGAGCCATCGGGCATGACCATGGCACCCACGGGACCACCCGTCAGCTGCTCCCTGGTGAGGGCCGCCGAGCGTGCCGGTGAGTAGTTCTTATCGATGCCGGCTTTCTTCATAATAATCTTGAGACGGTCGACTTGCTCATCGCCCACGCCGGTACGGCGCACATTTTCGACCGCGGTAAAGTAGCGGCGAACGATCTCCATCTTGGAAGCGTCGCGGCAGGCATCGTCATCGGTGATGGCAAAGCCGACCATATTGACGCCCATGTCCGTGGGGCTCTGGTAGGGGCTCTTGCCCAGGATCTTTTCCATCAGGGCACGGACCACCGGGAAGGCCTCGACGTCGCGGTTGTAGTTGACCGTGGTCTTGTTGTAGGCCTCAAGGTGGAACGAGTCGATGATGTTGGCATCATCGAGGTCTGCCGTGGCGGCCTCGTAGGCAATATTGACCGGATGCGTCAGAGGAAGATTCCAGACCGGGAAGGTCTCAAACTTGGCATAGCCGGCGGCGGTACCGTGCTTATGCTCGTGATACAGCTGCGAGAGGCAAGTGGCGAGCTTGCCCGAGCCGGGGCCGGGTGCCGTCACGACAACGAGCGGACGCGTGGTCTCGACAAACTCGTTCTTGCCGTAGCCATCGTCGGACACGATCAGATCGACATCGTGCGGATACCCCTCGATGGGATAGTGCAGCTTGGCGGGAATACCGAGCGCGTTCAGGCGGTTGCGGAATACATCGGCAGCAGGCTGGCCGGCGTACTGGGTGATAACCACAGCCGCGACGGCAAAGCCGTTGCCGCGGAACAGGTCAACCAGGCGCAAAACGTCCTCGTCATAGGTAATGCCAAGGTCACCACGAGCCTTGTTTTTCTCGATGTGGTTCGCGTTAATGGCGATGATGACCTCGACGTCGTCGGCTATGCTCTTGAGCATGCGAAACTTGCTATCCGGCTCAAAACCCGGCAGCACGCGGCTCGCGTGATAGTCATCGAACAGCTTGCCGCCAAACTCCAAATACAGCTTGCCGCCAAACTGCGAGATGCGCTCCTTAATGTGAGCAGCCTGCAGCTCGATATACTTCGCGTTGTCGAAACCCTGGCGCATGTATGGCTCCCGTCCCGTTTCCATTTAATGTTCTAGGCGATTATAACGGAGCCCGCCCTCCCCGATAACCAGACCATCAACAGGCACCAACCAAACACGCCATCGATAAGTTGCGGTGAAATAGTTCCTGTTTAACCCCTCAAGACGGCCAAACGGGAACTATTCCACTGTAACTTCCCCTTTTTGGTTCAATCAAACCTGGCCTTTGTATCAATAATGGAAACGTCGCAAGTGGAGCATAAGTCAGCGAAAGCCCGCCAGAGCGAGCAAGGTGACGTGAAAGAGGAGGGCATTGACCTTCTGGTCAT
>CAJMNK010000095.1 GCA_905214905.1 uncultured bacterium | reverse complement strand
TGCGCGGCCAGCAGACTAAAGTCTTGAACAAAAACCACCACAAAGGTGCCTTTGTGGTGGTTTTCACATCAAAAGCTAACAAATCGCTACTTGGAAAGCTCGTCGGCGAGGGCCTCTATCTGAGCGCGCGAGGTGTCGTTGAGCGAACCCAGGACGGTCACTTTGTTCTGCGTCAGGGTGATGTCCTTCATGCCCTCGAGCTCCTTGGTCATAACCTTAGCGGCGGCAGGTGCCCAGGAGCCGGCCTCGACGAGTGCCACCGTACGGTTCTGATAGGCGTGCTCGGCAAGCGTGTGGATAAAGGTGCTCATGAACGGGAAGATCTCGCCCTGATAGGTGATGGAAGCGAGCACCAGACGGTCGTAGCGGAACGCATCCTCAACGGCCTCGGCCATGTCGTCGCGAGCCAGGTCAAAGACGGAGACCTTCTGACCGCGAGCCTCAAGCGCGGATGCGAGCTCCTCAACGGCAGCCTTCAGATGGCCGTACACGCTCGCATAGGCAATCGTGATGCCCTCGTCCTCGGGCTGATAGCTCGACCAGGTGTTGTAGGTGTCGAGGTAGTAGCCCAGGTTCTCGGTCAGCACGGGGCCATGAAGCGGGCAGATAATCTGGATGTCCAGATCGGCGGCCTTCTTAAGCACGGCCTGCACGAACTTGCCGAACTTACCAACGATGCCAAAGTAGTAGCGGCGAGCTTCGCAAGCCCACCCTTCCGGATCCTCGATGTCGTTGGCGCCAAACTTGCCAAAGCCGTCGGCACTAAAGAGCACTTTGTCGGTGGCCTCGTAGGAGAAGAGCACCTCGGGCCAGTGAACGTTGGGAGCGCCAACAAAGGTCAGGCTGTGGCCGCCCAGGTCGAGCACATCGCCCTCTTTGACGACCATCTTGCGCTCGGGGAAATCGGTGCCAAAGAAGTTGACCATCATGCGGAAGGCGCCCATGCTGGCCACGATCTGTGCCTGGGGATAGCGCTCCATAAAGGCGGCGATACCGGCGGAGTGATCGGGCTCCATGTGATGGACGACCAGGTAGTCGGGCGTACGGCCGTCGAGCGCGGCCTCGAGGTTGCCGAGCCATTCGTCGACAAAGCCAGCGTCAACCGAATCGGCGACAGCGATTTTATCGCCCAAGATAACATAGCTGTTGTATGCCATGCCATTCTCGGACACGTCGTACTGGCCCTCGAACAGGTCAATGTCGTGATCGTCGACACCGATGTAGCGGATATCCTTGGTGATCTCCATCAGGCAAAGCCTCCTAGATAGACAAAAGAACCCGTCTATCATAACACTCGGTAGTATCCCAACTGTTATCTGCCGGCATCCATACCGATTGTTATTGAAATACGATAAATCGCCGTTTACCTGCGCAAACTATGAGCGTGGTATCGCCGTGCTATGTCGAATAATGAGCTGGCCGGGAATACGAATGGCAACGGTTTTGCCCGCCGTACCCGCCTCGGGAACCGCATGCTCGAATACCTCGCGTCCGCGCTGATGTAGATCGAACCGCACGGTCGTGAGCTCGTTATGCGCGACAAAATCATCGAGCGAGTCATCGACGCCCACCACGCTCACGTCCTCAGGCACGCACAGACCGCTATCACGCAGCGCGGCAATCGCGCCATTTGCCATCTGATCGTTTGCCGCATAGATCGCCGTCATGGTGCGATCGTGCTCGGCCAGGTACCTGCCGGCCTCGTAGCCGCTGTTAGCAGACCAGTCGCCCTCGAGCGGTTCTGCCGGCGCGATGTGTTTACGCTCGAGCGCATCCTGCCAACCGGCGCGACGAAATTGCTCGTCGACCGAGAAGGACGGGCCGCCAATATAGCGAATCTGCTCGTGCCCCAGCTCAAACAGATGGTCCATAAGCAACAGCGAGCAGCCGTAATGGTCGGAATCGACTGTGGTCACGCGCGGATGCGCATACATGGTAACGATGACCGTGCCAATGCCCGGCAGTGGATCAAACGTCTCAAAATCGGGCGCCATGCGGCTCATGCCGATGATGATGCCGTCCACCGGCAATGCGGCCATACGACGCGTTGCCTCGGCAAGCGAGAATTCCTCGGTCTTGGACATCTCGACCAGCGTGATGGCGCAATTACGCTCGCGAGCAGCGCTGGCGATGCCGTCGATCATTGAAAGGTTGCCAAACTTGGTGACATCGTTGATGCACAGACCGACCGAATGGTAGCGGCCGTCGCGCAGCGAGCGACCGGCATAACTCGGACGAAAGCCGAGCTCTTGCATAGCGGCCTGCACGCGCTGGCGCGTCTGCTCGTTGACGTTAGGGAGGCCGTTGGCAACGCGCGAAACCGTCTGCTGCGAAACACCGGCAGCGCGGGCGACGTCGGCCATGGAAACCGGACGCGTACCTGTATCGTTGGACGGACGCCTTGCCACAGGATCACCTTCACCCTTGCGAGATCTGAATAGCGTGCATGCCACCCCGGGCAGAAATACACCCCGCGCCGAGGCCCGCTATCGTCGGACGCATGTTAACGTACTCTACTTTTTCAATCCGCAACTCTTCTGCTCTATAAGTCCATACGGCAATACCGTTCACGGCTGAATTTCTACCGATTACCAGATTCTCAAAAAGTGATAAGTGTTGTGTTATGAGTACGTTAACATAGCCCGTAACGTGCGGCATCGTAGATGCTGAGTTCACGTCGCTTCAGATTGTTAACGTACTCACTACGACGGAAAACTCGTCAGTATGCGCCAAGGAAAGGACCCTCATGACCACCCCCGATGAAAAGACATTCGCCACGCTCACCAAGCTGTTCGAGGAGGAGTTTGGCCCCATCGGTGACCGCCAGGTGCTCTACGTGCACGCGCCCGGGCGTTCCGAGATCAGCGGCAACCACACCGACCACGAGGGTGGCCACGTTATCGCCGGCTCGCTCGATGTCGCCGTCGACGGCATTGCCGTGGCAACCGACTCCAACAAGATTCGCGTCGCCGACGAGGGCTATCCTACGTTTGAGATCGCGCTCGACACGCTAGACGTTCAGGAGTCCGAGAAGGGCACGTCCGCGAGCCTCGTCCGCGGCATGGCCCACGAGGTCGCAGCGCTTGGTGTTGAGCCCCAAGGCTTCGACTTCGCCTTCACCTGTTCCGTCCCCTCGGGCGGCGGCCTTTCCAGCTCCGCCGCCGTCGAGGCCGCGTACGGCCGCGCCATGGAGACGCTCTGGGGCGCGCCCGCCATTGAGCCCGTCGCGCTCGCCCAGATGAGCCAGCGCACCGAGAACAACTATTACGGCAAGCCCTGCGGTCTTATGGATCAGGCGGCTGTGTGCCTGGGCGGCCTCGCCTACATGGACTTTGAGGATCAGGCTCAGCCTAAGACCCAGAAGCTCGAGCTCAACTTTGAGGATCACGGCTATGCGCTCGTGCTCGTTAAGGTTGGCGCCGACCATGTGGCAGCTACCGACGACTACGCCGCCGTTCCGCGCGAGATGCAGGACGTCGCCGCCGAGTTTGGCAAGGCACGCCTGTGCGAGGTCAACGTTGCCGACTTTGACGCCAAGCTCCCCGAGCTGCGCGCCAAGCTGGGCGACCGCGCTTGCCTGCGCGCCGTTCACTACTGGTACGAGAACGGCCTGGTCGACAAGCGCTGGGCAGCCCTGAACGCTGGCGACATTGACCAGTTCCTGGTCCTGACGCGCGAGTCCGGCGCCAGCTCTGCCATGTACCTGCAGAATGTTGTTGCCAAGCTGGGTTCCGAGCAGCCTTCCATGTATGCCCTGGCGCTGGCCGAGCACGTGCTCGACGGCCGCGGCGCCGTCCGTATCCACGGTGGCGGCTTTGGTGGCACCATCCAGGCCTTCGTGCCGCTCGATCTGGTCGACACCTTCATTGCCAAGATGAACGGCTGGCTGGGCGAGGGCTCTGCCCGTCACTACGCCATCTCTGACAAGGGGGCTTACGCGGCATGGCTGTAATGACTGACGTGCGCGAGGCCGCGCAGAACCTGATCGAGTACGCCATTCATCGATCGATGATCGGCCAGGACGATCGCATCTGGGCATACAACACCATTCTGGAGTGCATCGGCGCTACGGGTCCCGCGCTCGATATGGCCTGGGCGCTCCAGGTTGAGAAACTCTCGCTCTTGCACCCCAATACCCTGCCCGACTTTGATCTTGAAGGCACGCTTGCCGCGCTTTCCGAGGCCGCCGTTACCAACGGTGCCACCGAGGACACGGCGTCGGGCCGCGACCGCATCGCCATGCACATCATGGGCGTACTCATGCCGAGGCCTTCGGTTGTAAACGAGGAGTTCAACGGACGTATGGGCGTCAACGAGCCCCGCGCCGCGACCGACTGGTTCTACGGCCTGTGCTGCGACGCCGGCTACGTGCGCCGTGCCGCCATCGCGCGCAACATCAAATGGAGCACCCCCACCAACTGGGGCGATCTTGAGATCACCATCAACCTCTCCAAGCCTGAGAAGGACCCACGCGATATCGCCGCGGCTGGTGCCGCAAAGAACACGGGCGAGAAGTATCCCGCCTGCCAGCTCTGCATCGAAAACGAGGGCTATCCCGGACGCTCCGCCGCAGCCGACGGCGGCGCTCACCCCGCTCGCCAGAACCTGCGCATTATCCCCATCCAGCTCAACGGCGAGCGCTGGGGTTTCCAGTACAGCCCGTACGCGTACTTTAACGAGCATTGCATTGCCATGAGCTCCGAGCATCGTCCGATGCACGTCGACCGCAAGGGCCTGACCTGCCTGCTCGACTTTGTGGACCTGTTCCCGCATTACTTCATCGGCTCCAACGCCGACCTGCCTATCGTGGGCGGCTCGATCTTGTCGCACGACCACTTCCAGGGCGGCGCGCACGAGTTCCCCATGATGCATGCCGCCGAGGTCTCGCAGTTTAGCGTGCCCGGTTTTGACCAGGTCACCGGCACTGTGCTGCAGTGGCCGCTCTCGGTGCTGCGCCTGCGCTCGCATGACCGCGCTCAGCTGCTCGACGCTGCCGAGAAGATTATCCTCGCCTGGCGCGAGTGGACCGACGAGTCTGTGGGCGTTATCGCGCACACGGCCGACGGCGTAGCGCACAACACCGTGACGCCCGTCATCCGCCGCGTCGACTCCCGCGGCAACGCCGGCGGCGAGATTTACGAGGCCTACCTGGCGCTTCGCTGCAACATCACGACCGACGAGCATCCGCTGGGCGTTTTCCACCCGCATGCCGAGTACCATCACATTAAGAAGGAGAACATCGGCCTGATCGAGGTCATGGGCCTGGCCATTCTGCCGCCGCGCTTGGTTCCCGAGCTCGGCGCTGTCCGCGAGCACCTGCTGGCGGCCAAGACCGATGCCAGCTACGATCTCGCCGGTGCGCTCGAGGGCGATGATCTTTGCCGTAGCCACGCTGCATGGGCCGAGGACGTTTTTGCCCGCCGCGCCGACGAGCTTACGGCCGACAACGCCATCGATATCCTGCACGAGGAGGTCGGCGTGGTGTTTGGCCACGTACTCGACAACGCCGGCGTCTTTAAATGGGACGAAGCCGGCCGCGCCGCCCAGCAGCGCTTTATCGACTCACTGTAATGATCCCTTGGGGACGGAAGAAAACGGATCATTTCGTCTTCAAGACAACGGC
>CAJMNK010000094.1 GCA_905214905.1 uncultured bacterium | reverse complement strand
CTGCGGGAATGGCCTATTTGCTCAATGTGTTCGGCTGAGATCGGAAATCAACCCCTGATTTTATGGCAAACGGTAGGGGTAAAAAGAATGGGCCTCGTGACTCAAGATCGCGAGGCCCATGTTCGTTCGCTGTAGTAATAAATTAGTAGCGTACGAAGATGTAGTTGTTGTTCATACCGGCTGCGACGGAGCTGATGATAACGCCCGTTTTGTAGTCGGAAGCATGGATCATCTGGCCATTACCGATATAGATGCCGGTATGGTAGGAGTTAACCACAACATCGCCGGGTTGCGGATCGGACACACGGGTCCAACCCATGAAAGTGCCGGTGGTGCCCAGACGGCAGTAGCGGCCCGTGAGGCAATAGCTTACAAAGCCGGAGCAGTCAAAGCTGTTCGGTCCAATGCCGCCCCAAGAATAAGCGCAACCCAGCTTGCTATAAGCGCGAGAAACAACGGTACCGCCGTCAACGGACTGGCTCGGTGCGGAAGGCGTCGGAGTCGGAGCGGGCGTCACGGGCTGCGGCGTGGGGGCAGGAGCGGGCGCGGGCGCAGGCGTGTTGCCGCCGCCGTTGTTGGTCGTACCGCCACCATTGTTGGTGTTCTCGGTCGTACCGGCGGTGTCGTTGCTCACCGTGGCCTTTTCGGCGGTGCTGGCATTAATGCCAGCCTGCAGCGCAGCGTTGGCCTCGGCCTCGGCAGCAAGCTCGGCCTGCAGCTGTGAATCCAGGGAGTTCACGACATTCTGGGCCTCAGCCTGCTGGGCATTGAGCTCGTCGACTTTCTTCTGCGTCGCGGCGACGTTCTTCTCCTGCTCGGCCTGCTTATCGGTGAGCTGCTGCTTAAGGTCCTTGACCTCTTGGATGGTCTGGGCCTGCTTGTCGGACACCTTGCCGTAGTAGAACAGACGGTTGAGCATATCGCCCAGATCGTCGACACCCGTCAGGACCTGAAGGAGACTCAGGCCGCCGGTCTTGTACTCACCGGCAACGTAGCTCGAAAGCTTTGCCTGGCCTTCGGCGATCTCTTGCTGCTTTTGCGTAATCTCGCCTGCAGTCTGATCAAGCTCCTGCGTCTGTGCGGAGAGTTCATCGTGAATTTGCTGGGTTTGCGTGCCGATCTGCTCGAGTTTAGTACGAGCAGCGGCAAGGTCGGATGCGGTATCGGCGTAGGCCGGAGCCACGAGGCCCAGGCCCAAAACACAAGCGAGGGTTGCCGTAGCAGCGCAGCGTGCCATGTTTCTGTGCGTGTTTGCTGTGCGCATGTAGCTTCCTTTCCAGTAACTAAGGGTAACGGCTAGTCCACCGTCACCAGGCTAAAGAGCTCAACATCGTCGTCAGTCGGCGTGAGCTTCTTGCGCGGGTTGAGAAACGCAAGCTCAAGGATACAACCGTAGTCCACAAGCTTTGCGCCCATATCACGCACCAGTTTACCTGTTGCCTCGACGGTTCCGCCCGTCGCGACCAAGTCGTCCAGAATCAACACGGTATCTTTAGAGCTGATGGCATCGGCGTGAATCTCGATAGAATCCGTTCCATACTCGAGCTCGTAGCTCTCGCTTATCGTCTTGCGCGGCAGTTTGCCGGGCTTACGTGCGGGTACAAAGCCGGCACCTAGGGCGACGGCCACGGGCACACCGACCATAAAGCCGCGGGCCTCGGGTCCTACGACCTTGGTAATGCCCATATCGGCAAAATGCTCGGCAAGGGCATCCACCATGGCCCTCAGGGCCTCGGGATTGCCAAAGAGCGGTGTGATGTCCTTAAAGACGACTCCGGGCTCGGGATAGTCGGGGATATCGACGATATGAGATTCGAAGTCGTACATGGCGTGACCTTTCATGGATTGCCGGGTGGACGGCGATTATTTACCCGTGTTAGCAGACGGGTTATGCGAGGGGACGACGACCTTGGACGGTTGCACGAGCGACTCCTCGTGCGCGGCAACCGCGGGGACGCTTGCCCCATCGCTTTTAGCCTTGGTGGATTCGGAACGTGCAATCTCCTCATCGAGTGCATCAATGTCGGCGTCCTCGACCACGGCGTTGAGCGACTCAAAGACACGGTTCTTAAGGAGCGCGGTATGCACACCCTCGGTGAGGTCGTGCAGCTTCTTAAAAGCGCGCTCGAGCTTGGCGTCGCGCTCATCATCAGAGGTATCCATGCCGAGCATGCTCACGAGAACCTGCTCAAACATCGAAGACTCGCGGTTTGCCGACGATACGTACTGACGCAGGTTGCGCGGCTCAATGTGGAAGCGCGACAGCTCCGAGCAGTAGCGGATAATCGGGAAATCTCTGCCATCGACGAGCTCTCGGTTCTGCGGGCTCTTGATGATGCGGATAAGATCGTTCTCGGCAAGGGAGCGGATAAACGAAATCTCAACACCGAGCATGTCGGGGATCGTCTCGATGGGGTGCAGCTTTTGCTTGGTCTCCTTGGGCTCCGTCTTAAGCGGAACATCGGACAGAAGACCCACCTCGTAAGCCAAAGTGGACAGGTCCGTTGCGTTTTCCAAGCGCTGCTTAATGACGTTGAGCGGCATGTAGCGGGTCTTCTGCAGGTGCAGGATGACCTCGAGACGGTCAACGTCTTCCTTGGAGTACTGGCGATACCCCTTAGGCGTTCGATGAGGGGTGATGAGCCCCTCATCTTCTAGAAATCTAATTTTTGAGTTCGATAGATCGGGGTATGCGCCTCGAAGTAGATTGACGACTTGGCCGATACTCAGATAGTTGCGTTCGGCCATGCCCTACTCACCGGTTTCGATGCGCTCCGGCGTGCTCTCGTGGTAGATGAGCGTAAACGTACCGATCTGGACGGAAGAACCATCGTGCAGCGGGGCCGCGTTGACAATGGCGCCGTCGACCCAGGTGCCATTGAGCGAGCCCAGGTCCTCAATGCGAGCGCCGAGGCCCTCGCGAATAATGCGCGCGTGGCTACGCGAAACGGTCATGTCATTGAGGAAGATGCCGTTCGCAGGATCGCGGCCGATGGTGGTCACGTCGTCCTCGAGCTCAAAGGCGGCACCAGTCTGCGGACCCTTGACGATGGACAGAACGGGTGCGGTGATGCGCACGTTGGCCATGAGGTCGGGAACGGTGACGTCGCTTGAAGGCACGCGGAATACGCAGGTAGCGTCAGCAGTCTTATCATTCTGAGGCATATTGTTAACCATGTTGTCCATGACAACCCCTAACTTATCGCGGACGTGCCGCAAATAATGAACCGTACGTAATCATACCCCAACGAATCAGTCTTCGATTTCAGGGTTCAGAAAGTCGATGTCCTCGTCCTCGGGATGCGCGAGAGCCTGTTTAATGGCCACTCCGCCCTTAATGGAATAGATGACAGCCGTGAGCATGGAGAAGATCACGCCGCCGTACACAAAGAAGATGCCGAGGGGCACCGAGCTTCCGTTGAGGCCCGGGAAGGCCGTAAGGGTTGAAGGTAAAAGATGCAGGCCGTCAATAACGGGGAACCCGAGCAGCATGAGCGAGAAGCCGGTCATGAGCAGTGCAGTGGCAATCTTTCCGGGAAAGACGACATCGATGGGGCGACGGTGATAATGACGCACGATAAGCGTGCCGATGCCCAGATAGATGTCGCGGCCAATAATGAGCACGCAGACCCAGATGGGCAGCTCTCCGCGGACCACCAGCCCAAGTACGCCGGTGAACAGCAGCGCACGGTCGCAGATGGGATCCATGACCTTGCCGAGCCACGAGACCGTCTTGGTCATGCGGGCGATCTGACCGTCCATCCAGTCGGTAGAGGCGGCAACGGCGTAGATAACGATGGCGATGACGCGGTTGTTATCCGTCACAAACAGGTACAGAAATACCAGGGTGAGGATCAGGCGCGTAAAGGTGATGAAATTGGAGATCGTAAAGATCTTATTCGACGGGTAATCGGAAGTGCCGATAAGCTCCTTTTTGATCTTCTTTTTGATGCCCACAGGACTCCCCCGCTGGTTAACGACAAAACTTTCGATACTATACCCGTTCCGGCGATGTCTATCCAGCGTATGCATAGAGAGTCCAGACATATGGAGGATGCTACTGGGTTGTGCGGGATTCTGCATTTGTGTACATCAGCCTCCAAATATGACATTTTTCGGCATCTTTGATGGCTGATGTACACGTTTTGATTCGGTGATTACATCGATCGGGAAAGTTGTTGCCTTAAGCAAATTAATCATGATGTGCGGGTCGAGAAGGGTTGGCGCCAAAAGAGCCCAACGGCCGTTACGGCTTCGTTAGAAACGCGCCCCACCATGGATGGTGAACCCGAAAGGTAAGGCGCGCGGGCACGGTGACTCGGCCCGCGCTCCCGGAAGAGAAAGGATAAACCCATGGGTTACATGCTCGAGACGCGTGGGCTCACCAAGCGCTTCGGCCGCGGCGACCAGGCGCAGGACGCCGTGGCCGATGTGAGCCTTCATATCCGCGAGGGCGAGGTGTACGGGCTGCTCGGTCCCAACGGCGCCGGCAAGTCGACAACGCTCAAGATGATCTGCGGGATGCTGCGGCCGACGGCCGGGGAGATCCTCTTTGCCGGGCACGCCTGGCGCCGCGAGGACCTCTACGCAATCGGCAGCCTCATCGAGGAGGCGCCGCTCTACCCCAACCTCACCGCGCGAGAGAACCTGCGCGTGCGCACCACGCTGCTGGGCCTTCCCGAGAGCCGCATAGATGAGGTGCTCGCCGCCGTGGACCTCGCGGACACCGGGAAGAAGCGCGCCGGGCGCTTCTCGATGGGCATGCGGCAGCGCCTGGGGCTCGCACTGGCGCTGATCGCCCGGCCACGCCTGCTCGTGCTCGACGAGCCCACCAACGGCCTCGACCCCATCGGCATCGAGGAGCTGCGCGACCAGATCCGCGGCTTCGCGGCGGCGGGTACGACGGTGATCGTCTCGAGCCACATCCTCTCCGAGGTGCAGCAGATGGCGGACACCATCGGCATCATCTGCGGGGGGCGCCTCGCCTACGAGGATGCGCTTCGTCCCGGACAGGACCTCGAGGAACTCTTCATGAGCTTCTGCCGGGAAGGGCGACGAGCGCGCGGGGAGGTGGCGGCATGACGGGTGAGAAAGGCGGCCTGCTCGCGGGCCTGCGCGCCGAGGCCCTGAAGTCGCGCCACGCGGCACCGGTTCGCCTGGCCGTGCTCATGGCGCTGCCGATGCCGCTGCTCGGCGCGATGCCCTACCGGGGCGTGCAGATCTTTAGCGCGTGGAACTACTGGTACGCGCTCTTCCTGCCCGTGTCTCTATCGCTTGTGGTGGCGTGCGTCGCGCGGGCGGACGCTCGCACGCGGATGCGGGGGCTTCTGGGCCTGGGCTTCCCGCTCGGGCGAGCCTGGTGGGCTAAGGCGCTCTGGTGCCTCGCTCTTTGCACGCTCTCGAACCTCGTGGTCTTCGGCATCTACCTCGCGGGATCGGCGTTCTCCTCGCAGGGTCTCACGGCCGCGGGCACGCTCACGATGCTCCTCTGCGCGCTCGCCAACACGGTGACCGCGGCGTGGATGATCCCCGCAGGGCTCTTCCTCACGGCGCGGCTCGGCATGCTCGCGGGCATCTTCTGCCCGCTCGCCGCGCAACTCGTAGGTGGGTTCGCCTGGTCGTTGGTGCCGCTGCCGCAGCTCTTTCCGCCGTCGGCGAACA
>CAJMNK010000093.1 GCA_905214905.1 uncultured bacterium | reverse complement strand
CCACGACATGGAGCCGGGCGCCACACGGCTCCCGTCAACAATCTGTCACTGAAGAGCCAGCACTACAACGCGAAGCTGCTCAAGGGCGTTCCCGACGGCCAGAACCCGCTGGGGCCCGTGAACCGGATGCGCTACTTCATGCAGTGCTTCCTGAGGGCTCATCCCGGCTCCAACCGGGACGACATGCGGGGCTGTGGCTATGAGTCCGCCCGAGGACAAGCTTGAGAAGGTCGCGATGGTGCTCGATCGGGCAATGCGATACCCGAAAACGCTCAGGTTCAGGCAGTTCTATGCAAGAAAGCCCAGTTCAGATGAGTTCGACGAGCAATATTTATCAACACAGTGCAAGGGGGGATTATATTTGTATTTCATCCGTGTTGAGCTTCACACGGTGCGCGACTCATCGCAAACTGGCGGGCGCAGCGGAAAGAAAACCGACTGCAGACGAACGATCGATATCGGGAGCAAATAGCCACCGGATGCTTTTCGGTCTCCTACGCGTCGACCTCCGCGATTTCTTCTGCGTCTCGCCAAGTTGAAAGGAGCGATGTCGAAAACTCCTTTTCGGTTAGCGTCAAGACATCCTTCACGCAAAAACCTTTCAATTTGTCAGGAAGCCCAAAACGCGCTTTTTTCCTAATCGAGCTGGCAACCCGCTTCAACGCGGTCTTGTTCTTGTCCTCGTTGTATACCAAAACAAAGACGCAGTGCTCGCGAAACCATCTCGTCCTCTTTCCCCACAGGTCCGAGCAGATCAAAACGCTGTCCTTGCACTTCTCGATGAGGGCGTCCCTTTGGCCAAGATTGATACCAAGCTCTTCGTCATCCTTGGGATTGAGCCTCTTCCCCAGCGTCTCCTTCAGACTGCCGTTTTTAAATTCGACTAGATATAACGTTTCCCGATCGCAATACAGCGCATCGGCGGAGCGCGGGAGTTGCATCCACCTATTGACCTTCTTGCAGTAGCATTCTTTAACAGAGTCAAAATTGACAACAGGCAAATCGTCATCCACAAGAGAGACGCTCCCGTCTCTGGATGTTTTGGAGATGGTCGACGTGCAGTCCCTTAGGATACAGGTCCTGCAACGGGAGCAACCATCGCTGCCATCTGGCACCGCGGGAGAGTTCGGATGAGGGCAGGAGGCGCACAGGTCGCTACTCAAGGCCGTACTCCTCCCTCTCAAGCGTATCAAAAGGAGCCGCCAGCTTCTCGTAGGCGACCTCAGTCGAGCCGGTTATATCGGCAAAGCGAGAGCGTCCATCAGTGCAGGTCTCCGCAAGATAATATGAGCACAATCCATCAACAGCGTGCTTCTTAGAATACACTTCGATCGCATTCAGGAAATATGGACTATGGGTGCTCATTAAGACGTGCATCCCGAGCTCTTTCTGGAGCAGCACGATTATCTCGGCGAAGGCCAGCTGCCATGCAGGATGAAGATGAATCTCGGGTTCATCGAGGATAATAGTCCCTCCGGCATCTAGCGCGCCGGACTTCAAGAGCACCTTCATGATGGCGAACGTCTTCAAGCCAGCAGAAAGGTTCCCAGGCTCCAACCCCCGAGCGAAGCCCTCTTCGAGATACGTAAGGTGACCGCGACTTTCGCTCCTCTCGAAATGCCCCGGACATAAGGAGGAAACCTTGTCCATGAGAACCTTCAGGTGTCGCTCCTTCGCGATCTCTTCGAACAGCGAGGACTCGCTGTCATCGTTACGGATGGTCGCCTGAATCAAATCTTGCCGCAGCTCCTCCTGGTGTCCAAGGAGGGGCTTGAACCGAAAAGCGGGGCCGTAGGGTCCTCCGAGAGAATCGATCAGGAACGGGTCGTCCAGATAATGCGCCCTGAATCGCAAAACCCTCCTATCGTGCACCTCCGCCACCTCGTCACTTGCAACCGAGAAAACCGTAGATGCGTCCTTTATCTGGAGTTCGACCTTCCCGGGCTCTTCGCCGAAAACCGAATTGATCTGGCCGTTGAACTCGCTTCGGAACCTGTTTGTCGCAATCGCACGAAATACCTCATCATCGGAGATATCCATGATCTCGATAATCTGATCGGCAACTCCTGCTACGCCATTCGTGAAATCGGATTCGATCTCACGGGAGATCTCCTCCCCGTAATACTCCTTTATCTCATCAATAAGCTCGTCCCTCGTGCACTCGCCCGAAAAAACCCTGTCGATGAAACTATTCATTCTTCCAGCAGTTCGCCTGTGGCGAGACGTGGAGTCGAGAGGGCTTCCCACATATGCCTTCCTGATGGCGCGCTCAACACTATTGCGCCTCATGCGGTCGATTTTGTTCTCCGAATCGGACATGCTGTTGAAGGCCGCATAAAGCGCTTTTCCAACCGTGCTTTTCCCCGTCCCGTTCTCCCCGGCGATCACGGCAATACCATTAATCTCGATATCGGCCTCAGCGACCCTGCCGATGTTTTTCATCTTGATTTTCAATGCATATCACCAGCTCTAAACTCGCGAGACTCAATAGCTCGATTATCGCACAGAGAGATCGACTTCTCGAGGACTCCCTAAATGGAACGCGCGGTGAGGACATGGCTCGCCGCCGTCCGCTTCGCGTTCGCGCGGGGGAAGGTGACGACCAGGGACCTCTCCGGGCTCATCGAGAGGAGCGCCAGATTCTCCTCGTCCATTTGAACTGTATCGTATTCAAGGACACTTGACTTAGAGGAATGGCGTTGAGCGGCGATAATCGTTTCAGCGCCAAAAAGAAAGGAGTGTCAGTCATGGCAGACGGGCCCTCCTACACAGCGGGGTACCGCGCCGAGGCCGCAGACTTCGCCGCCGCGTCGGGGAAGCCCATCGCCCAAGTGGCAGCCGACCTCGGCATCAACGAGAAGACCCTGGGAAGATGGGTGACGGTCAGGAAGAAGGAGCTGACCAACCACCCGGTCGCGGCGGCCGCAAGTGCATGCGCGAGCTCGAGCTCGAGAACGAGTTCCTAAAAAGCCCCGACCTCACATTGGAGGCCGGGGCCAGTAGATTTTTGGGACATGTCTAGAAATCTACCCATGCAGGAAGCGGCATGTGCCGAGCATGTCGCGTGCTAGGTTTTGAGGCATGCCACAAAACCTAGCACGGGGGAGTGGCTACTCGGCGTCGGCGAAGCCGTTGGGGTTATGGCTCTGCCAATTCCAGCTGTCGCGGCACATGTCCGCGATGTCGTACTGGGCCTTCCAGCCCATCATGCGTTCGGCCTTGGAGGCATCGCACCAGTTGGCGGCGATATCGCCGGCACGGCGCTCGCGAATCACGTAGGGCAGCTCCTTGCCGCAGGCCTTGGAGAAGGCGGCGACGACCTCGAGTACCGAGGTGCCGGTGCCGGTGCCCAGGTTAAAGATCTCGACGCCGGTCTTGCCGTTCATCCAGTTGAGGGCGGCAACGTGACCGGATGCCAGGTCGCACACGTGGATGTAGTCGCGCACGCCGGTGCCGTCGGGGGTGGGGTGGTCGTTGCCAAAGACCTGAACGGCCTCGAGCTTACCGACGGCGACCTGGGCGACGTAGGGCACCAGGTTGTTGGGGATGCCCTTGGGGTCCTCGCCGATCAGGCCCGACGGATGGGCACCGATGGGATTGAAATAACGGAGCAGCACGACGTCCCACTCGGGGTCGGCGGTGTGGACGTCCATGAGGATCTGCTCAATCATCCACTTGGTCCAACCATAGGGGTTGGTCGCGGGCTTCTTGGGGTCTTCCTCGGTGACGGGCGGATTGTCCGGATCGCCGTAGACGGTCGAAGAGCTCGAGAAGATGATGGACTTACAGCCGTGGTTGCGCATGACATCGATGAGCACCAGGGTGTTCTCGATATTGTTGTGGTAGTACTCGACGGGCTTGCTCACCGACTCGCCAACGGCCTTAAAGCCGGCGAAGTGGATGACGCGGTCGATCTGGTGGGTATCGAAGATCTTGTTCATCGCATCGCGGTCGAGCACGTTGGCCTCGTAGAAGGTGAGGTTCTTGGCGGCCTCGTCGCCCACGATGGTCTTGACGCGGTCGATGGCAACGGCGCTGGAGTTGGAGAGGTCATCGACGACGACAACCTGGTAGCCACCCTCGAGCAGCTGAACGACGGTGTGCGAGCCGATAAAGCCGGCGCCGCCGGTAACGAGGACGCAGGTGTCTTTGGGGTCGAGTGCTTTGGACATGTAGTCTCCTATCGAATCAGGAACACTTCTTGAGGGGAGTATAGCGCAGCTGGGGGCGCCCAAAACACGCGGGGCAGGAAAACCAGAGGATTGATATTAACGTACTCATAGGGTGTTATTTGCATAATCCTTACCTTTGGTGTGGGACGTATTTGCGAGCCGCTGACCATGCTTTTCCAGCCGTTCGTGGAAATAGTTGGGACAAGCGCGATGTGCGTTAATATGTTTGAGTTGAGCGACATATAAATAAGCATGTAACGGAGTACATATGTCACCAAACAACGATTCCATCTTTACGCAGGAGCTTTCGCGCCGCACTGCCCTTAAGGCTCTTTTCGGCGCCGCTTCTGCGGCTGTTCTTTTTGGCCTGCCCGCCCGCGCCCATGCGGCTGAGGCCAGTCAAGAAACCACCGACAAACTGAATGCCGCCCAGGCCCAGCTCGACGAGGTCCAGGCTCAGCTCGACAGCATTGCCAATGAGTACGCGGCGCTCGCCAACAAGAATGCCCAGACCCTCAACGACATCGAGAATGTCCAGGGCAAGATTGACGACACGCAGGCCCAGATCGATGAAAAGAAGGCCGAGCTCAAGAAGAAGCGCAACGACCTTTCCGATCGCGTGGCCGCCAGCTACAAGTCCGGCGGTACGAACATCCTGTCGCTGCTGCTGGCCTCTGGCTCGTTTGAGGAACTCGTCGCCAACGCGCATTACGTTGAGAAGATCAACAAGAGCGACCGCGATGCCATCGAGGATATCCAGACGATTCAGGCTGAGCTCGACGCGCAGAAGACCGAGCTCGAAGCACAAAAGGCCAACCTGGAGAAACTCAAGGACCAGCAGACGGCTCAGATGCAGGATATGCAGGCCAAGCAGCAAGAAGTCCAGACCGTGCTGAACGGTCTTTCCGACGACGTCAAGGAGCTCATGGCTCAGCGCGATTCCGAGATTCTCGCTGCCGCCCAGGCCGAGGAGGCCGCTAGGAAGGCCGCCGCTGCCGCGGCCGCCGCGAACAAGAACAATTCCTACTCGGGTGGTTCGAGCTCGGGCGGTGGATCGTATGCGCCCGGAACTCCGCAGCAGAATGCCGGCTCGGGCAAGCAGCAGGCCGTCGTCAACGCGTGCTACTCCACGCCTTCGCCGGGTCAGAACTGGTGCGCGGCGTGGGTTACCAATGTCTTCCGCAATGCCGGCGTGGGCTATTTTGGCGGCAACGCGTGTGACATGTTCAACGCCTGGTGCTATAGCTCCGACCGCTCGGCGCTGCAGGTGGGCATGATCGTGGCCGATTCCTCGCACAGCGGCACGGGTGCTCCGGGCCTTATCTACGGTCATGTGGGTATCTACGTTGGCGGCGGCATCGTAATGAGCAACGAGGGCGCCATTACGTCTAAGTCGCTTGATTCGTTTATTAGCTTCTATGGTACTGGCTCTGGCGTGCGTTGGGGCTGGCTTGGCGGTATTGCGCTGTCGTAAAGCAAGCTGGGCCGCGTGCCCGCCCGCAATATATTTGATTGCCTGCTCGGGCAGTCCTGCGCAAGACGAAGGCCACATTAAGTGGCCTTCTTTGCGTGCGGAACTC
>CAJMNK010000092.1 GCA_905214905.1 uncultured bacterium | reverse complement strand
TACTTTTCCCGAGAAGTGAACGAGCTAAAACGGACCCCCGAAGCATCGACACTTTAAAGGTGCCGTTTCCTGCGGTTTCAATGCTGAAATCCCACGATTTTGCCGCCGAAAAATGCGGCTGTTTCAGGGGTCCAAAAACAGCCGTTCACTTCTCGGGAAAAGTATTAGACCTCGATAGCGGGGGATGGGGTGCCGGTGCAAAACGGCGTCAAGGGTTGGTCGAGCAGGCGGTTTCTCCATTGATGTCTGCACGGCATGTGACACTTACTCTGCCGCTTCGTTCTGCCACGGCGGCATGCATCTGAACAACGACCCTCTAAGGAGTTCGATATCGATGGGTGACAACGCAAAGCATCTCGCAAAGAAGTGCGTCAAGGACGCGGGGCCGTGCCTCGCACTGTGCGTAGCCGGCGCAGCGGTCGCGCTGCTGGCTGTTCTGGGGCCATTTGACGTGCTCCGAAGTGCCAGTTCTCTGCACGTTTGCATGGCCCTTGCCGGCGCCATGATGACCGGCGGCGTGCTCGATCTGATTTTTTGGGTGCTCGACCCGTTTGGATGGAAGAACGAAGGGTAAGCCCTAAGGGACGGAAGGGCTGGAGCGGTTTGCTTGGCGATCGTGCAGAATGCGGGCTAGCGACTTACAGGGAAGTGGTGATCCGATGACGGTCTATGTGACGGGCGATGTTCACGGCGGCCTCGACATGCAAAAGCTGCGCGACTGGGATCTTGGGGATAGTCTGACGAGTGACGACTATCTCATCGTCGCCGGCGACTTTGGCTTTCCCTGGGATTTCTCTGCCGAGGAGTGCGCCGATATCGCCTGGCTGGAGTCGCGCCCCTATACCGTGCTGTTCGTCGACGGCAACCACGAGCGTTTCGATCACTGGGCGGAGCGACCCATGGAGTTGTGGCACGGCGGCCTGACGCAGCGCCTGTCGGACACCTCGCCCATCCGACGCCTGACGCGCGGCGAGGTTTTTGAGCTCGACGGCTCAACGATCTTTACCATGGGCGGCGCCACGAGCGTGGATAAGGAATACCGCATTCCGTATTCCAGCTGGTGGCCGCAGGAGCTGCCGGACGAGCGCAACTTTGAGGAGGCGCGGGCAAAGCTCGACAGCGTGGGTTGGAAGGTCGACTACGTAATCACCCACACCTGCTCTACGCGCATGCTTTCGCCCACGCTTTATCCGGCACCCGGCTGGAATTGCCCCACGGTTGATCGACTTACGGCATTTTTCGATGAGCTGGAAGATCGCATGGACTACAAACGCTGGTATTACGGGCATTTTCATCGGGATGCCAACCCGGCCGAGCGCCATACCGTGCTCTACGACTGCATCATTCGCTTGGGTGACGAACTCCAGCCCTGGGATGTTGCGTAGGGGCAGGCATAGCGAGCTCTTCGTATGATGTCTTGGGTAGTTACCCTACATTTTGGCAATAGTCATTATCTGTAGGGTAACTTAAGACATACTGGGAGCTGGAGGAGATGCTGCTGGCGGCCTAGAGTTTCAACGCCATTCGGTTGGTGCCGGGTAGGGTTGCAAAGCCGAAATGCGCATAGAACGCTGCCGCCTCATCATCTACTGGGTCGACAACCAAAGCTCGCGCTCCCGCTAGGGCAGAAATTTTCAAGGCGTTTTCGATGGCATCTTTGAGCAACGATGCTCCCAGACCAAGCCCCTTGAATTTCTCATCAACCCCCATCATTCCAAGCAACACTGCGGGAACTTGGGAGGGGGAGTTCCGAACGAACCATCCTCCGTCAACATTTTCGCGAGCTACGGAGTGCGTACATAGCGTATAGAACCCGGCGACTGCGCCGTCGCAATACGATGCGTATATAACCGCCGACCCTCTTCTTCGCGCCGAGGCTGATCTGTTTTTAGCCCATCCGTCTACAAGGGTATTACCGCAGTGGAAAGCCTCGATGCCTTGACCAACGGGGAGTTGAACGGGCTTGGTAAACGTGCTCATTCCCAAATCGCTTTACGGTCGAGCAACGCTTTTGCGGCTTGGGGCATGGGTGAGTCGAGCATTTCGCAAAATGCATCAAAACCATCAGGAGAAAGATAGGTTGTTGACGCCTCGGCGATGTCACGTGCGGAGCTCTCGTCAAGGTGAGCTGTGGCCCATTGGGTGAGAGTTTGCCCGCGCAAGGCCGCGGCGCGCTCGTAAGTAAGGCGTTGACGCTCGGTCAGCCTTAGATCCATACGGCGCTGCTTCTCAATCGTTGACATGGTAAAACCTCCTTTGCTATATTGTACGGAACTATTCCGTACACAACAAGATACAAAATTACGCACTCGTCGGGGGGTAGTGAAGGGGGCGGGGCGTTTGGCTACTCGACCGTTACGGTGATGTTCTCCCGGTGCGCTCGGATAACATCCCAGCTAAAGTGCTCGGCCAGCTGCTCGGCAGAGCGCGGTGTGGTGTCCGGCGCGATGCCCGTTTGCCCGGCGAGCCAGCCCAGCAGCGCCTCGGGCGTGCCAAAGCGGGCGCGGAGCTCACCCAGGTCCAGATCGCGGTCGCGCTTGGAAAGGCGGCGGCCGTCCGGTGCCATGAGCAGCGGAATATGTGCGTAGTGCGGCGTGGGAAGACCCAGCAGATGCTGCAGGTAGATTTGGCGCGGCGTGGAGCCCAGCAGATCGCATCCGCGCACGATCTCGGTGACGCCCATGGCGGCGTCGTCGACCACCACGGCCAGCTGATAGGCAAACACGCCGTCGCTGCGGCGTACCAAAAAGTCGCCGCACTCGGTGGCGAGTGCCTCGCATTGAGCCCCGTACGTGCGGTCCACGAATTCGATCACGTCTTCCGCGAGGTCATCTACGGTGGGCACGCGCAGGCGCGTGGCCGGAGCGCGCAGAGCACTGCGGCGGGCAACCTCCTCGGCAGAAAGGCCTCGGCAGGCGCCGCGGTAGATGGGTGTGCCGTCGCTGGCGTGCGGCGCGCTTGCGGCGTGGAGTTCGGCGCGCGTGCAAAAGCAGGGATAGGTGAGGCCGGCGTCTTGCAGCCGGCGCAAGGCGGCTTCGTACAGGTCTAGGCGATCGTGCTGGTAGTAGGGGCCTTCGTCCCATTCGAGCCCCAGCCAAGCCAAGTCATCAATTAGCTGGGCGGCAAGTTCGGGGCGCTTGCAGCGATCGTCCAGGTCCTCGATGCGCAACACGATGCTGCCGCCCTGGCTACGGGCCGAAAGCCACGCGCACAGGCAACTGAACACGTTGCCCAGGTGCATGCGGCCCGAGGGCGACGGGGCAAAGCGGCCCACGACAGGCGCGGGAGCGGAGGCGAACGGCGTCGCTGGCGCGTCCGCGGCGGGCGTTGATATGTTGCGTGCTTTGATATCCATGCGGACGAGTATAGCGCGGGGCACGGTAGGGAAGGCGCTGCCGTGGCTCACAAGTTGGCGGCGCTGCGCATTGCGTGCGGCGGGTCTGCGGCTCAATGTCTCGATTGCTGCACACCGACTTTGCCTTATATACGACAGAAACCCCGGCAGCTCTTCGCAACTGCCGGGGTTTCCGCGGAAAAGGGGGACATGATCCTCGAGCGAACGGGAAAGGGGCAACCGTTTTCGCTCAACTGCTTTATGCCCCTCGGTTGGCGACTCAATCAGCGCGTGTCGCGCCCACACAAAGCCGCTACACCTGTGACGGAGCTGTGAAGTGGTATCTGCTGCTGGCGCGGGCCATGGCAAGGGGTGTCCCAAGATGCCGGCAGATAAGGAACGTCCCCAGGTGCCGGGTGCGGGGGAGGGTGACTTTTGTCCTGTCTGATGCTCCGGTTGCCGAGATGTTCGTAATGTGCGCCCGCAAACGTGGGACAATGACGCTACTGGTATCACAGACAAAGGATGTGCCTATGAACGCCCCCGTTGCCAATGCCTGTCGGCAGCTCTGCCTGTTTGCGCGGTTCGCTTCCATTTGCGCGCTCGTCGCGTGCGCGCTGTTGCTGTTGCCCGCTGTTGCGCGCGCCGATGGCTATTCCATGACCCAAACCTATATCGGCGCCACGGTTGAAGCCGATGGATCGCTGACCGTTGTCGAGGGACGCCAGTTTGATTTCGACGACGATATCAACGGCGTGTATTGGGATATCAATACGGGCACCAACCAGCAGGGCGGCACGGCGGGCGTCGACGTGCTGAGTGTCGAGGAAGAGGACACCGCGTTTAACAAAGTCGATAGCGCGAACAAGGGCGACTCTGGCGTCTACACGGTCGAGCAGACCGGTGACGGCGTAAGGATTAAGGTGTTCAGCCCCCACGAGAGCGGCGACAGCGCGATCTATTACGTGAGCTACACCATGACCGGTGCGGTTATGAACTGGTCCGATACCGCTGAGCTCTACTGGAAGTTTGTGGGCGACGGATGGTCCGCGGATTCCGACGATGTCGAGATGGAAGTGCACTTCGCAAATGCCGCTGCCGGGACGGCGGCCGTCAAGGGCGATAACTTCCGCGCATGGGGCCACGGCCCGCTGACGGGCGACGTATCGCTCGATGCGGACGAACCCATGGTCACCTACACCATTCCTTGCGTGCATCAGGGCGAGTTCGCCGAGGCACGCATCGCCTTCCCCAGCGACTGGGTGCCGCAGCTTGCCGCTTCGGGCGAAGATCGCATGTCAACGATCCTGAGCGAAGAGAAGGAATGGGCCGACGAAGCTAACGCCCGCCGCGCTCACGCTCGCATGATTGCCAATGCACTTGCCGTGCTAAGTGTTGTTGCGGCGGTGGCCTTTACCGGCACAATCGTTATGCTCAAGCTGCGCAAGCGCAAGCCCAAGCCGCTTTTCCAGGACGAATATTTCCGCGATGTGCCCTCGGCCGACCATCCCGCCGTGCTTTCGGCCCTCATGAGCTGGAACGAGGTGCCCGATCAGGCATATATCGCCACGCTCATGAAGCTCACTGACGACCGTGTGATCAAGCTGGAGCAGGCGACCGTGACCAAGGCCAAGAAGGGTCTGTTGGGGCGTGAAAAAGAAGAGCAGACGTATCGCGTGACGGTGAGTGATGCGGGCTGGAAGTCGGCCAAGGGCATTGACCACATGGTGCTCAAGGTCTTCTTTGCCGGTGCTAAGCCTGACGAGAACGGTGACCGTTCGCGCACGTTCGACGAGCTGCAGCACTACGTCAAGCAGCACGCTACACCCGTGGGTGATAAGCTCGAGGACTATCAGAACACCGTTAAGGGCAAGCTGGCCGATAGCGAGTACGTTGCCTCGGACGGCATTGTTGCAATGGTGTTTTGCCTGGTTCTTGGTATCCTGATTGCCTTTGTTCCCGTGGGATCCATCTTCTTTACCGATGGCGCACAGGCAAACATTACCGCCGCGGTTATCTCGGTGCCGATTGTGCTGGTGGGTATCGGCGTGGGCCTTACTTTCCGCCGCTTTACGCCGGAGGGCGCCGAGGTGGCGGCTCGCTGCAAGGCACTTAAGCATTGGCTCGAGGACTTCACTCGTCTAAAGGAAGCCGTCCCCGGCGATCTGGTGCTGTGGAACAAGCTGCTGGTGATGGGCGTGGCACTGGGTGTTTCCAAGGAAGTGCTGCGTCAGCTTGCCGAGGCCGTGCCGCCCGAGGTGCGCGAGGCCGACGGTTTCTACGACAATTACCCCTGCTACTGGTGGTACTACCATCATTACGGCAACGAGTCGCCGATGGATTCGTTCGACGGCGTGTATCACGAGAGCATCCGTGAGCTCGCGTCGAGCTCCGACAGCTCGGGCGGCGGCGGAGGCG
>CAJMNK010000091.1 GCA_905214905.1 uncultured bacterium | reverse complement strand
AACGTCAGATTGCCGCTTAGGGGCGTTTGCAGCGTCGAGCCGTTACGCGGTTTGGCAAAACCGCGTAACCCACTACACAGCCTGTGCCAGCTTCTCGGCACGCTCGGCGGCGGCGAGCGCCTCGATGACGGTGCCGAGCTGGTCGCCCAGGAGGACGCCATTGTAGGTGGAGTTGAAACCGATGCGGTGATCGGTCACGCGGTCCTGGGGCTGGTTGTAGGTACGGATCTTCTCGGAACGGTTGCCGTGGCCGATCTGGCTCTGGCGCTCGGCACCGAGCTCTGCCTGCTGCTTCTCGAGCTCCATCTCGTACAGACGGGCGCGCAGCATCTGCATGCAGACTTCGCGGTTCTGGATCTGGGAGCGCTGTTCCTGCGACTGCACCACGGTGTTGGTGGGCAGGTGGGTGATGCGCACGGCGGAGTAGGTGGTGTTAACGCACTGACCGCCAGGGCCGGAGGCACAGTAGGTATCGATGCGCAGGTCGGACTGGTTGATCTGAACGTCGATCTCCTCGGCCTCGGGAAGCACGGCGACGGTTGCCGTGGAGGTCTGGATGCGACCCTGGGACTCGGTCTTGGGAACGCGCTGGACGCGGTGCACGCCGGACTCGAACTTCATGACGGAGTAGACGCGGTCGCCCTCGACCTTGAACTCGATGGACTTAAAGCCGCCGGCCTCGCTGGGGCTGGAGTCGAGCACGGTGGTCTTCCAGCCGCGCGACTCGCAGAAGCGCTGATACATCTTGTACAGGTCGCCGGCGAAGATGGCCGCCTCGTCGCCACCGGCGGCGGAGCGAATCTCGACGATGGTGTTCTTGTCGTCGTTGGGGTCGCTCGGGATGAGCATGTACTTGATGTCTTCCTCGAGCTGGGGAAGCTTGGCCTCGTTTTCGGAGATGTCCATCTGGAGCATCTCCTTCTCATCGGCATCGGTAGTATCGTGGAGCATTTCCTTGGCAGCCTCGATGTCATCGAGCGCGCCGATGTACTCGCGCGAGGCAGCGATGAGGTCGGACTGGTGCGCGTACTCCTTGTTGAGACGCGTGAACTCCTTGATATCGGAGGCGACGGCTGGGTCGGAAAGCTTCTTCTCGAGCTCCTCGTAGGCCTTGATGATCTTTTCGAGCTTGTCGCGCATGACGGACTCCTTTTATATGCGTGAAGGTGAAAATCGGCAGAATTGATGGGGCGCGGGGCGCCGCTGCGGGGGTAAAGCCCGGCTAGAACATGTCGATCTTCAGATACATGCGCATCCCTTCGCGTATGGGGGTACATAGTTGCGGTCTAACCCATACATGATAGCGTGCGCAGGCAAACCTGCATACAACCCGCACGGAATCCGACAAAGGGAGAGTCCCTTTGTCGGATTCTAGAGCGTATGGAGCAGGGCGATGAGGAAGCGAACACCCTGGAGGTAGGCGCGGCGGGTGATGCGCTCGTTGGTGCCGTGGACGCCGCGGTCGCACTCGTCATCGTCGACCACAAACGCCGAAAAACGAATGCATTCGGAGCAAATGTGCTGGTAGTTGGCAGCGTCGGTCGCGCCGATCACGGTCGAGGGGACAATCGCCAACGGCTCGGATGATCCGTTTTCCTCCGTCCCCTTTGGATCGCAGAAATAGCGGGCGGCGATGGAGCGAACCGCCTCGAGGCCGGGACCACCGATGCGCGGGGACGGCGAGGGCTCGGAGCTGCCGGGGCCCAGCTCCACTTCGACACGACCGGCAAGGTCCGCCCCGGCAACCGCCTCACGGCAGCGCGCCACAACGTCGGCCACGCTCGTGCCCTCGAGCATGCGGAAGTTAATGTTGGCCCACATATCCTGCGGCATCACGTTGGCGCCGGCGCTGCCTCCCTCGATCTGCGTGGGCGCGCAGGTGGTCGTCACCAGCGGATAGAGCTTCTTGCTGGCGAGGCAATCGCGGACAATGGCGCCCCCGTTGGCGGCAATCTCATCCGCCGTGTAGAGCCCCAGCTCGACAAGCTGCGCGGCAAGCAGATCGGTCACGCGCGTCGGCCACTCGATATCGCAGATTGCGGCGATGGCACGGCTGAGCACCTCGAGCGACGTGCCGCCGTAGGGGTTAGACGAATGCCCGCCCGCGCTCTTCGTCTTGAGCACGATATCGGCATAGCCCTTTTCGGCCAGGTCGGCATGCATAAGCCAGCCCTCGCCCGCGCCGTACTCGGCAGCCGGAACGATGCGGTAGTCGCCCTCGTCGATCAGGAACTCGAGCTCAACACCGCGCTCCTCGAGCACGCGGCCGATAGCTCCAGCGCCGTACTGCGTGGTTTCCTCGTCCTGGCCAAAGGCGAGCAACAGCGAACGCTTGTGCTCCCAACCGTGCGCCAATGCATACTCAACCGCCTCGAGAATGCCTGCGACCTGATCCTTCATGTCGATAGCGCCGCGGCCCCAAATGTAGGTGTCGTCCACGTGCCCGCTAAAGGGGGCGTGCGTCCAGTCGGCCTCGGTACCCGGCACCACGGGGACCACGTCCATGTGGCCCATGAGCATAACGGGATTGAGAGCAGGGTCGGAGCCGACAAGCGTCACCAACAGCGAGTGGTCGATAAGCTCGACCTCGCCCGCCGCAAACACGCGCGGCCAGGCCTGCTGCATATAGGCGCGCAGGTCGTCGAAGGGCTGCCAGTCCACCGCCTCGGCATCCATGCTCGAAATGGTCGGAAACGACAGCACGCGGCCCAAGCGCTCGCACGCGCTGACTTCGTCTATATCGGCAAAATCGTCCTCATGCGCAAAGAAGCGCCAAACCTCGGCCATGACATCCTTTCGATTGTGACGACAAAGGCCGCCCCACGGGAGCGGCCCTGCAACGTAAGCGTTTGCGGTCGGTTATTTGTCCTCGAGATAGCGAGAGAGGAACTCACGAGTGCGCTGGTGTTTGGGGTTGCCGAAGAGCTCGGCCGGCGCGGCATCCTCGAGCACCACGCCCTTGTCCATAAAGACCACGCGGTCGGACACCGTGCGGGCAAAGGCCATCTCGTGCGTGACGACGACCATGGTCATGCCGTCGGCGGCGAGCTTGCGCATGACCTCGAGCACCTCGCCCACGATCTCGGGGTCGAGCGCGGAGGTCGGCTCGTCGAACAGCATGATCTGCGGATTCATACATAGGGCACGAGCGATGGCCACGCGCTGTTTTTGACCACCGGACAGGCGGCCAACGGCGGCGTGCGCGAACTTTTCGAGTCCCACGCTCGTCAGATGCTCCATCGCGACCTTCTCGGCCTCGGCCTTGCTCATCTTTTTGAGCGTGACGGGCGCGAGCGTGCAGTTGTCGAGCACATCCATGTTGTTGAACAGGTTAAAGCCCTGGAACACCATGCCGATGTCCTCGCGCAATTTGTTGATGTTGCAGCGCTCGGCCGTGAGGTCCTGGCCGTGGAACCAGATGTGGCCCGCGTCCGGGGTCTCGAGCAGGTTGAGGCAGCGCAGGAAGGTCGATTTGCCCGAGCCCGAGGCGCCGATGATGGTGACAACCTCACCGGAATTGACGGACAGGTCGATGCCCTTGAGTACCTCGAATGAGCCAAAGCTCTTGCGCAGGCCCTCGACGCGGATAAGCGGCTCTTGGTTTTGCACGGCTGCCGCAGTGCCGGTAGTGGCGGTATCTGCCATGATGATTCTCCTCGTCTTGCGCCTAGTTGGAGCTGGGCAGCGTGGCAGGGGCCTCGGCGCCCAGCTTTTTGCCAAAGGCTTCGAGCAGGCGGCTCGCCACGAGTGTCAGGATCAGGTAGACCACGAGCGCCACGCAGTAGACCTCCATCTGGCGGTAGTACACGCCGGCGACCGTGGTAGTAGCGTACATAAGGTCGAACACGCCGATGACCGAGAGCACCGACGAGTCCTTAATGTTGATGATGAGCTCGTTGGTGAGCGCCGGAATCGCGTTTTTAATGCCTTGGGGGAACACGACTTTGCGCATGGCCTGCCACTGCGACAGGCCCAGCGAGCGCGCTGCCTCGGCCTGGCCGGGATCGATGGACTCGATGCCGCCGCGCAGGACCTCCATCATGTAGGCGGTGGAGTTGAGCGAGATGGTGACGAGGCCGGCGGTGAAGGTACTCCAGATCTGGTTGGCCTGAGCGGTCTCGAAGCCCATGCCGCGCAAAACGGTAAAGCCCGCGTAATAGATGAGCAGGCCCTGGACCATCATGGGCGTGCCGCGCACGATGGTGGAGTAGATGGTCGCAAAGCCGCGGCCGATACTCTTAAAGAAGCGCACCAGGTCGTTGTCCACGCGGTCAAAGGTCTGAATACGCAGGAACACAAAGAGCAGCGCCAGGAAGAATGCGATGACGGTACCGAAGGTCGCAAGCGCGATGGTGATCTCGATACCGCGGATAAAGAAATCGCCACTCTTGTAGGTCATGTAGACCAGGCTCGACAAAAAGTCGCTGGGGTTGGAATCCGAGACAATGCTCACCTGCACCAGGTCGATAAACGACATGACGCAGCGGTCGATAAAGAAGATCGCCGCGATAGCGACCACAACATAGCTACCCAGGCGCGCGCCGCGGCGGAAACGCTCGGATGCGAACGGCGACTTTTCGCGATAGTCACTCCAGTGCATAAGCTTGGTGACAAGCGCCGCTGCCGACACGACAATCCAGGCCCAAAGAATCGCCCAAAGGCAATCCTGGAAGATACCGGTGGGGGCTAAGAAGCTCAGCGGTGTGGGGTTGCGCTGGCTAAACGCCAGGCCGAGCGCCGCGATGACGCTCGTGCCCAGGTATACATAACGGTGGTCGGCCTTGATAAAGGAGGCCAGACGGTTGATGGCTTTCATGCTGCCTCCCTATGCCGGCTGACGGTCGAGGCACGCGTCCCACATTTGGTCGCGCTCCTCTTGGCTAATGCCCTTGAGTGTCTTGTCGATGAGCTTAAGCAGTTTGTCCGAGCCCTTGCGGCAACCGACATTTGCCGTGACCTCCTGCTTAAAGCCCTCGCCCTCGGCAAAGTGGATGGGGACGATACCGGGATTTTGGGCCATATAGCCCTTTTCGTTCTCAGTGTTGTAGGTCACGGCGTCGCACGTGCCCTGCAGCAGATTCGAAAACACCGTGGGGACGGAGTCGACCGGGTTTTTGTGCACAACGCCCGGGATCTCGTCAATGACAGTGTCGAGCATGGTGTCCTTTTGGCCGAGCACCGTGGCGCCGCTAAAGTCGCTGAGCTTGGTCGCGTTTTGGTAGGGCGAGCCCTCTTTTACGAACAGGCCAAAGTAGCCAATGAAGTACGGGTCGGAAAAGCCGACGGACTCCTCGCGCTCGGGCGTGGCGCTCATGCCGGCAATGATGAGGTCGATCTGGCCGTTGTTGAGCGAATCGATAAGGCCCGAGAAGCTCTGCTTGACGGCAACAGGCTCGCCGCCGAGGGCCTTGCAGACGATCTTGGCGATCTGCACGTCGTAGCCATCGGCATAGGCGCCCTGCACGTTGTCGATGGGAATGGTGAACTCGCTGGCCTCGGAAACCTGCCAGTTGTACGGGGCGTAGGCCGCCTCCATGCCAATGCGGATCTTATCCTTGCCGATAACGGAATCGGACAGGTCATCGCGACCGCCGCCCGTCGTGGGCTGGACCACCTTGAGTGTGGACGGACGCTGGCAGCCGGCAAGCGCGCCGGCGACAACGGTTGCGCTCGCAGCGAGGGCGCTACCCAAGAAGATGCGACGACTGCACACCGGCTGGGTCTGCGCGTCGCGCTGTAGTCGAGGTTGCATCTGATGCCTTCCCTATTTTGCCTTACTGACAATAAGACAGGATATACGCCCGCAACCAGCAGCGCGGCATGTGCGCGAAAAATTAATAGACACACGAGGACGATTGGCGCAAATCAACCTGTCCCCCATGCACCACTTGGCATAAAAAGGCAAGGCATAGACCTTCTGGTCATGCCTTGCCTTTTGAATGACAAATTGTCGCTCTGGATGGCGCGCAGCGTCGAGCATTGCG
>CAJMNK010000090.1 GCA_905214905.1 uncultured bacterium | reverse complement strand
CAGCCTTGTTAGCGGCGCCGGCGCTCAACGCGGCGGTCTTGCCGGACGTGCCCGACTTTTTGCCGCTCTTGTCTGTCTTGCCGGCGACGGAAGACTCCGTCGAATCCTTCTTGCCGGATTCGGCCTCGGCCTTGGAATCGCCAGCTGCCTTGGCGCCCTCGCTCGAGGAAGCACCGGCCATCTTGGCGGCCACAGGAGCCATTACGCCCGCAAAACCGGCGGTCCCGTTGCCGGCACCGCCGTCCGACCCGGCACCCGGCGTCAGGACGCCCGGCGCCACCGTGGGCTTCTGCGGGTCCTTGCTGCTCGAGCCCTTGCCCGCCGTCACGGCCGTCTTCCAGGCAATCGTCTCTCCCGAGGAGACACGATACGTCGTGAGCGCGCGGAGCGCCTGCTCGGTCGCCATGGCGTTGGCCGCGCCGCCCTTGCTGTGCGCATAGCCGTTGCCGCCGTCCACGCGGTACAGGTCCAGCGCGCAGACCACGTTGGTCACGGCATTTGCAAACCCGTTAACGGGGTTGGCCGGGTCACGGTCGAGCGAAAGCAGCGCGAGGATCACCTGGGCATTGGCCTCGGCAGAACCGAAATCACAGATACCCGCGCTCATCTTGCCCTTGAGGTAGGAGAGGCCGTTCTCGATGGCAGCATCGACCTTGGTGTCGCCCTCATAGGGCGCCACGGCCTGGATCGCCATGGCCGTCAGGTCCACGTCGCCCAGACGCGTACCCTCCACGGCGTCGTCGCTGCCGAGAAGCTCGCAGACGGCGTCCGCGAGGCTCGCGCGCGTCCAGGCAGAACCGGCGGGTACATCCGAGCCGCTCGCATTAAGCGCCATCAGCGCAAAGATCTTCTCGTTGGCGCGCGTCATATCGGTGCGGCTGCAGATGAGCTCGACCAGGTTGACGCCGTCATAGTCGGTGATGTCCTCGCCGATGGCGGAGAGGGCCAGCGCCACACGCTCGGTCTCAGTCAGAGCGCAGGTCGCACTCCCCCACTCGGCCTTGTGCTTGGCCAGCGAGGCGCGGTAGTTGTCGAGCAGCTTGGAATCGATCTTGCGGCCCGCCTTGGCAAAGTCGTAGATCTCCCACTCGTCGCCGTACTGGAAGGCGTCGGAGCTGCGGCGCACGTCGATGAACGCAGCGGCAGCATCGATGCCCGCCGAGGCGGACTCACTCGTGGCGGGGCTCGCGGCCACACCGGCCACGGTGATGGTAAGCGTCACGGGCTCGGCACCGGCGGTCGCGTCCACCGGCGTACCCGTCGCGACCACCGTGCCGGCCGAAAGCGCAGTCACCGTGTAGTCACTCGAGGCCACGTACAGGCCGTCATCGGGAGCGCCGTCGACGTGCTTCCAGGCGCCCTTCTCGATGCGGTCGATGCCCACGATACCCGAGGCGTCCTTGCCGTCGAGCGTCTTGAACGTCCAGGTGAGGCCGGGCTCGGTCACGCTCCAGCCGTCCGCGTCGTTTTTACCGGTAAAGGTCAAGTCGAGCTTTTGCGCCGAGCCGGCCTTGAGGTAGAGGCTGTCCGTGCCGGCCGTCACGCTCGCAAGCGGATTTTGGTAAGCATAAGTCACGTCGCACGACGCGCTGATGACCTTGCCATCGGCGTCCGTGTCGGGCAGCGTCGCGGTAAACGTGGTGGTGCCAGCCTTGTACGCCGTGTAGCCGATCTCGCCCGCGGTGGCGTAGGCCGCCACGGCAGGATCGCTGCTCGTCACGGTAAAGTTGTCGCGGTTGGTGGCGTTGTCGGGCGCCACCACCGGGCGTGCGTGATCGGTCAAAAACGCGCCGCGCTCGGAGAGCGGGTTGCGGCCCTGCAGGTAGACGGTGGCGCCGTCCTCGTTATAGCCCATCGAGATGGACGTGGCGGCCACGGCTTCTGACGTCAGCGTCACGCTCTTGGAGCCAGCGCCCGCAGATGCGACGTCGCGCGGGGTAACGGTGATCGTGGCACTGCCGGCATGCTTGAAGTAAAAGCAGGCCGAGTAGTCGTTGCTGTAGATGGTCGTAGAATCGCTCGAGGCAAAGTGAAAGCGGCTGAACGAAACGGGCACGTACTCGTCCTTATCGGCGTCGACGTAATGCACGCGCACCTCGAGGTTGCGTACCTCGGAGCCCTGGACGGTAGCCGCACCATCGGTCACGTCGCTCACGGTGCCGTCGGAGGCACGATACCACAGCTCAAAGTCATCGAACTGTTTGGCCTTGGCCTTGATCTTGACGGTGGCCACGGTCTGCTCGGAACCATTGGCCTTATGCTCGGTGGCGGTCACCGTGCCGATGGCGTTGTCGTAGATGTAGAGCTCGCCCGTGGACTCGTTGATACCGATGTTTCCGCGGTTGGCATCGTCGGTGCCCCAGGTGATGGTGCTCGTGGCCGGGACGCCCTTAAGTGCAAAGACGCCAAGTTTGCGGTAGGCGTTCACAGCGTCGGGCGAAACCTCGAGCATATGGTCGGCAACCGCCTGGCTGGTGCCGTCGTTGGCCGTGAAGCTTACGGTGTAGGTGTCGTCGGGCGTGGTATCCTCGGGCGCCTGGTAGCTGTTGCCCGAGCCAAAGACCGGCGTGCCATTTTTATCGATACCCCAGCTGCTGCCGTTGGCGCCGCAGTTAGCGTTGATGAGGTCGGCGAAGGCGTCGGTGGCCATGTCGGCCGGGTCGACGGCATAGGAGTTGACGAGCGCCGAGGCGGGGGCGTCCATCTTGTTGGTGAGGAATGCGCCCCAGTAGGTGTTGACGAGCTGGCCCGCGTTGTAGGTCGCGAACAGCGCGCCCGCCGTGCCCTCGGAGGTCGACACGCAGTTGGACACGATGCCGCCGTCGAGCGTGCGCGCAAAGCCCGCAACGCCCTTGCCGGTCACGCTCGTGGAGCAGTTGAGCACGGCGCCCTGCACACTGTTGCCCAGGGGGCCGAACGCCTTGCCGTCCGTCGCTTGCTTCAGTTTGCCGGCAAACGAGATGTTCTGCACCACGCCCGTGGAGGCAACGCCGCCCATGAGCGACTTCACGCCACCGCCGTTGGCGAAGGTGATGGTGTGGCCCTGGCCGTCGAGTGTGCCCGCAAGTATGCCCATGGGGGCAAAGAAGTACTCGTCATCGATGGTAATGTCGTTGTCGAGAACGTAATAGGCGTCGGCGTCGGCGGGTTTGAACTTGTTTTCGAGGTCGCTCTGCGAGCTCAGGTGCGCTACGTTCTGCGGCTGAGCCACGGGCTCGGTGGGCTTGGGCTTCTCGAGCGCGGCAATGGCATCGGTGAGCGTCTTGGTTGCGGCGTTGACCTCGGCCTGCTTGGCGTCATCGTTGGCGTAGACGTCTTGAGCGCTCACAAGGGCCTCAGCGAGCTTCGACCAGCTCTCGGCCGTGTAGTCGTTCTCGATCTTGGCGTTGGCATCGTCAATCGCAGCCTTGAGGGCATCCTTGTTCACAACAGCCGCAGTGCCGCCCGAGATCAGCACAGGCAAACCGCCCTGCGCAGACCAGGTAAAGCCGGTGGCAGGGGCATCGGTGTTGAGCTTATCGACCGAGGCCTGGGTCTTGAGGTCGTCGACAGAGATTTTGCTGCCAAAGGAAGAATCGACCTTGTAGCCGCACGCCTGATCGCCCGCAGTGAACAGATTGTTGGTCACGGTGCCAGACTGATACCAGGCAACGAGGCCGTAACCGCCAAAGGGCATGCCGCTGAGGCTGCCGGCGTAATACGAGTTGAGCACCGAACCGCCATCGAGCTTGCCTACAAGACCGGCAGCGTCAGCGAAAGTCCAATTGTCGTCAGAGGGGCTTGCCGTCGACCAGCACATTTGCACGGTACCCGAGCATGTGGTGGCGATAGGACCGTCGGTGCCAGAAATCGTCATCGAACCCGTCACGCCCAGATTCTGTACCGTACCAGCCACGCTCTTCGCCAGCGCCTTGCCGTTGAGCACGATGCTGTGGCCCTGGCCATCGAGCGTACCGGCCACGGTCTCGATCTGTTGGCCAGCCTCAAGGCTGATATTCGCCGCGAGCTTCACGACAGCCCCGGCCTCGATGGTGGTGGGCAGCTCATCGGCAAAAGAGACCATCACGGTCTCGCCGGCCTTGGCGACGCGCGAGCCGCGTGTCTGCTGAGCATCGGCATCCTCGTCGTCGACGTCCGCCGCGGCGGCATTCTGCCCGTTCGCACCCAGCACGGCGGTAAGCCCCTCATCGGCAGACGGAGCAACGTCGGATCTTGCCTCGTCCGCCGACGCCTCGGCGCCTTCAACACCCGTCCGCTCGTCCGCAGTGAAACTCGACTCGTCGGCATTCTCGGCAGCATCCGCCTGCTGCGAGGCCTGGGTCTGCGCCTGCACAGCGATCTCTGCCACGCCCTCGGCAAATGCCGACGTACCCGGCATCGACCAGACGAGCAGCACCGAGAAAGCAGCGGCTCCCAGGCGCTTGAGCATAATGTTGTTTCGCGTCACCCGTTCTCCTTCTTTCGCGAACCTGCAATAGAGCCATGGCGAAGAAGGCGGGAGAGGCGATACCCCGGCAGCACAAAGGCGCACGTCAGCCACCCTATCGGCAGCAAAACGCACGCTCAGCAGCACCCCTTGTAGACCGGAATCCAGCGGCAAACAGAGAGGCCCTCGGTTTCGAGAAGAGCACGGGCAGGTAATCTGGCTCGCGGGCGCGCCCGCACACAGTAACCGCCTTGCTCGGGATTCTCACCCGATTCCCCTTTATGCGCTCGCGCGCACCCGTGCTCCGGCTTCTATTTTTTAACGGAGGAAGTGTACGTTACCGCAGGTAAATCGGTCAATGCGCTACACAAAAAACCGCCATGCCCGAGCCATATGGCTCCCGGATGACCACCTATAGGCAACCCATATCGCCACTAGGCCGCTAACGAACCAAGCCCGCCCGCAAGATTGAGCGGCCAGAATGTCCCCCGTGGGACTTTTGACCCGCTCATTCCCGGTTGGACGACACGCGCTATTATGGTTGCCGTTTACGTGAGCTATTTAGATGGGAGCGTACCTATGGCTGCTTTTTCCACCGTGATCTTTGACCTTGACGGCACCATCCTCAACACGCTCGAGGACCTGGCGGCCGCCGGCAACCACACCTGCGAGATGCACGGCTGGCCCACGTTTGCCGTGGACGAGTACCGCTACAAGGTGGGAAACGGCATGCTTAAGCTGGTTGAGCGCTTTATGCCCGCCGAGTACGCGGGCGACGGCCGTATGTTTGAGCAGACGCTTGCCGAGTTTAGGGCCTATTACGGCGAGCACAAGGAGGACCATACCTCACCCTACGCCGGCACGATTGAGATGCTCGACCGTCTGCGCGCAGCGGGCGTTCAACTTGCCGTGCTCACCAACAAGGACCATATTTCGGCAGCCCCGCTTATCGAGAAATACTTTGGTTCCGAGCACTTTGCGCTGGTGCAGGGCCGTGTCGATGCGTTTCCGCCTAAGCCCGAAGCGCCCGTCACGCTGCATGTGATGGAGGAGCTGGGCGCCGATCCGGCAACCACGCTCTATGTGGGCGATTCCAATGTCGATGTTCTGACCGGCCACAACGCCGGCCTTAAGAGCGCGGGCGTCAGCTGGGGCTTCCGCGGCCGCGCAGAGCTGGAGGCCGCCGGCGCCGACTACGTGGTGGACAGTCAGGCAGAGCTCGCAGCACTGGTGCTGGGCGAATAGCGGAGCCGCCGCTCAGCGCGGCTGCGACAATTCTTCCGCGAGGAAAGCGCATCCCGTTTTGGAGCTCCGGAATGGGATGCGCTTTCCGCTTGAGCCCCGTCGGGGAAACGGCATCCCGTTTTGGAGCAATATTCCGGGTCGCACTTTCCGCAACCCACCCCATCCGGAAACCGCGACCCACTATTCGCCCAAATACCGGCTCGCATTTTCCCGACCACCCACGATGCAACGCTGGCGCAAAGCAACCTTAGTCATTGGGGACGTTCTTAAACGACTAGTCAAACAAGAACGTCCCCAATGACTACAAGTGCCACCTAAGCCAGCCAAGGGAACGTCGCTGTTTTGGC
>CAJMNK010000089.1 GCA_905214905.1 uncultured bacterium | reverse complement strand
CGTAGCGGGTGGTTTAAAGCTGGCCGCTGCGCGGCCAGCAGACTAAAGTCTTGAACAAAAAGAGGGCCCCGAAGGACCCTCTTCTGAATGGCACTATGTTAACTGCCCTAGCGAGCTTTGGCACGCTGCAGGCAATGCCGTCTCCGCCTAGATTTCGCGCACGCTCTGGCGCTCGACAAAATAGGTCGACACGGCCGTTTTGCAGGTATAGCTCTTGGGATTGCGGATGTTACCCACCAGACGGCGCACCGCGATCTCGCCCACCTCGTGTTTGGGAACATGCACCGTGGTGAGCGGCGGGTTGGAAAAAGCGCCCAGAGATAGGTCGTCAAAGCCGATGATCGAGACATCCTCGGGCACGCAAATGCCGTGCTCGTTGAACGCGCGCATGGCACCCACGGCGAGCACGTCGTTCTCGGCAAAGAAAGCCGTCGGCAGGTCGTCGTGCGAGGCATTGTCGAGCCACGCGCCCATGTCGCGATAAGCGCCCTCGAGCGTGGTGCCCAGCGTGACGCGCCATGCCGGATTGGCCTCGAGGTCCGCATCCTCAAGCGCTTGGCGATAGCCGCGCTCGCGGTCCTTAAAGTTGCGGATACGAAGGTCGCCCGCCAGATAGCCGATTTGCTTGTGACCTTTCTCGATAAGGTAGTCCACGGCACGCAGCACCGAATCGGTATTGGCAATGACCACGGCATCAAAGTACTGGCGGTCGCTCCAGCCATCGAGCACAATCAGGTGGGCGGCGGCGTTAGCGAACAGGGCGTAGTCCTCCTCGCCCAACTCCGTACCCATTAGTACAATAGCGGCGGCCGGATCGGCAATCAGGCCCTCGACCTGCGGACGCACGGCGTCTAGGTCGCTAAAGTCGAGCGAGACAAAGCTCGTGCTCATGCCGTGGCGACGCGCCTGGCGCTCCACGCCCTCGATGACCGCGGGGTGGAAGGTGCTCTCGTCCAGGATGGCGCCCGTCTTGCGCGCGAGCACAAACTGGATGCTCTCGAGCTGCGTCGACTGCTGATAGCCGAGCGACTGCGCGCACTCCAGGATGACTTTGGCGGTCTCCTCGCTCACGCTGCGCTTGCGGTTGAGCGCGTTGGACACGGTTGCGGGCGAAAAACCGGTGATGCGGCTGATCTCGCGAACACTTGCTTTGGCCATTGTTCCCCCTAGCAACGGTCGTGGCGGAGCATCGTGGCCTGACCGCCCCGTGACTCGACAACTAAACGACCGCAAATTCAATCTAAACAGAATAGTAAATGTTTAATAGCTAGTTTAGCCTGTTGTCAAGCGAAGCGACGCGACTATTCCCCCAACGGGCGTATTTACTCGGTAGCTAAAAAAGCCCGTCCCAAATTGACTACATGGGACGGGGCGTGAAAATCATTTAGCCCAGGACACGAGCCATACGGGCCTTGAACTCGGACAGGAAGCGCGGGGCGTCCACGGTGAGCGCCACGAGCGCGCTCTTATCCGGATCGGACAGACGGTGCTCGTCACAGATAGTGCGGCCGCGGTACTCGCCCAGCAGGTCGACACGAAGATTGCAGCCGAGCGCACCCACGAGCGTGGGATCAATCGCCACGGCAACCGCCAGCGGATCGTGCAGCGCGCAGCCGCCCAGGTAGGGCGCGTTCATTTCGTACGAACCGATATAGTGCTCGACCATGCTCGCAAACGCGCAGCCAGCCATAGTGCCCGAGCCCGTCCAGCCGGCAACGTCGCGACGTGTGAGCACCACGCGGTGCGTCACATCCAAGCCCACCATGGTGAGCTTGCGGCCCGAGCGCAACACGGCGTCGGCAGCCTCGGGGTCGCCCGCCATGTTGGCCTCGGCGCCCGCGCTCACGTTGCCGGGCACGGTAAGCGCACCGCCCATCACGACCACGCGGCCGATGGACATCATCGCCGCCGCATCGCGCTCCAGGGCAAGCGCCAGATTGGTGAGCGGGCCGGTCGCAACGTAGACCAGATCGGGACCATAGGTACGCGCGGCATCAATCAGGTAATCGACCGCCGCATTGCCATCGGCCGACGTCGCGCCCACTGGCTCGTACGGCGAGGCGGGCACGCTTGCGCCGCCAATACCGTTCTTGCCGTGGATAAGCGTGGTGGACGCCGGCGGCGTGTAGGGTTCGGTCGCCTTCATGGGACGATCGGCGCCCAGGTACACCGGCACCTCGGGACGACCCAACAGGTCGAGCACCGCCAAGCAGTTGTGCGCCGACTGCTCGACGCGCACGTTACCAAAGCACGTGGTGATGCCGACGAGCTCCACCTCGGGGCTTGCGATGGCATAGGCGAGCGCCATCGCATCATCCACACCCATATCCAGATCAAGGATCAGCTTCTTGGTTGCCATTGTTCTACTCCGCTTCTCCGTCTACATCCAAACCGTCTAAACCAAACTTGTGCTCGACTTCCGTACGCGTGGGAATTGATTGCTGAGCGCCCAGGCGCGACACCGTCACCGCCGAGGCGCGAGCGCCCGCCGCCATGCACTCAAAGAGCGGCAGGCCCTCCAGACGAGCTGCAGCAAGCGCGCCAATAAATGTATCGCCCGCGGCCGTCGTATCGACCACCACGCTCGAAAGCGCCGGCATGCGCAGCGGCTCACCGCCATCGCCGAGCGTAACCGAGCCGGCGCCGCCCAGCGTGATGACCGCAGCCCCGGCGCCCTTATCGAGCAGCGCATTGAGCGCGGCGACGCAGCTCGCATCATCTGTGGGCAGAATGCCCGTCAGCACCTGGCACTCGGTCTCGTTGGGGCAGACCAGGTCGACCGCAGGCCACGCTCCTGCCGGCAGGTCGCAGGCGGGCGCCGGGTTAAAGATCGTATAGAACCCCAGCTCGTGAGCGCAAGAAAGCGCCGCGGCCGTTGCTGCAAGGTCACATTCGCCCTGGGCAATAAAGACGCTTCCGGCAGCCGGGGCAATCTCGCTGGCATCGCCGTCGAGCTCGTCGGCCACCAAGCGCCTCAGTGCGCGGGCAACGTCCTCGCCCGCAAGCGCATGGTTGGCGCCCGGCGACAGCACGATGCGGTTGTCGCTCTCACAGCGAATGATAGTCGCGGTACCGGTCTCCACGTCATCGCGACGCGCCACAAACTCAACGCCCACGCCGGCATCCTGGAGCCCTGCCACAAGCGCATCGCCAAAGGTATCGCGCCCAACAGCGCCAATCATGCACGTGCGCGCACCCATGCGCGCAGCGGCAACGGCCTGATTGGCTCCCTTACCGCCGGCGTTGGTGATAAAACCGCTGCCACCGACGGTCTCGCCCGCGCGCGGCATGCGCTCGCACGCCACCGAAAGGTCCATGTTCATGCTGCCGAACACCGCAACGATGCTGTGATCCGCCATGGAAACCTCCTCGTCTTCAGGCTTTGCGCCCACCGTCGACCAACGATTGTGCACTCTCGCACCCCCCCTATAACTTTAGTCCACTTTGATGTGGACGCGCGCTTGAGCTTGCGCCAGCAGCAAGCATTCACAGGGGCAGGCAGCTACAATGAATACGTGCTGATTATTCTCGTCATTGGATGATGTTTTATGGAACAATTCTCGCAATCGGGCTCGCGCGGTCGACGCCGCACGGGCAACGAGCCGGCGCCGCACGAACGCGTGAAGGGCGAGCGCCGTGCCAACGAGCCGCGACGCACCGCGAGCCCCCATCGCGCTTCTGCCAACAACGCGGGCCGCGCCAACACTCCCGCCGCGGAGCAGACGCCTGCTCGCCCCAAGTCCCGCTACATCCCTGCGCTCGACGGTCTGCGCACGCTTGCCGTCGTCGCGGTGGTGCTCTATCACCTCAACCTCACGTGGGCTCAGGGCGGCCTGCTTGGCGTCACGATCTTCTTTGTGCTTTCGGGCTATCTGATCACGCGCTTGCTGCTCAACGAAGTCGCTAAGACCGGCCGTATCGACCTTAAGAGCTTCTGGATTCGCCGCATCCGTCGCCTGGTCCCCGCCGTGGTAACGGTAGTGTTCGTGACCTGCGCGCTGTGCACCATCTTTAACCACGTGATGCTCACCAAGATGCGCCCTGACATCCTGCCGTCGCTGCTGTTCTTCAACAACTGGTGGCAGATTGCCCAAAACGTCTCGTACTTCAATGCCCTGGGCGATCCCTCGCCGCTTACGCACTTTTGGTCGCTCGCCATCGAGGAACAGTTCTACCTGGTTTGGCCCCCGCTGCTGCTCGCTATGGTATCCATGCACATGAGCAAGCCCAACACGCGCCGCATGGTTCTGGGACTGGCTGCTGTCTCCGCCATCGCCATGATGGTGCTCTATAACCCCGCCGCCGACCCCAGCCGCGTGTACTACGGCACCGACACCCGCGTCTTCTCGCTGCTGCTGGGCGCCTGGATGGCCTTTATCCCCGATCGCGACCTGGCGCCGGTGTGTCTCGCTCATCGTTTGGGGCTCAATCGCCTGGCTGGCGCCGCCAAGCACGGCAAGAACGCCGAAAGCAAGCATGACGCTACGACCGACGGCGCAGCCGAGACCGTCCCGGCACAGCCGAGCGCCCTCGTGCGCTTTTGGTCCTCGCCCGCATCCATCGATGTGTTGGGCGTCGTGGGTCTGGTTGGCCTTGCCGCCATGGTCGCGCTCACCAACGGCTACACCGCGTTCCAGTATCGCGGCGGCACGCTGTTATGCTCCATCCTCACGCTCATGGTCATCGCGGCCTGCGTGCAGCCCCAGGGAATGGTTGCCCGCGCGCTGTCCGCCGAGCCGCTCGTGTGGGTTGGCAAGCGCTCGTACAGCATCTACCTGTGGCACTATCCGCTACTGTTGCTCATGAACCCGGTCGCCAACATCAACGATACGCCGTGGTGGCAGTACATTTTGCAGGTGTTGTTGGTGGTCGCCGTAGCCGAATGCTCATATCGCTTTATCGAGACGCCGTTTAGAAAGGGTGCCTTTGGGCGCACCGTATCCGAATTCCGCGACGGCACCACCACGCCCGCCAACTGGGTGCGCGCGCATATTCCCGTGTGCGCCACTTGCGGGATTGTGCTTGTTATCGCGCTGGGCGGCCTGATTTTTGTGCCGGAGACCTCCGCACTGAGCGGTGAGGGCGCCGAAGTCCTCAACAAGGAAGCCAAAAACACCGCGCCCACCGACCAGCAGGCGGCCGACGGCACCGACAAGGACAACGACGGCTTCCCCGACGGATCCTACGACCTGCTGATGATCGGTGACTCCGTGTCGCTGCGCGCCGTTGATTCCTTTGACGGCGTGTTCCCCCACAGTCACATCGATGCCGAAAAGGGCCGCCAGTTTGATGCGGGCCGCGCGACATTTGAGGGCTATCTCCAACAGAACCTTGCCGGCAAGATCGTGGTCTTTGCACTGGGCACCAACGGCTTGGTAACCGACGACCAGATCGACGCCATCATGACCGATGCAGGAGATAAGCGTATTGTGGTGTTTGTGAACACGCGCAGCCCGCAGCCGTGGGTTGGCTCTACCAACCAGGCCATCGCCAACGCTGCTACGCGCTACAAGAACGTGCGCGTTATCGACTGGTACGGATACAGTGCCAATCGCAACGACCTGTTCGATGGCGATGGCACGCACCTGTCGACCACTGGCGTGACTGAGTACCTCAACTTGATCCACGATGCAGTCAAGAAGGACCTGCCCGTGCATCCCGAGGATCACGTCAACGATCCGCAGCCGGCAGCCGTCAAGTCTGCCACCGACGCGCTCGTCAATGCGCTCGCTCTCAAGCCGCACAAGCTGGGCACCGACAAGTAACCTGCAACGCAAACTTCCCACATCCGGAGGGGGTGCCTGCCACGGCAGGCACCCCCTCCGGCAGTTAGGGACGTTCCTTATGTGCCGGCACCTAGGGACACTCCTGACACAGCCGAGGAACGCCCTCCTTGCGACCGAATTCTGGGCACCTCGCCACCCCGAACGTTGTTTCCAAGCCCACACCCGCAGCAAACAACCCAAAATCACTCTTTTCGAGCCGGCTCCAGGTGGCGCGCGCAGACGTGGTGTAAGAGCGTCCCGAG
>CAJMNK010000088.1 GCA_905214905.1 uncultured bacterium | reverse complement strand
CCCCGATTCTTTGACAAGCGGGTCGATTGACTTCAGAAGCTCACTACCTATGTCCATATAGGTACCGCCGTTGTCGTAAACGACCTTGAAGCGCGCATAGTCGCTCACAAATGCCCATTTACCTGCCTTGTAAGCGTCCCGGGCATAAGGGCACTCATCAACGTCAAAGTTCGATTCATCCCATCGGACAATCTCATAATCCGGCATAAGCTCCTGCCAGCGCTCAACGTTTGCCTGAGCTTTTTGCGGTAGGGGCTTTCCTCCGAACCAGCAGTAATGCAGCACCTTAGGCGTCAACGGTTCCACCTCCAGCAAGCTCCTCATAAACACCTACAAGTTCAGACACGACAGCGCCGAGGTTGTAATTCTCGCGCACCATGTCGGCACCCGCCTTCGCAACGCGGGTGCGCTCGTTCTTATCGCGGCATAGTGTCACAATCGCCTCCACTAGGGCATCTATATCATCGACGGGAACGAAAACGCCGGTCTTACCGTCCTCCACGATGTCACGCACGCCGCCCACGGGGGTCACAACGACCGCCAAGCCGTTCGCCATGGCCTCCAAGAGCCCCATGGGGAAGGCCTCGTTCTTGGACGGCAGACAGTAGATTGCGCACATGTCCAGCAGCGCCTGCTTCTCCCGCGAGCCGACCCATCCCAAGATCGAGCACGCGTCCTCGCAGCCCAGCTCGGCAACAAGCGCCTTCGCACCCTCCACGTCGCCGTCCGCACCGAAATATGCTCGAATACCAGGCACGATCTCCCGCGCCCTAGAAATCGCGCGTATGAGTACGGTGGCGTTCTTGTTGTCATCGAAGTGTCCCAGAAACAGCACCGTGTTCGGCTCCTTGTGATCGTTTACATCCTCGGGGACGTGGATACCGTTGGGAATCGTAACGACATTGTCCGAACCTGATATCTCGGAGGAGAAGTACTCCTTCCATGAGTCGGAAAGAGCGACCACTCTATCTACCGCCGAGAAAACCCTGCGGTAGTCCGACCTGGTCTTCTCGGGCGCATTCGCGTAGGTATCGCGAAAGAGGCCGTCGTGCACGTGCAGAATTGTCGGCACCCCGGCATCGACACCTGCCATGGCGAAGAAACGCTCCCGGGCGAAGCTGTTGCCGCCGCCCATGTGGACGTGCAGCACGTCGAAGCCCCTCAAGTGTCGCTTAACCCACGCCAGGGCATAGACACCCTGCGCGAGCTTCTTAAGTTTGCTCCCCTTGCCTGTGCACGGCAGAAAGGTAATGTCGCAGCGGTCCTCGATGCCAGCCTTATAGTAGTCGTTGATGACGGTCGCGATACCGCCTTGCTCGTTGCGTGCGGGCCCCACCATGAGGACCTTAGTGCGCCTCTGTATCATCGGCCACCACCCCGGTAGGCCATGGCAATCGTTGCGAAGCACGCCTCCCTGTCGAAGCCGGCGGCGCGCATCTTTTCCGCATACGAAGGGCGCTCTTCAATACGATACCTATCGATACCCTCGGCGATACGCCGCGCCCAGGTGGAAGGCGCCTCGTCGGTGGACGCGAATAAGATTCTGTCAGTGATGGACAACTCGCGAGGAAGCACGTCGGAGCCGTATATGGGAAGACCTTCAGCCTGCCCTTCGATGCCAACGAAGGGCAGGCCCTCAAAGAGGGAGGGCAATAGCAGTGCGTCGAAAGCCGAATAGTAGGCGTCGCTTTCCGAGGTCCTCGATACCTTTATGAGCGAGCTGCCCAGACCGAGTCGCTCGGCCTCAGCATCACGTTCGACCTCCATGTCGCCGCTGCCAACCATGCAGAAGCGAGCCCCGGGAACGAGCTTGCGCAGCTCGGAGAACACCTGAAGCTGGTAAAGCGGATTCTTCTGCAGGGCTATGCGGCCGATGCTACCAAGCAGGAACTCGCCGTCAGCCACGCCGAGCTCGCCGCGTATGTTTGCGCGCTTCTGCTCAGAGAAGGCGAACCTAACGAGATCAATACCATTAAAGTAGACGTTAAACGGTTGTTTGCCAAATAGATATTCGCCAGCGTTCGCCGAGCAGGCCCACAAATCGGTCGGCGCGTCTGAAAAGAGCGACGCACAGGCTGCGCCCACGGCCCTCTTCAACGGGTTACCAGAAATCTCGGCCCCCGCGTTGTGCGAGTGGATTATGCGACGGGGGATCCCCGCTTTCTTTGCAATGTCAGCAAGGAAGAAGGCACTGCCGTTGCTTGCTTGGATGTGCACGACGTCGTAATGACCCTCCCGCATGACCGAAGCTATAGAGGAGCTTTGAGCGAACATGTCCTGCACGCGTTCGGAACTCAGAACCGGCCCGATCCTGATGCAGGCAGCATCGGAGTCGACGCGGGTGGTGAGAGACATTATCGCGTAGTCGATTGAACCCGAGGTCTCAGACACCAGCTGCTCGAGAAAGTTCTCAACGCCACCGTCCGGGTACCAACGGTTCACTAGGAGAAGCACGCGTATCTTACCCACGGTATTCACCGTCCGCCAGTATGTCCGCGATCCGCTCGCTCGCATGCCCGTCACCATAGGGGTTCGAGGCGCGGCTCATAGCCTCGTACTCAGCCTGATCGGAGAGAAGGCAACTGAACTCACGGTAGATGACGTCCTCCTCGGTGCCGACGAGCTTCAGCGTGCCGGCGGCCACGCCCTCGGGGCGCTCAGTTGTGTCGCGCATCACGAGCACCGGCTTGCCCAGGCTAGGCGCCTCCTCCTGGATGCCGCCAGAGTCGGTGAGGATGAGGTGGCTCGCGGCCATGAAGTTGTGGAAGTCGAGCACCTCGAGCGGGTCGATGATGTGCAGACGGTCGAAGCCGTCCAACTCCTCGTGCGCCGCCTTGCGGACGAGCGGGTTCATGTGGATGGGGTAGATCGCCTTGGTGTCGGGATGCTCCTCCATAACGCGGCGGATGGCGCGGAACATGCGGTGCATTGGCTCTCCCAGGTTCTCGCGGCGGTGCGCCGTGATGAGGATGAGGCGCGAGCCATCCGCCCACTCGAGCTCGGGGTGGGTATAGCCATCGCGAACGGTGGTGCGCAGGGCGTCGATGCCGGTGTTGCCGGTGACCCAGATCCTGGACTCAGGCTTGCCCTCGTCGAGCAGGTTCTGCTTGCTCGCCTCCGTGGGGGCGAAGTAGTACTCGCTCACGATGTCGACCGCCTGGCGGTTGAACTCCTCCGGCCAGGGACTGTAGATGTCGTGCGTGCGCAGCCCCGCCTCGACGTGGCCCACGGGGATCTGAAGGTAGAAGCACGCGAGGGCCGCCGCAAAGCTGGTCGTGGTGTCGCCGTGAACCAGAACCACGTCGGGTTTCTCGTCCTCGAGGACGGCCCTGAGCTTGAGCAGCACGTCGCACGTGACGTCGAACAGCGTCTGGCCGGGCTTCATGATCGCCAGGTCGTGGTCGGGAGTCACGCCGAAGACGCGCAGCACCTGGTCGAGCATCTCGCGGTGCTGGCCCGTCACGGTGACGACTGTCTCGAACTCATCCGTGCGTGCCTTCAGCTCGTTGACGAGCGGGCACATCTTGATCGCCTCCGGGCGGGTGCCGAAGACGAGCATTACTTTCTTCTTAGCCATTGGCCTTGCTCCTCTTTGCTTCCTTACGGAGAAGCATGTAGAAACGGGTGTTACCGACTAGATAGCGCTTCACCAGGCGCTTAGGCTCCTGCATCATGCGGAAGAGCCACTCCAGGTTCGCGCGCTGCATCCACATCGGGGCTCGCGGGATGTTGCCGGAGACAACGTCGAACGAGCCGCCCACGCCCACGAATGCGCCCATTGCGCCCAGCTCGCGGAAACGCTCGATCAGGCGCTCCTTCTTGGGCGAGGTAATGCCTACGAAAACAATGTCGGGTTTAGTCTGCTCAACCTCGGCTATCACGGCGTCGAACTCGTCGTCGCCGAAGTAGCCGTCACGGTAGCCAGCGAGGACAATGTTGGGATACCTCTCGGACAGTACCCCTGCGGTTTTTGCGACCACCTCGGCCTTGGCGCCCAGCAGGTAGACCCTGTGCCCCTCGCGCTCAGCCAGTCCGCACAACTCCCACATGAGGTCGATTCCGGCCACGCGCCCGGGCAGGTCCACGCCCAGCTTCCTGGCGGCCATGACCATGGACGCGCCATCGGCATTCACGATTTCGCATCGGCGCACGCATGCGTCCATCTCTGGATCGTCGCGCATCTGCAGCAGCTTGTCGGCGTTCACGCCGATTAGGTGGGCGAAGCGCCCCTCCTTGATGAGGGCGTCGGTCGCCTCGACGGTCTGCTCCATCGTCCATGGGTCGACGGGTGCGCCCAAGATTTCAATTCGCCCGGGAAGAACAGCCCTTGAACTGGCGTCTTCGTGTTTCACTCTTGTCTCTTTAGCAAGCGCCATTTCCGCTGACAACCTCAATCACTGTGAGTAGGATTATTTTCAAATCGAAGAAAGCGCCTCGTTTGGCGATATATTCAAGGTCACGACGGACCATTCCGTCGAATCCCGTCGAGTTGCGCTCAGTGACCTGCCACCAGCCGGTAATGCCTGGTTTTACTGCCAGACGCTGCAGGTCGTACTCGGTGTACTCCGCAACCTCGTTGGGCAGCGGCGGGCGCGGGCCCACGACAGACATCTGGCCCAAGAACACGTTGAGGAACTGCGGGAACTCGTCGATGGAGTGCTTGCGGATGAACCGGCCGATCCTGGTGACGCGCGGGTCCTCCTTCATCTTGAACATGGCGCCGGCGATCTCGTTCTGTTCCTTGAGCTCCACCAGGCGCTCGTCGGCGTCCTTGTACATGCTTCGGAACTTCCACATGCGGAAAGTGGACAGGCTGCCGTCGGGACGGGTCTGGCCCACGCGGATCTGGCTGTAGAAGGGGTTGCCCTCGCTCTCCAGGCGAATGGCCGCGGCAAGCACAAGGCTGGGTACGGCGATGACGGCCAGCACGCAGCCGCTGAACACGATGTCAAAGGCGCGCTTAACGGCGCGGTAGATCAGGCGCGAACGATCCCAGTCCATGATGGACTGCATGGCCTTGTAGCGGCCGGCGCCCTCGCGCCGGCCCATGGCCTGAGCGATGAGCGCCGCACCCGCAGGCGCATCCGTTGCATATTGAGTTTTATCCGACACGCTCTCTTCCAACACTTCTTCCCCAGATCGGGGATCCTCCTAGATCTATACAGCGATTGCCTGTAGTTAGACGATCGCCTTTTTAAGGTTGCGCATTGCACGTTGCTCGGCTGAAAGCACAGCAAGGCCAACACGGGTGGTTACGCGTCGGCCGCACAAGTTAAGCTCCAAAAAGGCGGTGCTCTTGCGTCTGTTAATGGTTTTGATAAGGCCTTCGTGGCCCAACAGCGGACCAGCCGTCACTACAACCTGATCGCCGTCTTTTAGGGCCTCGCTCATGGGCACCACACGGTCTCCCCTATTGGTAAAATTGCCAATGAACTGGGTCTCTTCTTTTGCCAGCGGAACAAATTGACCGTCCTGGGATAGCACCCGTGCAAAGTCGTCCATGCGCAGCAAATACTGTTGCACGGTACGGGGGTCTGCCGTATCGCAGATGAGATAACCGGGGAACAACGGCTTGGTCGTGTTAACCCATTCGCCGTGTACCTTGATTTCGGTCTGATATTGGGGATAAAAGAGCTCCTGCAGGGCGCCAGACGGCACCACACGCTCGATGCGCTCGCGCATTACGTCTTCGCGACCGTTAATGACCTGAATCACATACCACACGAGCACCACCCCCTTACTGTCTTACGTGTGGCTCACGGGGTTTGGGTATGGCTTCGCCAGGGCGCTTGTGCGCGAAGGCGCTCCATATTCAAACCCTGAGCCCAGTCAGACAAGCACGTGGCTCTGCCCCAGCGTGAACGGTATGTATAAGTGCAGCTGCTAGAGAGGCGGATGTGTATCGCAAAAAGACCGCATCCCCAGCTGACTGCGTGCGACCCAGTCAAGCGGGTACAAAACTGGACCGCACGCAAACAGCTGTAAAACTGCTTTTTATTGGCATGCATGCTATTAATTGCATCATGGAATTACAAAATGCAGATAAATAACGTTGCATGACTTCTTTATTGGAGCTCGTGGTGTTTCTGGCACCGCCGTTACGGCCGGATGCTGATCGACCCTGCGCTTTATGGCTTGCTGGAGCCGTGAGCACAGTTGAACTCATGTAACGTTAGGTATCCTAGCACAAGCTGTTAGCGAAACTGATTTAGGCTGCGTTGGACAACAAATTGTTCATTTAGCGTGCTTAAGGGGGTTATTTTGGGATGTTGTTCACGTTGATGCAGGTTAATGGGATGCTAACGGTGATTAGGCGCGTTCCTGAAGCCCATATGGAACGGCGATCTACACTGATAATCGCGTTTGTATAACAAACTATGTACAGACATGGGAAATAAATTGTGCAACTTTTGTTGGTGTGGGTGAGGGTTTGTGCCTCGAGATATTTCGGCATGAAAAAAGGACTTCGGAATACCGAAGTCCTTTACATTCACGATGG
>CAJMNK010000087.1 GCA_905214905.1 uncultured bacterium | reverse complement strand
TGCCCACGATGGGGCCGTTGTTGGTTGGGGCCGCTGGGTTGATGTGGGGGCACGTGGTTGTTGCGGGCCCTGGTCCCGGCGGCGGCCTCGGCGCTTTGCGCCTGCTGCCTGGGGTGACTTTGGGCTTGGTGCGAATTGAGGTCTAATACTTTTCCCGTGAAGTGAACGACCTTATTTGGACCCCCGAAGCATTGGCATATTTTGACCGCTATTTCCTACGGTTTTGCAGCGCGAATCCTGCGGTTTTGCGGTCTAAAGGTGTGGATGCTCCGGGACTTCGTTTTTACTCGTTCACTTCTCGGGAAAAGTATTAGAGCTCAGCTGGCGGGGGTACCGCCCTGGCGTCGAAGCCCCGCGTCTTCTTCGCTTGATTGGGAAAAACAGCCTCGCTGAAGTAATTGCGAGCCCGCCCGGACGTATCTGCGGGGGTTGTCTGCACAATTCGCGGTATTATGTTGCGGAGTTTTGAAAGGAGCCGCTGGTGGTCACGACGACGTTTGCTTCGCCTTTGGGCGAAATCCTGCTTGCCGCTGATGGCCGCGGTCTGACGGGGCTTTGGTTTGAGGGGCAGGAGCACTTTGGCTCCACGCTTCTCCGTGAAGACTCCGAACATGTTGAAGGCGTCGATGCGGTTTCCGGTACTGGTGGCATGTCGTCGGTGAGTCCGGCAAATGGTGTGGCCTCTTCGGTGCTTGAGCGTTCCTGGGCTTGGCTGAATGCTTATTTTGCAGGGCAGGAACCTCGGTTTACGCCGCCGTTGCATATGATCGGCACGGCGTTTCAGCGTGAGGTTTGGTTTGAGCTGCTTTCGATCCCGCGTGGCGAGGTCGCTACGTATGGCGAGATCGCCCAGCGTGTTGCGGCTCGACATCGTGTGCCGGGAAATGAAGCGCCCGTTGTATCTCCTCGCGCGGTGGGGGCTGCGGTCGCTCGCAACCCTATTTCGATTATCGTGCCGTGCCATCGCGTGGTCGCGGCCGACGGATCGCTCAACGGATACGCCGGTGGACTGGATCGCAAGGAGTGGCTGCTGCGCCTCGAGGGTGCCTATCTATAAGCTGCAGGCGGCCGCAACGCCCATGCGGCAAGCGCGCTCGCTGTACGGGCGTTGTTTGCAGGGCGAGATGTGAAGCCGCCCGTTCCTTAAGTCCGACTAAGCTATAACCTTGCTTTTTTAAATATGCTCATCGACCTGCTAAGGCAGCACTAAGGCGAGTGCGGGTGCGCTATTATCGGCGCTCACGGAGCGCTTGGTGTTCTTGGCACGCATGGACGAGGGCTCGGCGGGCTTTACCATGGCGTCGATCGATCTTTCGGAGGCGGTGAACAAGGCGGCGGCGCCGTTTAAGTCGGTGGCGGTCTCAGGCGGTAAACGCCTGTCGACGTCGATTGCGACCGGCGTGCGGACCCATGCCGATGCCGCGGCGGTGGCGCAGGTGGTTGAGTTGCTACTGGACAACGCCACGCGCTATGCGAGCGAGGGCAGCGTGATTGAGCTGAGCCTGTGCGCCGTTTCGCACGGCAAAGGCAAGGGCGCCGCCGAGCTTGTCGTATCGAACGCCGTGGACGAGCTGCCCGAGGGCGACCTGGACCGATTGTTCGATCGCTTCTATCGTGCGGATGCGTCGCGCAGCTCCAAGACGGGTGGCTCGGGCGTGGGCCTGTCCGTGGTGCGTGCCATCGCCGAGGCCCATGGAGGCGCCGCCACCGTATCCGGTCACGGCAACCAGATCACCTTCACCGTTTGCCTTTAAAACCTGCCAAAAAGGAACAGGTTTATTTTGGCAGGTTTTATCTGGGGAAACGTCCGCAGGAGAGGGCATGGGCGGTGTGAACATATGCATCTCTACCTGCTAAAATATAGGCATCGTTATTCGGCTCCTGAGTGGAAAGGAGACGGTCATGCAGTACGAGATCGGCGGAGGGGCTTTCCCGGTTGTTACGTGCAACCTTAGCGATGGCGAATCCATGATCACCGAAAGCGGCGCCATGGCTTGGATGACCCCCAACATGGAAATGTCTACCTCGGGCGGTGGCATCGGCAAGATGTTCTCCAAGGCTTTTTCGGGTGAGGCATTGTTCCAAAACATTTGGACCGCGCGTGGCGATGGCATGATCGCGTTTGGCTCCTGCTTCCCCGGCCGCATCGTGCCAATCGAGATCGGTCCGGGCAAGAGCTGGATTTTGCAGAAGCGTTCGTTCCTTGCCGCGGAAAGTGGCGTCGAGTTGAGCATTCACTTTAACAAGAAGGCAAAGGCCGGCGTCTTTGGCGGCGAGGGCTTTATCATGCAGAAGCTCACGGGCTCGGGTGTTGCTTTTGCCGAGATCGACGGCGACCTGGTTGAGTACGAGCTCGCTGCTGGCCAGCAGATGATTGTGGATACCGGCAACGTGGCCGGCTTTGAGGAGACCGTGAGCATCGACGCTCAAATGGTCAAGGGCGTCAAAAACATCATGTTTGGTGGCGAGGGCGTGTTCAACACCGTGCTCACCGGTCCCGGTCGCATCTGGTTGCAGACGATGCCCATTTCCAATCTTGCGGCAGCAGTGGCCTCGATGACCAACAACAATAACTAGTCCGCATAGGATAGCGCGCGGCGGGCTTACCCTGTCGCGCGCTTTTTTGCTGGCAAACGCCTCGCTTATAGAGTGTGGCTGCGCTGCTACAGCGAGCGTCGTCATCTCGTCACCCTGATAGCTTGCGGCAAGCGTGGCAATGAGGAGTGAGAATTTGAGTGCTCAGTCCCAAGTCATAATGGCGGCCATGCCAACAAGCAAAAACGAGTTGCCGGTGTCACGGAAAGGCGGGCGTCGGTCGATTCCACGTGAGACGGCTGTGCCGATCTGCACGGCCGCCCCTGCGCGTCCCGCGCTGCCCCCAAAGAGGTACGTTTCCCCTTATAAAACCTGCCAAAATAAACCTGTCCCTTTTTGGTCGGTGCGAAATGGGTAATACTAAAGAGTTATCCGACCAGATGGGAATTAATCGATGGCCTATATTGAATTCAAAGACGTCATCAAAGCATACGGCGAGGGCGATGCCCGCATTCATGCGCTCGACGGCGCGAGCTTTACCGTTGAGCGTGGCGAGCTTGCCATTATCCTGGGCGCTTCGGGCGCCGGTAAAACCACGGCGCTCAATATCTTGGGCGGCATGGACACGGCAACTTCCGGCACCGTGACGGTGGACGGACGCGACGTGAGCTCCGCCAACGAGACGCAGCTCGTGGAATACCGCCGCGCCGATGTCGGCTTTGTTTTCCAGTTCTACAATCTGGTCCCCAACCTGACGGCACTCGAAAACGTCGAGCTCGCGGCGCAAATCTGCCCCGATTCGCTCGATGCCGAGCAAACGCTTTGCCAGGTTGGCCTGGGCGAGCGCCTCGCCAACTTCCCCGCGCAGCTTTCGGGCGGCGAGCAGCAGCGCGTGTCCATCGCCCGTGCACTGGCAAAGAACCCCAAGCTGCTCCTGTGCGACGAGCCCACGGGCGCGCTCGACTATAAAACCGGCAAGCAGATCTTGCAGCTGCTGCAGGACACCTGTCGCAAGCAGGGCATCACGGTCATCATCATCACGCACAACTCCGCGCTCGCGCCCATGGCCGATCGCCTGATCCGCTTTAAGAGTGGTCGAGTGGAGAGCGAGACGGTCCAGCAAAATCCCGTGCCGATCGAGACGATCGAGTGGTAGCGCCCATGGATCAGGACCGCCAAAACAGCCAACGCCGCGACGCGCAGAACACGGAGCGCGAGCAGGATTTTACGACCTACCGCACTGCCCAAAGTTCAAACGACATGGTGCCGACGGTGTTTCGCCGCGGTGTCTACCGCACGATTCGCGGCAGCCTCAAACGCTTCTTGTCCATTGTCGTGATCACCGCGCTCGGCGTGAGCGTGATGTGTGGCCTTAAGGCGGGTTGCGAGGATCTGTGCGATTCGGTCGACGCTTACTTTGACCAGCAGAATGTTTATGACATCAACGTGCAGTCGACCTATGGTCTGACCGATGACGATCTTGCTGCGATCCAAGAGGTCGATGGCGTCGAGACGGCCGAGGGTATCTACACCGAGACCGCCTACACCGCCGTGGGCACAACGCGCGAGCGCGTGGTCGTGCAAAGTCTCTCCAAGGAGAACATCGATCAGCCAGTGCTCGTGAACGGCGATTTGCCCGAGGGCGCCGATGAGGTCGCGGTGACTTCGAAGTTCCTGAAGGCTTCGGGCAAAAAGCTCGGCGATACGGTGAGTTTTGCCGCCAATGATGCGAGCTCGTCGAACCAAAGCGCCAAGGATCAGTTTGCCGCGGGCGAGTACACCATCACGGCAGAGGTTCTCGATCCCACCGACGTGAGCTCCGACTCGACGGTCAACGCCTTCCGTGCCGCCTCGGCCGCGGACTATAAGTTCTATGTGAGTGAGGATGCCGCGACATCGTCGTCCTATTCCGCGATTCACGTGGTCGTCGAGGGAGCCAAGAGCCTCAACTCCTATTCGGATGCCTACTCGGCAAAGATCAATGAGGTCAAGGGCAATATCGAGAAGATCCGCGAGGAGCGCGAGAAGGCGCGTGCTCAGGAGTTGACAGTCGACACGCCGACAAGCTTGGATACGGCCGAGCGTCAGGCCGCCATGCTCTTTGGGATCGAGCAGGACAACATCAATCGCATGGCCGAGGGCAGCGACGAGCGTGCGCAGGCGCAAGCCGACCTGGACCAGCGCCGCGCCGCCGCCGACCAGCAGTTTGCCGATGCCCGCGCCGAGCTCTCTGACCTAGGCGAATGCACCTGGTACATCCAGGACCGCGGCAATATCGCAAGCTACTCGAGCGTCGAGAGCGATAGTTCCTCGATCGAGGCCATCGCCACGGTGTTCCCGTTCATCTTCTTTATCGTCGCCGTGCTCATCAGCCTCACCACCGCCACGCGCATGGTCGAGGAGGAGCGCACGCTCATTGGCCTGTACAAGGCGCTCGGCTATTCGCGCGGGCGTATCCTGTCCAAATATGTGGACTACTCGCTGTGGGCGTGTCTGATCGGTGGCGTGCTCGGCAATATCATCGGATTTGTGGGTCTGCCGCTGTTCCTGTTTACGGTGTTCGACGACATGTACTCGCTGCCCCAGATGTTGCTTTCGTACGACATCGTGTCATCACTCGTGTCGGTAGCGCTGTTTGCCGTGGGCGTGGTGGGCGCCACGATTATCGCCTGCCGCCACGAGATGGCCGAGACCCCAGCCTCGCTCATGCGCCCCAAGGCCCCGCGCGCCGGCTCGCGCATTCTGCTCGAGCGCATCGGCTTTATCTGGCACCGCATGAGCTTTTTGAACAAGGTCGCTGCACGCAACTTATTCCGCTACAAAAAGCGCGCCTTTATGACCATCTTTGGCATTGCGGGCTGCACGGCGCTTGTGATTTGCGGTATGGGCATCCGTGATACGTCGGTCGCGTTGTCGCCCAAGCAGTACGGGCATATCACGCGCTATGACCTGCTGGCGGTTGCCAATCCCGATGATTTTTCGCAGACGTGCGCGGCACTGGATGAGCGCAGTGCAGCCAATGATTCCAACGTGACGGTGACTTCGACGCTGCCGATTATGACCGACAACGTCACCTTTACGTTTGGCGGTAAGAGCGAGACTGTGCAGCTGATCGTGGTGCCCGATGACCGCACGGGTGACTTGGGCGATTACGTGCGCCTGGAGGATGAGTCCAAAGAACCGCTCGCCCTGCGTGACGGGGATGTGTATTTGAGCAAGAGCTCTCAGCTGGTGCTGGGGATCAAGCCGGGTGACACGGCTCACGTCCAGGATTCGTCGCTCAATGTTGCCAAGGTCAAAGTCAGCGACATTTCGCTCAACTATCTGGGCAACACGCTTTACATGACGCAGGGTACCTATGAGCGCGCGTTCGGTCGAAGCGCGCGTCTCAACGGCATCCTTGCGCTGCTCAAGGGCTCGTCGGCCGATCAGATTGCGTTTAGCAAGAAGCTTAAGAGTGACGGTTGGCTCACAATTTCGAGTACGGCCGAGCATTGGGAAAACTATGAGGCGAACTTTACGATTATCAATTCGGTCGTGGTGCTTGTGACCTTTATGGCGGCGTGCCTGTCGTTTGTGGTGGTGTTTACGCTGTCCAACACGAATATCTCCGAGCGCGAACGCGAGCTGGCGACCATCAAGGTGCTGGGCTTCCGCCGTGGCGAGGTGCACCATTACGTCAACAAGGAGACGTTGATCCTCACGGCAATTGGCGCCGCGCTGGGCGTGCCACTGGGCGGCTTGCTGGCCGAGAGTTTTACGTACATTTTGCAGATGCCGTCGCTGTACTTTGACGTCGAAGTCGAGCCGCTGAGCTACGTGCTTGCCGTGGTGCTTTCCTTCGGCTTTACGATCATCGTCAACCTCGCCACCAACCGTACCCTCAACAAGATCGACATGGTCGGTGCCCTCAAGAGCGCCGAGTAACCTGCCAAAAAGGGACAGGTTTATTTTGGTAGGTTTTATCTGGGCAAACGCC
>CAJMNK010000086.1 GCA_905214905.1 uncultured bacterium | reverse complement strand
ACCCCGCCAGCCACTAGTCCAGACGACGGGTCTGCGCCACGTGCTTGTACCAGTAGGCGCTTGCCTTGGGCGTGCGCTTCTGGGTTTCAAAGTCAACGTAGAAGAAGCCGTAACGCTTGTTGTAGCCATTGGTCCAGGAGAACTGATCCTGCAAGCTCCACAGGAAGTAGCCGCCCACGTTGACGCCCACCTCCATGGCCTTAAGCAGCCAGCGCAGGTGCTGCTCGATGTAGTCGATGCGCGGCTGGTCGTCCACAAAACCGTCCTTGTAGGGATCCTTGTAGCCCATGCCGTTCTCGGTAATGAAGATCTGCTTGTAGTTGGGGTAGCGCTGCTTAATGTAGACGAGCAGATCGAACAGACCCTCGGGATAGATGATCCAGTCCCAGTCGGTGGTGGGGATGCCAGGCTTGTTCACATGCTCGCCAATACCCTTGACGCGCCAACGGCCGGTGCCCTTCTCGCCCGTACCGTTGTGGTGCAGGTCGTTCTCGCCGTCGTAAGCCTTGAGGAAGCGGCACTGGTAGTTGTTAACGCCCAGGTAGTCGTTGTAGAGTGCGGCCTCGCGCATAATCTCAAGGTCCTCGTCTAGGATCTCGATGGTGCCGCCCGAGACGGCAGCCAGGCGGTTGGCGCACTCGAGGGTGTCGGGCGCGTAGTCGCCGCGGAAGGTGGCGTCGAGCAAAAACTGGTTTTGCAACACGTGCTCATTGTTGGCGGCTTTGATGTCGGCGGGGTCGTTCTCGTTGAGCGGGTACTTAAACTCCAACGACTGGATGACGCCGATTTTGCCCTTAAAACCGCCATTGTGGAAGGCCAGCACGGCCTTGGCGTGGGCAAGCATCATGTTGTGCTCGCACTGGAAAGCCTCGGCCAGATGCGCCTTGACGCCACCGGGGAAGGTGCCCTCGATGTAGGTGTTGGAGGCGTCGGCCCAGATCTCGTTAAAGGTGAACCAATAGGTCACCTGGTCGGCGTATTCCTTAAAGCAGAAGGTGGCAAAGTCCACAAAGGCGTCGATGGTCTCGCGGTTGAGGAAGTCGCCCTTCTCAAAGAGGGGCAGCGGCGTGTCGAAGTGATGCAGCGTGACAAACGGCTCAACGTGGTGCTTGTGGCACTCGGCGAAGAGGTCGTGGTAGAACTGGACACCCTCGGGGTTTATCTCTCCGGTGCCGTTGGGGAAGATGCGGCTCCAGGCGATGGAGAGACGAATGCCGTTGATGCCGAACTCCTCGCACAGCTCCAAGTCGACGGGGTACTGGTTGTAGAAGTCGGAAGCGGGATCGGGAGAGAAGCGGCCCTGGGCCTCCAAGAAGTCGTCCCAGGCGACCTTGCCCTTACCGTGGGTGCGGGTCTCGCCCTCTACCTGGTAGGCAGCAGTGGCTCCGCCAAAGACAAAGTCCTCGGGGAACTGCGTGGGCGGGTTGGTGACGCTAGCAGGGTTAACGGACATGATAATCCAATCGTCTAAATCGAAGGGCCAGCCGGTCTTGGATGGTCGGCTGGCCCTGAGCGTTACTTACTTCGATAGCTGCTCGGAGACGAAGGCGAGAGACTTATCGCCGTTCTGGGAGAGCTCGATGTATTGCTTGCCGCGGCAGGCGACGCACTTGTTGCCCACACGCTCGCAGTCCTTCTGCAGGTCGGCCAGGTAGCTGGCAGCCTGCGGAGCCAGGACGACCAGGTCAAAGTCGGGAAGCATGTCCACGTGGTTGCCATAGGCATCGGCAGCGGTCTCAAGATCGATGCCGCGCTCCTTGGCGGCCTTGGCCAGCGCGTTGGCGAGCAGGCCCGAGGTGCCGCCGCCCTGGCAGAGCACGAGTACGCGCTTGCCGTTGAGGTCGCTGGCGGCCGTAGCCTCGGTGGCGGCAGCAGCGGGGGCGGCGTCGGTCTTTACGACCTCGGCAGCGGCGCCGGCGGCAACACTCTTGGCGTCGGCCTTACCCTGGAAGGCATCGTTGAGCTTGGCGGCCTTCTCGGCGTTCTTGGCGGCGAGCTCCTCCTGGGAGATCTCGGCCTCCTCGGCGCACTTCTGGGCGTCATAGGCACGGAAGAACGGGTAGTACAGGGCAAAGTCGACGACTAGGATGATGGCGAGCATCACAAAGGCGAGCGGCTGGAAGCCCAGGCCCATGATGGTGCCGATGGGGCCGGGGACGGTCCAGGGCAGGGTGTACATAAAGCCGTTCATGCCCAAGAAGTCGATAAAGACCTTGAGGATCCAGATGTTGGCGATCGGGGCAAAGACAAACGGGACAAAGAAGACGGGATTGAGCACGATAGGTGCGGCGAACAGCAGCGGCTCGTTGACGGCAAAGCACACGGGGACGATGGCGGCCTTACCGACGGCGCGCATCTCTTGGGACTTGGCCAGGAAGCAGAACATAAAGACCAGGACGAGCGTGGCGCCGGTACCGCCCATGCAGACGACGAAGTACTGGGCGCCCTGCGTCAGGACGGCGGTGGCGTGCTCGCCGGCCTGGAATGCAGCCAGGTTGTCGGTCATGTTGGCAACGAGAGCGGCGGCGATGGCGGGCTCGACGATCGAGGGGCCGTGGACGCCGACGAACCAGAAGAGGCTCATGGCACCGTAGATCACAGCGAGACCGATGTAGCCGTCGGCAGCGGTGAACAGGGGCTGGAACACCTGGATGACGCCCTGGGCAAAGCAGAAGCCAAAGGCAGCGCGGAAGACGATGTCAAAGACCCAAAAGACGGTGATGCAGACGGAGAAGGGGATGATGTCCTTAAAGGTCTGCGAGATGTTGGGCGGAACCTGCTCGGGCATCTTGACGGTGATGTTGCGCTTAATGAAGAACTTGTAGATGATGCCGGTCACAAACGCAGCGATAAAGGCGGTCAGCAGGCCCTTGGAACCAAGGTAGGTCGTGTTGAAGCCGCTGGCGGCGTCCGTGGCGATCGTGTCGCTCGAAAGGAGCAAGAAGCCGATGATGGCCGCGCACATGCACGAGATAAAGTTGATCTGGTTGTTCTTGGGCAGGTCGCGGTTCTGGGCGTCGGCGAAGTGCTTGGCCGTGGTGGCGGCACAGGCGATAGCCAGGATGCCCATGGAGTAGTTGTAGCACTTCCACAGGGCGTTGTTGATGTCATCGGGCCAGTAGAAACCCCAGATGTTGGGGACCGAGGCTACCAGGCAGAAGATGGACGAGAAGATGATGATGGGGATGACGGAGATAAAGCCGTCGCGAATCGCCTTGAGGTACTTGTTGCGGGCGATCGCGTTGAAAAAGGGCTGGCCTTTTTCGATGGTGGCGATGAGTTGCTCCATGCAAAGCTCCTAAGAGTCGGTGGGTTAGCAACGATGGTAGCTTTTGACGTCTGGTTGCCAAAATGTTGACGTTGCCATTTTGCGACACAAAAAAAGATGTGAATCGGTGGCCCCTGTGCCTGTAGACCGTCGATTCCTTGCGTGTAAACGATTGAGCCGCCCGGTGGCTCTGTGTTTGCACAATGGCAACGTTAACATTTGGGCGACAAAAGCCGTTCGGCGAAGCAGAATTGTCGGTGAACGGTAGGTTTTGGGTGGTAAGCGTATCGTTGGAGAGACGTTGGATATACTTAAATGTGTTCAAAATGACTGTGCAGGATGCCGTCAATGGCATCGTTGACATAGAAAGATCGACCTATGGCCGCTGTTAAAAAATCGGTATCCGTCAAAGATGTGGCGCGCCTCGCGGGCGTCTCGGAGCAGACGGTCTCGCGCACCGTGCACGATTCGCCCAGCGTGCGCCCCGAGACCAAGGAGCGCGTGCGCGCCGCCATGCGCGAGCTCGGCTATCGTCCAAACTTTGCCGGCCGGTCACTGCGCCGCGGCAAGTTCAAGACGGTCGGCGTCGCCATGTTCAACATTACCGGCACCGGCAACCTCGACCGTATGGAGGGTTTTGCCGCCGCCGCCGACAAGCACGGCTATGCCATCACCCTTACTAAAGTAGACGGACACCCCTATACCCTCGAGAGCGCATCGTCGCGCATGAGCGCACTGCCGGTGGACGGCATGGTTGTGATTATGAACCGCATGCCGGCGGACTTTGGCACCTTTGAGCCGCTGCCCGGCATGCAGACGGTGCTCGTTACCATGCTGGAGCACCCGCTGTGCTCGACGGTCGATAACGACCAGTTCGATTGTTCGCGCCAGGTTGTCGAGTACTTGCTGGGGCAGGGGCACAAGACCGTGCACTTTATCTCGTGCCCCGAGCGCTCGCTTTCGGGCATGCAGCGCGAGGAGGGCTGGCGTGAGACATTGCGCGCGCATGGTATTGAGCCGCCGCGATTCATTCGTGGCGATTGGACGGCGCAGAGCGGCTATGCTGCCGGTCAGGCTCTGGCAGACGATCCGACCTGCACGGCCATCTATGCCTCCAACGATGCCATGGCCTACGGCTGCATTCGCGGGCTCGAGTCGCGCGGAAAGCGCGTGCCCCAGGACGTGAGCGTGGTGGGTGTCGATGACAGCCTGGGCGACATCGTGCCCAATCGTCGCCTGACCACGGTGCGCTTTGATAACAAGCGCGTCGGCATGTGGGCGGTCGACAAGATTGCTGGCGCCGAGGGCGTTGCACCTGGTGTGGAGCACATGCTGTTTCCGGGCGTGCTCGTCGAGGGCGATACGGTGCGCGATGTACGCTAGGGTAAAGACCTGTTTGGGTTGCCGATAATTGTGTTTGGTGTTTGATATTGTTCGGATTGGTTTAAAAACCGTTCACGGGCGAAAAGCAACCGTTCATAGCTCGAAATTGCGTTTTGCGCTGTTCTTTTTTGTTTGAATGTTACTGTTCCTGTCATACACAGTGCAGCGCGTATGCCCGGACGCGATGCTCTCCGTTGGTTCATATGTGAAAGGAACGCAATATGGCAACCAAAGAAGAAATCTCGATGGTTGGATTCGAGATTGTCGCATACGCGGGCGACGCCCAGACCGATCTGCTTGCAGCGCTCGATGCTGCTCGCGAGGGCGATTTTGAGAAGGCCGAGCAGCTGCACAAGGATGCGAGCGATGCACTCATCGGCGCTCACGACACGCAGACCAAGCTGCTGTCGCAGGAGGCCGGCGGCGGCGAGATGGAGATGACCTTCATCATGGCTCACGCTCAGGATACTCTCATGACCACCATGATCCTGGAGAAGCAGACCCGCTTTACCATCGATGCCTATAAGCGCATCGCCGCACTCGAAGCTAAGCTCGCCTAACGAGCCCGCACAACCAAGTCCCCTTCCAAAAACCCTGCCGCTACCCGCGGCAGGGTTTTTCTGTCCTCCTCCAAGTTGCGGTGGAATAGGGACTGAATAGGGGCTGGCGGGCACAAAACAATCCCTATTCCACCGCAACTCATCCCGAGATAGTCATTGGGGACGTTCTTAAATGATTGGTCATTGGGGACAGCCTTGGTGCGCACCGTTGTCCTCCCGTTCGGTTTTTTTACTGGGTGGGTATACTTTCCACCGCATTACAGGCCGGAATGAGGAGGTATCCAAATGCCGGACAACGGATTGATTCAAAAAAGAGACGCGCACGAGATGGTTCATGGGCGTCCTGTCCAGATAACCGAGCACACGACGGTAACCGAGCTGCAGCCCAGCCTGTCCGATGTCGTGTGCGCAAACAAAAAGCTGCAGATTGGCTTTATCGTTGCGCTCGTGGTGCTGGCGTTGCTGTCGGGCTTTGTAGCTCGCCCGCATTTCGCCGATACCAAAACTTGGGACTCCACCATCGAGGTCATCGATCAAAAGAAGGGCAATGTTTTGGCGCTCACGACCTCGTGCGTCGCCCTATCTGCGGGTATCACTGCGCTGCCGGGCGATACGGGAACGCCGGTTGCCGAGCAGCTCGCGCAGCTTTCGGGTAACTTGGGCATCGTGCTTGCCGTGCTCTACCTTGAGAAATACCTGCTGACCATTTTGTGGTCGGTTGGCCTGGGCATCCTGATCCCGTTTGCGCTGGTGCTCTTTGCGGTGTCGCTCGGCATTCACGGGCGCTGGAGCACGAGCGCCGTCCTGCGCCGCGTGGCGACGCGCGTGCTGGTGGTCGCCATGATCGGAATGGCCTTGGTGCCTGCAAGCGTATGGGTGTCGCAAAAGGTCGACGAAACGTATCGAGTGAGCATCGAGCAAGCCGAGCAAAAGGCGGCCGACGCTGCGGGTGTGGCAGATGGCGACAGCTCCAAAGCAAGCAAGAAAAAGACCGAGTCCACAGAGTCCAAGAATGTGCTTGAGCAGCTTGCCGACGGCGCCTCGGGTCTCGTTACATCGGTGACCAGCGGTGCCAAGCAGATGACCGATGAAATTGTGCAGCAGGTGACCGATCTGATCGAAGGTGTCATCGTGATGATCGTGACCTCGTGCGTGATTCCACTTCTGGTGCTCGCGGCGTTTTTGTGGCTGGGGCACGTGCTACTGGGGATTGATATTTCCGGCCCGGCGAACTATTTGACGGGTCGCTTTCTGAGCGCTCCGTCCAAACATGCCAAGAAGAGCGAACGGTCTGAGTAGCTAAAACAGCTGTATATACCGGGGAATACCGCCGAAGGGCGGCCGAGACA
>CAJMNK010000085.1 GCA_905214905.1 uncultured bacterium | reverse complement strand
AAAGGGCGGAGGCGGGGCATTCCCCGCCTCTTACACCACATCTCTGCGCGCTACCAGATTGGTCGAAGGCCCCATATGGGTATACTCTCGGGGATTCGACTCGATTCGCCCCCGCTAGGGCGTCAAAGGAGACTGCATATGCCCACCACCTCAACCGACCCGCGCGCCGCTGCCGCCGCACTGCTGGTGCCCGGCACTACCTGCCACGGCTTTGCCGTCGAGCGCTGCGAGACCGTACCCGAGCTCGACTCGGACGCCTACGTGCTGCGCCACACCGCCTCGGGCGCTCGCCTGCTGTACCTGGCGTGCGACGACGAAAACAAAGCCTTTGCCATTGGCTTTAAGACGCCGCCGGCCGACTCCACCGGCGTGTTCCATATTCTTGAGCACTCGGTGCTGTGCGGATCGGCCAAGTTTCCCGTCAAGGAGCCGTTTGTCGACCTGATCAAGAGCTCCATGCAGACGTTCCTCAACGCCATGACCTACCCCGACAAGACCATCTACCCCGTTGCCACCACCAACGAGCAAGATCTGTACAACCTGATGGACGTGTACCTGGACGCGGTGTTCAACCCGGCCATCTATACCAAGCCCACCATTTTTGAGCAGGAGGGCTGGCACTACGAGTTGGACCTGCCGGAGGGCGCCGAGGGCGAGGGCGACGGCAGCTCCGCAAGCCTGCGCGAGGGCACGCTACGCTATAACGGCGTGGTGTTCAACGAGATGAAGGGTGCGCTGTCCGACCCCATGAGCGTGCTGGACGACGCCGTCAACGCCGCGCTCTATCCCGACACCGCCTATGCGCACGAAAGCGGCGGCGATCCGCGCGCGATTCCCACGCTCACCTACGAGCAGTTCCTGGATACGCACGCGCGCCACTACAATCCTTCCAACTCTTATATAACGCTCTACGGCGACCTAGATGTGGACCGCGCCCTTGCCTTTTTGGACGAGCGCTATCTGTCGCAGTCGAGTGCCGCAAGCCGTCGCATGGACGCCGCCGTTGCCGCCGGCGAGGACCCGTCCGCGCTGGCGCCCAATCCGCTGGACGTGCAGGCGCCTGCGACCTGCGAGTATAAGCGCGTCGAGATGGCCACCACGCCCGAGAACGCCCTGGTGGGCCTGGGCCTGGTACTGGGCAGCGCGCTCGACCGCAAGCGTACGATCGCGGCGGATATCCTGTTCGAGACGCTGCTGGGCTCCAACGAAGCGCCGGTTAAGAAGGCCATTCTGGCCGCCGGCCTGGGCGGCAACGTGGTGAGCTACACCGCGGCCGAGAGCCTGCAGCCCTACGAGCTCATCATGCTGCAAAACGCGCAGCCCGGCGTGGCGCGCGAGCTGCGTCGTGTGTTCCAGAACGCCTGCCGCGACCTGTGCGAACACGGCGTTCCGCGCGAGCGCCTGGAAGCCATTATCAGCAGCAACGAATACGACCTGCGCCAGCGCGACTACGGTATCGCCGACGGCGTGGCCATTGCGTGCGACGCGCTGAGCACCTGGCTCTACGATGACGACGCCGCGACGCTGGCGCTCAAGTACGGCCCGGTGTACGAGGAGCTTCGTAGCGAGCTGGACGGCAGCTATTTTGAGGACCTGCTGCGCGAGCTGGTGCTGGAAAACGACCACATGGCACTGGTCGAGCTGGTGCCGGTGGACGCCGCCGAGGGTTCGGAGGGTGCCGAGGCCGCCGAGCTGGCAGCCAAGCGCGATGCCATGACCGATGCCGAGCTGGCCGACGTGGTCGAGCGCACGGCCGCGCTGCGTGCCGCGCAGGAGGCAGAAGACACGCCCGAGGCCAAGGCCACGCTGCCGCGCCTGCGCGTGTCCGACATTGGCGAGGCGCGCCCCGAGCCGCCGCTGGTCGTAGACACGACCACGCCCATCCCCTGCCTGCGCCACGACATCCCCACCAACCGCCTGGCCTATGCCATGCAGTATTTCGACCTGGGATGCGTCGCGTTTGAGGACCTGCCCTACGTGACGCTGCTCTGTCGTCTGCTCAAACAGCTGCCCACGAGCGAGCACTCGGCCGAGGAGCTCGACAACCTGCTCGCCGGCAAGCTGGGCTTTTTGAGCTTTACGACCGAGGTCATGACGCAGCCCGAAGTGGACGGCGTGCGCCCCTACCTGCTGGTGAGCGCCGGCGCCCTGTCCGAGAAGATCGATGCGCTGGCGAGCCTGCCGCGCGAGGTATGGTCGAGCACGCTTTTGGCAGATGCCGACGCCGACCGCGTGCGCGACGTGCTCACGCAGATTCGCATTGGGCTTGAGCAGGGCTTTATCAACAACGGCCACTCGGCGGCGCTCGGTCGCGCGATGAGCTACAGCTCGCCTTCGGCCGTGGTGCGCGAGCAGCTTTCGGGCGTTGATTTCTATCTGTTCCTGCGCGATCTGCTCGAGCACTTTGACGAGCGACTGGACGACCTGCGCGCCAAGCTTGCCGAGTTGGCAGGTCGTATCTTTGTGGTCGACGGCTGCATGGCGAGCTTTACCGGCAGCGACGAGGACTTTGACGCGTACTGGGATGCCGCGGGTAACCTGGGGCTGGGCGCGGGCCACGGCGGCGCCGGCCGCGACGCGCTCGTGGTGCCGGCACCGCGCGACCGCCACGAGGCTTTTGTCATCCCCAGCGACATCTGCTTTGCCGCGCGTGCGTGCGATCCGCGTCGCTTGGGCATTGACGTGACAGGCGCTTGGGCGGTTGCCGCCAACGCGCTCTCCTATGACTACCTGTGGAACGAGATCCGCGTTAAAGGCGGTGCGTACGGCTGCGGATTCCGCGCGGCCGGCGAGCGCCAGACGGCGTTCTACACCTACCGCGACCCGGCAATCGATCCCTCGATTGAGCGCGTGGCGCACGCAGGCGAATGGCTCGGCAGCTTTGAGCCCGACGAGGCCGCCTTTGAGGGCTTTATCGTGAGCTGCGTAAGCGGCATGGACGCACCGGTGAAGCCATACGCGCTCACCAAGCGCCGCAACACGACCTACCTGGCCGGACTCGATCCGCACGCACGCGAGGAGCGCCGCGCCCAGATGCTCGCCGCCACGCCCGGTGAGCTGCGCTCGCTCGGCGCCGATGTGACGCGCATCGCAGCCGAGTCGCCCACCTGTGTCTTTGGCGGTCGAGACGTCATCGCCAAGAGCAACGCCGGCTTTAACGTAGTCGACCTGCTGGGCTAACCACAACAAGCAAAACCACTACAAAGGGGACAGGCCCCTTTGTAGTGGTTCGAACACTTGTTCTATACGTACACATGTTCTATAGTATGGGTGATTGCATCGGATCTAAATTGCAACTAGAATATAGTTGCAGAATGTGAGGCGGGATGACTCGAGCCGATAAACTCATCGCCCAACTGTTTAGCTGCCCTTCGACGTATCGGTATGCCGATTTTTTAAAAGTCATGGCCTCATATGGCTTTGAAATGGACAGCAAAGGCAAGACATCCGGATCGCGCATTCGCTTCTACAGGCCCTCAGATGGCAGGATGTTCGTGATGCACGCGCCTCATCCATCTGACGAATTGACAGCGGGGACAATTCGAAACATCGTTCGATTTCTGCAGGATGTCGGAGGCAGTCATGAGTAACGTTTTGGCATACAAGGGCTATTTCGCCCCAGTCGAGTTCGATGCCGAGCAGCATGTACTAACAGGTATGGTCGCCGGCATTAGGGACGCAATCGTATTTGAAGGCTCCACGGCTGAAGAAGTGGAGCAATGCTTCCACGACGCCGTCGACGATTACCTTGAGTTTTGCGCCGAGAAGGGCAAAGAGCCCGAGCGGGCTTTTAAGGGCTCGTTCAACGTAAGAACGGGCTCTGAGCTCCACAAACAGGCGGCGCTGGCAGCGGCAAAGAAGGGCGAGTCACTCAATAAGTTTGTGACCGAAGCAATCGCCGCGGCACTGTGAAGCCAACGTCGAGTCGAAGCCGCCACAAAGGGTGCCTTTGCAGCGGCTTCGACGTTTGCCCAGATAAAACCTGCCAAAATAAACCTGTCCCTTTTTGGCAGGTTTGCTAGAGGAGGTTGGGATGGATAAGGCTGAGTTGCGTCGGGCGGTGATTGCCCGGCGCGATGCTATTGATTTGGATGTTCGGGCGGCGAAGTCTGCTGTCATTTGCGCGCGGCTTGTTGAGTTGCTGGACAGCTCGGGTGCCGCGGCACCGCGCACCGTTGCCGTCTATGCCGCGATGGGTTCCGAAGTCGACCCAGCCGCGTTTGCCGCGGCTGCCGCCAAACGCGGCTGGCGCGTGGCCTATCCGTGCATGCTCTCGGCAACAGACGCCGCAGCTTGTGGCCAGCGCATGTGCATGCGGGCCGTCGCCGTCGGCGATGCGCCCGCGGCCCCGTTTATCGCCCGCCCCACGCGGGCCTTCGCGGCCACGGACATCGACAGAGACCGCTTCCCCATCGTGCCTGCCGAAGCGCTCGACATGATCGTCGTGCCGCTCGTGGCCTTCGACCGCGCCGGCGCGCGCCTGGGCTACGGCGGCGGCTGCTACGACCGCTACCTGTCCATGCTCTCGCCCGCATGTCAAATCATCGGCATCGCCTTTGACGAACAGCGTGTCGACCACGTTCCCACCGACGCCCACGACCTGCCGCTACCCCACATCATCAGCGCCTAATCGCCGCCACGTCAGCCACGGCTACAGCAGTACCACCGCAGTCTAGTGCTCCTCGCCGGCGCGGGCCAGGTCGTAGGGCGTGGTCTGGTAGACGTAGTAGTTGAGCCAGTTGGTGTAGAACAGCTGAGCCTGGCTGCGCCAGACGTTGCGCGGCTCGGCGGTGGGGTCGTCACCCGGAAAGTAGTGCGCCGGCACCTGAGGGTTGAGGCCGCGCTTCACGTCGCGCTCGTACTCCAGGCGCAGCGTGTCGGTATCGTACTCGGGGTGACCAAATACAAAGAAGCGACGGCTGTCGGTCGACTTGACGATGTACAGGCCCACCTCGTCGGATACGGCCACGACCTCGAGCTGCGGCTCGGCCTCCACGTCCTCGCGACGCACATCGGTGTTGCGCGAATGCACGGCATAGAAACGGTCATCGAAGCCGCGGACCAGCGGGCTTTGCGGCTTCACCAGATAATGCTCGAACACGCCGCTCGCCTTTGCCGGCAGGTCGTACTTCTGAATACCGTAGTGGTGATACAGGCCCGCCTGTGCGCCCCAACAAATATGCAACGTAGAGTGCACGTGCGTGGTGGACCAATCCATGATCTGGCAGAGCTCGGGCCAGTAGTCGACCTCCTCGAACGGCATCTGCTCCACCGGCGCGCCCGTGATGATCAGGCCGTCGTAGTGGATGTCGCGGATGTCGTCGAACGTGCGGTAAAACGTCTCCAGGTGGCCGGCGCTCACGTGCGTGGCCTCGTGCGTTTTGGTGCGCAGCAGGTCCACCTCCACCTGCAGCGGCGTGTTGGAGAGCTTGCGCATGATCTGCGTCTCGGTGGCGATCTTGGTGGGCATGAGGTTGAGGATGAGCACGCGCAGCGGACGGATGTCCTGGTGCAGCGCGCGGTACTCGGTCATGACAAAGATGTTCTCGCTCTCGAGCTGCGCGGCGGCAGGGAGGGCGTCGGGGATGCGAATGGGCATGGATGCTCCTTACGAGTCAGTTGCAGCTATGGTACAACGAGCGGCCCCATCCGCGCGAGCACATCGCTCAGCGATGCCGTCAGCGGCCCGAATCACTCCAAAAATAGAGATTAAGGTATGTCCCAAAAAATCTACGGCGCTTTAGTCTAGCAAAGTGGTAGCAGGACGCTACAATGGTTCGACGCGAAAAACTCGGCCGAAAGGATACATATATGTACCAGACGCGTAAGATCGGTGTGGTCGGCCAGGGCCACGTAGGAGCACATGTCGCCAACAGCCTGCTTATGCAGGGCATTGCCGATGAGCTGTACCTGTGCGATATCAACGAGGCCAAGGTGACGTCCGAAGTCCAGGACCTGCGCGACTCCCTTTCGTTTGTCCCGTATAACACCAAAATCGTCAACTGCTACGACCACTACGAGGAGCTGGCTTGCTGCGACGTCATCGTCAACGCCGCCGGCAAGGTCGCGCTGGCCGCCGGCAACCGCGACGGCGAGCTGTTCTTTACCACCGACGCTGCCCGCACCTTTGCCAAGCGCATCGTCGACGCCGGCTTTGACGGCATCTTTGTGAGCATCTCCAACCCCTGCGACGTCGTGTGCACCGAGCTGTGGCACCTGACCGGCTACGATCCCAAGAAGATCATCGGCTCGGGCTGCGGCCTGGACTCCGCCCGCCTGCGCACCGAGATCTCCAAGAAGGTCGGCGTGAGCCCCAAGTCCATCGACGCCTACATGATCGGCGAGCACGGCTTTAGCCAGCTGGCCGCCTTTAAGTCCGCGACCATCGCCGGCAAGAGCCTTAACGAGCTTCAGGCCGAAAACCCCGACAGGTACGCCTTCGACCACATGGAGATCGAGGAGCTCGCGCGCAAGGGCGGCTATGTGACCTACCAGGGCAAGCAGTGCACCGAGTACGCCGTCGCCAACTCCGCCGCGCGCGTCTGCGCCGCCGTGCTGCACAACGAGCACGCCGTGCTTTCCGCCTCCACGCTCATGACCGGCCAGTATGGCGAGGAGGGCATCTTCACCTCCCTGCCGTGCGTGATCGGCGCCGAGGGCGTCGAGGAGGTCTACACGCTCGACCTTTCCGAGCACGAGCTCGAGGGCTTCCACAAGAGCTGCCAGCACATCCGCGACAACATCGCCCAGCTCGACTGGTGGGATGCCGAGGCCTACGACGCAAAGTAGGCCGCCGCTTGACGCGACACCTCGCTCATACGGACGCCATGTAAAGCGGGCCGCGCCGGAAACCCATCGGCGCGG
>CAJMNK010000084.1 GCA_905214905.1 uncultured bacterium | reverse complement strand
AAGCCGTTCTCGCTTATGGAACTCGCGAGCCGTTGCCGTGCGTTGCTGCGCCGCGGCGGCATGGTCAAGCAGGCGAGCGATGTGCTCAGCGTGGGCGATATCGTACTTTCGCCCAGCCACCGCGAAGTGACTGTTGCCGGCGAACCGCTCAAGCTCACGCTGCGCGAATTCGACCTGCTCGAGTACCTCATGCGCAAACCTGGCGTGGTCTTTACCCGCGAGTCGCTGCTGCAGAGCGTATGGGGTTGGGACTTCGACGGCGGTTCGCGCACCGTCGACGTGCATGTGCAGACGCTCCGCCAAAAGCTTGGCGAGCATGCGAGCGCCATAGAGACCGTGCGCGGCGTGGGTTATCGCCTGGCCGAGCCTTCTGCCGGTGATGGTGCCGAAGGCGACGACACCGCGGCCACCGCATCGGAGGAGTAACCCGTGGTCTTCGCCCCCCAGGGAAAACATACGCTGTCGCACCGCGTTTTTGTGACGATCTTTGTCTGCGCCATGGCGGTTATCGTGGCGTTTACGGTGCTGGGTGCGTTCTTTGTGCAAAACACTTTGGCGGATGCCACGAGTGCCAATCTGGCGCAGGAAACTGAGCTCATTGCTGCCGCCCTCGACGAGCAGCAGGAGCCCATTCCGTTCTTGCGAAGCCTCGATCGCGAGGATCTTCGTATCACGCTGATCAATAAGGACGGATCTGTTGCCTACGACAACGAGGCGTCGCCTTCCACACTGCCCAACCATGGCGATCGCCCCGAGGTCATCGAGGCCTTTGAGAGTGGTTTGGGTTCCGCGGAGCGCGCAAGCTCTACACTCGACGAGATTATGCTGTATCGCGCCGTCACCCTTGATAACGGCCAGGTCGTTCGCTTGGCGCAGGCCCAGCCTGGCGTTGCGGCGATTTTGCTGTCGATGCTGGCGCCGATGCTGCTTATCGCAGCAGCGGGTGCAGTACTCTCGTTTTTTATGGCGCGCCGTGAGTCCCGTGCCATCATCGCGCCGTTACAAGAGGTGGATTTGGATCACCCACGCCGTAGCTATGAGCACGCCTATGCCGAGATGGTTCCCATGCTTGAGCGCATCGAGTCGCAGCGCCAGGAACTCAAGCGCCAAATGGCGGTGCTAGCGGACAACGACCGTATGCGCCGCGAGTTCACGGCGAATATCACCCATGAGCTCAAGACGCCGCTTACGGCGATTTCGGGCTATGCCGAGCTCATCGCAAATGGCATGGTCGAGGGCGAGGACGACCTGCGCAACTTTGGCGGTCGCATCTATCGTGAGGCGGGCCGCTTGGCAGCGCTTGTCAACGACATCCTTACGCTGTCTAACTTGGACGAGGCCGAACGTGCGACTGAAGGCGAGGCAGTGCCCATTGGTTCCACGGAGCCTATTGAGCTCTCGCGTGCGATCTACGCGGTTGAGCAGCGTCTTGAACAGGTCGCCCGTCAAGCGAATGTGACGATAGGCCATGAGACCGAGCCTGTGGTCGTCGAAGGCGTAACGCGCCTGATCGATGAGCTCATCTATAACCTGGCGAGCAACGCCATTCGCTACAACCGGCCCGGCGGTACGGTGACGTTGCGGTGCGGAACCAACGACGACGGGCACCCGTATCTGTCGGTTGCCGATACGGGAATCGGTATCGCGCCTGAAGAACAGGGCAAGGTATTTGAGCGGTTCTATCGCGTGGACAAGAGTAGGTCCAAGGCACGCGGCGGAACCGGCCTGGGGCTTGCCATTGTCAAGCATGCGGCCCTGTATCATCACGCCTCGCTCGATATGTCAAGCGAGTTGGGGGTGGGGACCACCATCACGGTGACGTTTCCCATACAGCAGGAGGAGCCATTCGCATAGCGATACAACATAGATATTGATGTAGACGCCGCATTTGACTTTCGGGTGCGGCGTTGTTGTGCAATTTTACGATTGCTTCCGACATTTTTACAGGAGAGCCTGTTTCTTATGTATAGAGTTTGGTCTCGGTAAAAAGATGCGATAACATACGGACAGTTTTGTCAATCCGAACTGGGGAAATGAAAGGCAAGCTGCATGACCCTTCTCGAACTGTTCCAGCTGCTGAAGAAGCACCTCAAGCTGGTCATCACCCTTCCGGTGGTCTGCGCGATCGCCATGGGCATCGTGTCCTTCGTTGCGATGGACAACACCTATACCGCGACGACGAGCATGTACATTCTCGCCAAGACCGACGATAGCGGTCAGATGAGCTACAACGATCTCTCGGCGAGCCAGATGCTTTCCAACGATATCGCCACGCTGCTGGATAGCGATAGCGTTAAGAGCGGCGCCGCCAAAGAACTGGGCCTCACCGATCTGGATGACTACAAGGTGTCTGTTTCCTCCGAGACCACCACGCGTGTCATTACGCTTTCGGTTACCGGCACCGATGCCAAGGAGACGGCTGAGGTCGCAAAGGCCATTGCCAGCTCGGTGAGTACGGTCGCTCAGAACGTCGGCGCTGCCCAGAGCATCAACGTTATCGACGAGGCTAAGACCCCCGAAGCCCCCAGCGGCCCCAAGCGCACGCTGTATATTGCCGTCGCGTTCCTCGCCGGTATCTTTATCGCAGTTGCCTATGTCGTTTTGGCAGACATGCTCAATACCCGCATCCGCGGTGCCGAAGAGGCGGAAGAGCTCCTGGGTATTCCCGTTGTTGGCCGAATTCCGGCTATGAAAGGTGGTAAATAGGCATGGCTAAGGCAAAGAACACCGATAAGCTCGTTGTACAGAATGCCGCCAAGACCCTTCTGGCCAACATCCGCTTTGCGAGCGTGGACGACCCCATTCGCACCATCACCGTTACCTCCTCGATTCCCAACGAGGGCAAGTCTACGGTTTCCATTAACCTTGCTCAGGCAATCGCCACGAGCGGCAAGTCCGTGCTCCTGGTCGAGGCCGATATGCGCCGCAGGTCCCTTTCCGATATGCTCGGCGTTCGTTCGCGCGGCGGACTCTATGCGGTCCTTTCCGAGCAGATCTCCATTGACCAGGCAATTGTCGAGACGGGTCAGAAGAACTTCTACTTCCTCGATGCCGAGCCGCACATTCCCAATCCTGCCGACATCATCGTCTCCCATCGCTTTGCCAAGCTGGTAAAGGCACTGTCCGCCAAGTTCCAGTACGTCATCTTCGATGCTCCTCCGGTCGGCACCTTCATCGATGCTGTCGAGATTGCCAGCTTGACCGACGGCGCGCTGTTCGTGGTGCGCGAGGACTTTACCAAGCGCGAAGAGGCGCTCAACGCTATCGCCCAGCTTAAGAAGTCCGAGAAGGTCAAGCTCATCGGTACCGTCATGAATTACTGTGAGACCGAGACCAGCGAGTACTACTATTCTTACTACACCAAGGACGGTAAGAAGGTTAAGAAGGGCTCCGACGATCAGGGCACTTCCAAAAAGGGCATCTTCACCAACCGAGCAAACGTTTAGTTGATTAAGGCTGACCTATGCGTGACATTCATTGCCATATCTTGCCGGGTGTAGACGACGGCGCCGCCGATCTCGAAGAGAGCTTGGCGATGCTCGAGGCTGCCAAGCGGGCCGGTGTAACCAGAATCGTTTGCACTCCTCACTGCCGTGATCCCTATTTTGATTACGACAAGATGTGGGATGCCTTTGAGCTGCTGCGCGATAACGCTGACGGTTTTCCGCTCCAGATGGGCTTCGAGGTCAACCATCGAAAGCTCGTTGAGCTTGGTATCGATGCCGCGGATCACTTGCATTTCGATGGGACCAACGAGTTTCTGCTCGAGCTTTCGACGCATGCCGATGCGTATGCGTTTAGAGAGTACGAGAACACGATTTACGATTTGCAGTGCCGTGGCTACCAGGTGATCATCGCTCATCCTGAGCGCTATCGTGCGGTTCAAAAGGATGTAAGCGTGGCGGAGCGCCTGGTCGATATGGGCTGCAAGCTGCAGGCTTCGGCGGACTTTATTGCCGGCGGTCGCTTTGGTCGCGAGAAAAAGCCGGCACAGCGCCTGTTCGATCAGAACCTGTACAGCTTCATCGCGAGCGATGCCCATAACGTGGGTCATTACGACTGCCTGGCGAAGGCTCGCGCGAAGTTTAGCGTGCGCGGAGCTCACTTTCGCTAAAATCTGTCCCTAACGTTCGCATTGAATGAAAGGGCAGCCATGGATATCCAACTTAAGACGGGATGCTTTGATGACGCGGCGTTGGTGCGCCGCGTCGTTTTTATGGACGAGCAGGGCTACGAGAATGAGTTTGACGCTATCGACGAGGATCCGAACTGCATTCATGTGACGCTCTATGTAGACGGTGAGCTTGCCGGTTGCTCGCGCGTGTTTCCCGAAGAACTCGAGCGCGCAGCTGACGCAGAGGCTCCGGTGTCGCCGGCGTGCGACTTGGACGAAGGCGTCGCGGCGGGGGAGACCTACATTATGGGGCGCGTGGCCGTGCTGCCGAGCATGCGCCGTCGCGGTTTGGCGAGCAAGATTGTCGAGGCCAGTGATACGTGCGCGCGTGATGCCGGCGCCAAGCTCATTAAGCTGCACGCGCAGGAATACGTGCTGCCGCTCTATGCCAAGGCGGGTTACACGCAGATTGCCCCGGTGGACTACGAAGACGAGGGCCAGCCCCATGTTTGGATGGCCAAGCGCGTAGATGGCAGATAGGGACGTTCCTTTCCTGCCGGCAGTCGGGGACACTCCTTGGCAATTGGCTCATCAGAGCGTTTGGACATACAGTTTTTCGATTCCGTATGTATATATGCGCGCTAATGGGTTATAAAATCTAAGTCTGGACATAGCAGGTCTGCGATGCGGCTCGGGCAACCGGGCCGTTTTTGCGGACGGGGGTAGCGCGAAAGGACTGCACATGCGTCAATTTAAGACCGAGAGCAAAAAACTGCTCGACCTCATGATCAACTCCATCTACACCAATAAGGAAATCTTCCTGCGCGAGCTTATCTCCAACGCGAGCGACGCCGTCGACAAGCTCAACTTTAAGAGCCTGCAGGACCCGAGTGTCAAGCTCGACCAGGGCGACCTGGCTATTCGCGTCTCTTTTGATAAAGACGCCCGCACCATTACCATCTCGGATAACGGCATTGGCATGACCGCCGAGGAGCTCGAGCGCAATCTGGGCACCATCGCCCATTCCGGCTCCGAGGAGTTTAAGACCGAGAACGCCGAGCAACAGGGCTCCGATGTCGACATCATCGGCCAGTTTGGCGTGGGCTTCTACTCTGCCTTTATGGTTGCCAGCCACGTAAAGGTTGTCAGCCGCGCCTATGGCGAGGACACCGCTCACGTGTGGGAGTCTGATGGTCTTGAGGGCTACACCATCGAGGATGGCGAGCGTGCCGAGCACGGTACCGATGTCATCCTGACGCTGCGCGAGAACGAGAAGCTCGACGCCGACGGCGAGGCCGAGACCTACGATCGCTTCCTGACCGAGTGGGGCCTCAAGAGCCTGATTCAGCAGTACAGCAACTATGTGCGCTACCCGATTCAGATGATGGTGAGCAAGAGCCGCCAGAAACCCAAGCCCGAGGACGCCGGCGACGACTACAAGCCCGAGTACGAGGACTACCAGGAGCTCGAGACCATCAACTCCATGACGCCGATCTGGAAAAAGCGCAGCTCCGACGTTGAGCAGAAGGATTACAACGAGTTCTACAAGTCCACGTTCCACGACTTTGACGATCCCGCGCGCACTATCAGTTTCCATGCCGAGGGTACGCTTGAGTACGATGCCCTGCTGTTTGTGCCGGGCCGCGCCCCGTTCGATCTGTACAGCAAGGACTACGAGAAGGGCCTGGCGCTCTACAGCTCCAATGTGCTGATTATGGAGAAGTGCGACGACCTGCTGCCCGACTACTACAACTTTGTGCGCGGTGTCGTGGACTCTGCCGACGTGACGCTCAATATTTCGCGTGAGACGCTGCAGCAGAACCGTCAGCTCAAGGCCATTGCCAAGCGCGTGGAGAAGAAGATCACCGCCGATCTCGAGGACATGCGCGACAACGACCGCGAGGCCTACGAGAAGTTCTTTGAGAACTTTGGTCGCGGCCTTAAGTACGGCATCTACTCGAGCTACGGCATGAAGGCCGACGAGCTCGCCGACCTGCTGCTGTTCTGGTCTGCCAAGGAGCAGAAGATGATCACCTTGGCCGAGTATGCCAAGGGTATGCCCGAGGGCCAGAAGGCAATCTACTATGCCGCCGGCGATTCGCGCGAGCGTCTGGCCAAGATGCCCGTCGTGAAGGGCGTGCTCGACCGCGGCTACGATGTACTACTGCTGACGCAGGACGTGGATGAGTTCACCTTCCAGGCCATGCGTGAGTACGTGGCTGCCGATATGCCCAAGGTCTACGAGGATGACGCTGCTCGCGAGGCTGCCGAAAAGGCGGTTGCCGATGGCGCCGAGCCTGAGGTCGAGGATCGTCACCTTGAGCTTAAGAACGTCGCGACCGGCGATCTTGACTTGGCGACCGATGACGAGAAGAAGGAGGCCGAGGACGCCACCAAGGAGAACGAGGACCTTTTTAACGCCATGAAGGAGGCGCTCGGCGACAAGGTCGAGAAGGTTGCCGTCTCTGCGCGCCTGACCGATGCCCCCGCGTGCATCACCACCGAGGGCCCGCTTTCGCTCGAGATGGAGAAGGTGCTCCAGAAGGGTCCCGAGGGCGCGCCCGACGGTATGCCCAAGAGCCAGCGCGTGCTCGAGCTCAACGCCAAGCACCCGGTCTTTGCCAAGCTCGTCGCCGCTCAGAAGGCAGGCGACGCTGACAAGATCAAGCAGTACTCCGGCCTGCTCTACGACCAGGCCCTGCTCGTCGAGGGTATCCTCCCCGAGGACCCCGTGGCCTTCGCGGCGGCTGTCTGCGAGCTGATGTAATCGGTTCCGCCGTTCTAACGAACGGCGGACCTGCCGACGCTGCAAACGCCCCTAAGCGGCAATCTGACGTTCAATCGTCGGTCGCGT
>CAJMNK010000083.1 GCA_905214905.1 uncultured bacterium | reverse complement strand
GGGCCCGTGGGTTATACCCTAAGAGCAAACCACCCTTTTTAAGGGTGGTTCTGATCTGCGCGATCCCAGTCTTGGACTCCGCTGGACAGTTAGTTCAGATACGTATAATTCCAGACCGCAGTAGGCGCATCCGGCGCTCGTTTTGGGGAAGAAAGGGGCTCAAAACTAGGGTTCGGTAGCCATCTGGGCTCGATTTGCGTGCAATGAGTCGCCAAAGAACCCTCTCCGGGGACCATAGCGCAGCTTTATCAGCATAGAAAAATACGTATCTGAACTAACTGTCCAGCCGTCGCTGGAGAAAGGCGTTTTAGCTTTTCCGACTTCCCATCATCTTTCCAACTTTCCACTTAACTTAACACCTAAGGTGGAAAGCTGGAAAGAAAGCTGGAAAGTTAGGTGGAAAGCTGGAAAGCTGGGTAGAAAGCTGGAAAGTTAAGTAGAAAGCTGGAAAGTAAGCGGAAGACTGACATGCTAGCTCAGAGGCTGAGGGGTTAATAATTATGAAAACCATACCAAGCGAAACAAAAAGATATCAATCTGGCTGGTAAAACACCATCAATGAGCTGCGGGCTAACTAGCTGCGTAAATTAAACGTAAAGAAATGTCGCAAATTAATAGCAAATGCCCAGATGACGCCGTTGCTATTTTCAATTAACTGCTACGCGCGAACAGCAAAATGCTACTATCTAACATGCACGTAAGAAGGCAGATTAACGGTTAAGGCTAAGAAGTGGCAGGTATGTCGGAAGCAACTAGGACTCGCACGCATGCGCCCGAGGTTAGGCAGCGCGCCGTCGAGATCCTCCAAGAGGGGGTCGGTCATCGCGCCCTCGCCGCGGAGCTTGGCATTCCCCAGGCCACGGCTCGTCAGTGGGCCCGCGCGTACGCCGTGGGCGGTGCCGACGCCGTTCTCAATGCCGGTTCGCATCATCACACCTATTCGTACGACGTAAAGCTCGCTGTGGTTAAGGACCGTCTGGAAAACGGCTTGACGGTTCGCGAGGCCATGATCAAGCACAAGATTCCCAGCGAGTCTTCGGTCAAGGCTTGGTGCCGTCAGTACCGCGAGAGCGGTGAGTCCGCACTGGTCGATAAGCCGCGCGGTCGCAAGCCGCGCGTTAAAAAGATGGAATAGCAAACGGGATGGTGCGCCCACGAGGCGCATTTTTCTTGCCGCGCCAACTTTTCGGACCGCCGCGAGCCTATTGGGACATCCTCCAAAGTGGCCAGTAAGCCGCACGCGGTGGCCCGCGCGCCCGTCGCTGTGGTAAGGAAACGTCGCCCTCTGCTCCAAAGCGGACGTGCCCTTACCCCGTACGCCTAAAACTCCCCAGTTGACCGAAAACCCGCCGCCGCTACTCCTCAATTGAGCTATAACGTTAAACAATTGCAGCGTTTTAGCATGGGGGAGTGATGGTATGACGCTACTGTATTTCCTTACCCTGTTTCCGCTGGTACCGGCGCTGGGCATGCTGCTCGCGCGCGGTGACCGCGCCCGCGATGCGGCGGGGCTCATAGGCTCCGGCATTATTATGGCGGTGACAGTTGTAGTCGCCGTCATGTTTTTTGGCACGGGTCCGCAGAGCTTTGAGGTTGCCCCCGGCACCTCGCATGTGCTCTCGATCATCAGTTCCGTTATCGACGTCATCCTGTGCGCTGTCATCCTGTACAACGCGTACAAATATAGGAACGCGCTCACCACGGTGCTCGGCATAGTCCAGCTGGTGGGCTCGCTCGCCTTTGCAGCCATGACGCTGCCCGCGGCCGAAGCCGTCACGGCAACGCCACTCTACCTGGACTACATGAGCGTGATCATGGTCCTCGCCGTCGGCATCGTTGGCAGTCTAATCTGCTTGTATGCCCTGGGCTACATGAAGGACTTCCAGGCCCATGACGAGCACGAGGCCGCGCTGCGCGGGCAGACCGCGCCCGACCGTCGCCCGCAGTTCCTGGCGCTCATGTTCCTGTTCCTCTCGGCCATGTTCGTCATCGTGACGAGCGACAACCTTGAGTGGCTGTTCTGCGGCTGGGAAATCACCACCGTGTGTTCGTTCCTTATGATTGGCTACACGCGTACGCCCGAGGCCATCAAGAACGCCTTTACCCAAATCATCCTCAACATGCTGGGCGGCATCGCGTTTTTGGCCGGACTTATGTATCTGCACGTTAACGGCATGCCGCTGACCATCTCGGGCATGATCGAGCTTTCCGGCACCGGAACCGCGCAGTCCGCGCTGCTGGTGATGCCGGTCATCCTGTTGTCGCTCGCCGCGCTCACCAAGGCCGCACAGATGCCGTTCCACACTTGGCTGTTGGGTGCCATGGTTGCACCCACTCCCACGAGCGCCCTGCTGCACTCGTCAACCATGGTCAAAGCCGGCGTGTTCCTGATGGTCAAGCTGAGCCCACTCTATGCCATCTACCCCGTGACCGGCTTTATGGTCACGAGTGTGGGTGCCATCACGTTTTTGCTCGCTGCACTCATGGCCATCTCGCAAAGCAACGCCAAACGCGTGCTCGCGTACTCCACCATTTCCAACTTGGGCCTCATCAGTGCCTGCTTGGGTGTCGGCGCGCCCGAGGCCGTATGGGCGGCCATCTTCCTGATCTTGTTCCACACGGTGGCCAAGTCGCTGCTGTTCCTGTGCGTGGGCACGGCCGAGCATCATATCGGCAGCCGCAATATCGAGGACATGGACGGCATGTTCAGCCGCATGCCGCACCTGACGCGTCTGATGATGCTGGGCATTATGGGCATGTTTGTGGCGCCGTTTGGCATGCTCGTGTCCAAGTGGGGCGCCCTGGTGGCGTTTGCGCAGACCGGCAACGTGCTCATGATCATGGTGCTTGCCTTTGGCTCGGCCGCGACGTTTTACTTCTGGGGCAAGTGGCTTGCCAAGCTTTCGGGCGTCGACCCCACGGCTCAAAACGTTGAGGTCAATGTCCATAAGACCGAATGGATGGCCCTCAACACCATCGCCGCGCTGCTGATTCTGTGCTGCGTGGCGTTTCCGGTTATCTCGAGCGGTCTGGTGTCGCCTTACTTGGCCATGGTGTTTGGCCGCGTGCCGTACGTTATTGGCAAGGACGCCATGTATCTGATGGTGGTTATCGTGGCTTTTATCGCCGTGGTGCTGCTGACGTCATTCCGCGTGAGCAACAAACCGCACGTCAACGTGTACCTTTCGGGCGTGGGAACCGACAAATATCGCCATTTCCGCGGCTCGATGGGACACGAGGTGAAGGCCGAAAAGCGCAATTGGTACTCGGAGGACGCCCTTGGCGAGAAGCGTATTGGCCCCGCGGGTAGCGTCGTATGCTGCAGCATTATCTTGTTTGCGCTGCTGTGTTGCGCATGGATTGGGCCCGAGCGGCTTGCCATGAGCGCGCCCTCGGTGCTGCGCGGCAAGTATTTCGAAGGTTCGGGCGTCGTGGGCATCTTTATTGGCACCGTGGCGTTTGCCTTGCTGGCGCCGCTTGCGGGCGGCTTGATCGACGGCATCGACCGCAAACTTTCGGCTCGCATGCAGGGCCGCGTGGGCCCGCGCCTGCTGCAGCCCTTCTACGACGTTGCCAAGCTGCTGCGCAAGGCCCCTGCCAGCGTAAACACCATGGACGATACCTATATGGCGTGCGCGCTCATCTTTACCGTCGTGGGCGGCGGCATCTTTGTGTCGGGCTCCAACACGCTGCTGTGCGCTTTTATGGTTACGCTCGCCGCGATCTTTGTGGTGCTGGCGTCCGCCTCGACGCAAAGCCCGTTTGCCCAGGTCGGTGCCGACCGCGAGTTGCTGCAGGTCATGAGCTACGAGCCCGCCGTTTTGCTGATGAGCGTGGGCCTGTACCTTGCCACCGATAGCTTTGATTCCATCGCCGTGACCGGACAGTCGGCGCCCATCATCGTGTACAGCGCGCCCATTTTCTTGGCGCTGCTTGCGGTGCTCACCATCAAGCTACGCAAGTCGCCGTTCGACCTTTCGTACTCGCATCACGCGCATCAGGAGATTGTCCAGGGCGTCGCCACCGAGATGAGCGGCGGCACGCTGGCCAAGATGACCCTTATGCACTGGTGTGAGACCGTGCTGTTTTTGATGTGGGTGGGCATGTTCTTTGTTTGGGACAACCCGGTGAGCTGGGTCGTAGCCCTGGTCGTGATGGCCGCGACGTATTTTGTCGAGGTGCTGATCGACAACACCTTCGCACGCAGCACCTGGCGCAGCTGCTTTAAGCTCGGCTGGGGCGTGGCGCTGGTGTTTGGCCTGCTCAACCTTATGCCCATCCTCGTCGACGTGTTTATTTAGGAGGCGGCATCCATGGATCATAAAATGTCGCGCTCGCCGTGGGTTATTCATTACGACGGCTCGAGCTGCAACGGATGCGATATCGAGGTGCTGGCCTCGCTCACGCCGCTGTTCGATGCGGAGCGCTTTGGCGTGGTCAACACCGGCAACCCCAAGCATGCGGATATCTTTTTGGTGACGGGGTCGGTCAATGCCCAGAACCTGCCCGTCGTGCGTCAGATTTACAACCAGATGCTCGAGCCCAAGTGCGTGGTGGCCTGCGGTATCTGCGCATGCTCGGGCGGCGTATTCCGCGATGCCTATAACGTGATCGGTGGCGTGGACCGCGCGATTCCCGTGGACGTGTACGCGCCCGGATGCGCCATTCGCCCCGAGACCGTGATCGATGCCATCGTGGAGGCGTGCGGCATCCTGGACCAGAAGGAGGCCGTGATGCGTGCCGGCGGCGACCCGCTTACCGTAGGCGGCGCTGCTACCTGGGATGGTGGCGTTGAGCTGGGCGAGGACGGGTTTGTGGCTGCTGCGGGTGCCGGGGCCGGTGTCGACGCAGGCACGGCTGACGGTGCGCCCGCCGCTGCAAAGGAGGCCGAGTAATGCAAAAGGCTATCTATACCACCGTTGGGATCGACGAGCTCCTGTCGCATGTCCAGGCGCTCAAGGGCGTCGGCGCGCGCTTTGTGCAGATGCACGCCGAGCACAACGTCGACGACGGCACGTATCGTCTGGTCTATACGTTTATCAACGTTCATGCTGCTCAGGAGCATATTGCGCAGGACGGCAGCTATGCGATTGAGAACCTGGTAGTCGAGGGAATCGACCGGTACCAGGAGATTCCGTCCATCAGCTCGTATTATCCGGCGGTATTCCCGTTTGAAAATGAGGTCCACGACCTATTCGGTCTTGCCATCACCGATATGCAGATCGACTTTAAGGGCTTTTTCTACCAGGTCTCGACCGCTGAACCCATGAGCGTTATCACGCCCGAGGTGAAGGCCGCGCGCGAGAAGGCCATGAAGGTCCGCGCGGCCGCCGAGGCCAAGGCGCGCAAGGCCGCGGCCGAAAAGGCCGCCGCTGCTGCGGCTGCTGCAGGGGAGGGTGCTGCGAGCGCTGCTGCCGCCCAGCCCGCAGCGGCTGCCGGCTCCGATGCTCAGCATGACGAGGCTGCCGCCAAGGCCGCGCTCAAGGCTGCCGAGATGGAGGCAAAGCTCGCCGCCATGGATCCCGAGAAAGCGGCCAAGGTCCGCGCGGCGCTTGCCGCCAAGGCCGTCCGCGACAAGCAGAAAAAGGAGGCGTAAGGTCCATGGCTCATCGCTCCGTAATTCCGTTTGGCCCGCAGCACCCGGTGCTGCCCGAGCCGCTTCATCTGGACCTGGTAATCGAGGACGACCGCGTCATCGAGGCAATTCCGCAGATCGGCTTTGTGCACCGCGGACTCGAGAAGCTCACCGAAAAGCGCGACATGCATCAGTTTGGCTACATCGCCGAGCGCATCTGCGGCATTTGCGCCGTGGGCCACAGCTGCGGCTATGCCAGCGCCTGCGAACGCATGCTTGACATCGAGGTGCCCGGCCGCGTGCAGTATATCCGCACCATTCTGCACGAGCTCTCGCGTATTCACTCGCATTTGCTGTGGCTGGGCCTGCTCGCCGATGCCTTTGGCTTTGAGGCGCTGTTCTATCGTTCGTGGACGCTGCGCGAGCAGATTCTCAAGATCTTTGAGAGCACGTGCGGCGGTCGCGTGATCCTGTCGATTAACGAGATCGGCGGCCTTAAGCACGATATCGAGGATTCCGAGCTGGCGGGCATTGTCCAGACGCTCGATGCCATGCGTCCTGACTACGATGCCCTGGTGCATACGTTTTTGGACGACGACAGCTGCGGCGAGCGCCTGCATGGCGTGGGCGTGATCAGCAAGAAGGACGCACTGGAGCTTTCGATGGTCGGCCCGTTCGGTCGCGCCTCGGGCGTGAACTACGACGTGCGCATGTTTGGCGACGGTGCCTATGCGGATTTGGCCGCGTTTGAGCCCATCGTGGCAACCGACGGCGACTGCTATGCCCGCTGCCAGGTGCGTTGCGCCGAGGTCACGCAGGCCATGGATATCATCAAGGAGCTTGTCGGTAAGATTCCACACGACGGCATCGGCGGGCGCACCAAGCTTACGCCGGCCGACGGCGCGCGCGGCGAAGTTGTGATTGAGCAGCCGCGCGGCGAGGCGTACTACTATGTACGCGGCAACGGCACCAAGAACCTGGACCGTTTTCGCGTGCGAACGCCGACGTCGCAAAACCTGGCGGGTCTGACACATGCGCTGCAGGGCGTGCTCCTTGCCAACGTGCCCATGATTATCCTGACCATCGACCCCTGCATTAGCTGCACGGAAAGGTAGGCGCGGCATGAGTTTGCTGACATTTGCCAAGACGGCCTTGGGTTCTATGGTCAAGCAGCCGGTCACGGTGTGCTATCCGCAGGAGAAACTGACGGCGCCCGAGCGCCTGCGCGGGCATATTGTCAATGACATGGACGTGTGCATCTGCTGCGGCATGTGCGCTCGGCGTTGTCCGGCGGGCGCACTCGCGGTCGATCGCAAAGGCGGCACCTGGTCGATTGACCCGTACGCCTGCGTGGTGTGCGGCGAGTGCATCGAAAGCTGCCCCAAACACTGCCTGACTATGGATACCGCCCGTACCCCAGTCGCAGCGGATAAGACTCCCACGGTAGAAACCAAGCCGGAATAGCGCGAAGACGGGGCCGGTG
>CAJMNK010000082.1 GCA_905214905.1 uncultured bacterium | reverse complement strand
CCCGCGGCGTGACCGGCGACACCGACATCAACATCATCGACACCGCCGAGTTCGCCATCCCCGGCCTTGACGACGAGTTCCGCGTCATCGTCTCCCCGTGGATTCTGACGGTGCTCGTGACCGACCGTCTGGCTCGCTACTACGAGACGGTCACCAAGCACAACCTCAAGTATCGTCGCTACTATCACCAGTTCGACTACTAAAGAAAACGGGTGCGGGAACGTGCCGGGCTATTGAGAGGAACACAGAATGAGACAGTACATCATCGCCAGCCATGCGCACTTCGCTACCGGCATCAAGGAGAGCGTCGAGCTGCTCTCGGGCGCTCGCGACAACGTCCACGATCTTTCGATGTTCGTAGATGGTCGCATGGACGTGGCCGAGGAGGCCCAAAAACTGCTGGCGGGCATGTCCGCTGACGATGATGTCGTTGTCTGCACCGACCTCTTTGGCGGCAGCGTCAACAACGAGTTCACCAAGATCGTCCAGACGCGTCCCCGCACGTACCTCGTTACCAACATGAACCTTCCTCTGCTCATCCAGCTGCTGTTCTCTGACGAGTCGGCGCCGGTTGAGGAGACGATTCGCGCCATCGTCGCTGCGGACGATACGCGCGTGAAGTTTGTCAACGACCTGTTGGTCGATGACGACGAGGAAGAAGAGTTCTAATCCGTAGCACCTACTGACACGCCGTAAGACGGCACAAGACCTTTGGGGGGTCACATTATGATTCAGCTACTTCGCGTTGACCATCGCCTGCTTCATGGCCAGGTCGCAGTTTCCTGGGTTCAGGGCCTCGGCTCCAACTGCATCTTCTGCGTGGGCGATAAGGTCGCCAACGACCCGGTGTGGAAGACGACGCTCAAGATGGGCAAGCCTGCCGGCTGCAAGCTCGTCATCAAAGATATGGAGCATGCAATCGAAGCTATCAACTCGGGCGTGACCGACAAGTACAAGATGATCATCTGTGTCGCCACTATCGCTGAGGCAAAGCAGCTTGTTGAGGGCTGCCCGCAGATCAAGTCGGTCAACCTGGGCAACACCAAGCCCAAGGACGAGAAGCGTCCCGATGCTCGTCAGGTCTCTCGTCAGATCTTCCTGACCGCGGCCGAGGAAGCCGATGTGCGCGAGATGCTGGATCGTGGCGTTGAGGTCGAGATTCGACCCCTGGCCGATGACCCCAAGGTTGACTGCGCCAGCGTGCTCTAGGCGTTCAATTTCGAAGAGCCTGCGGGTTCTTCGTAGTGTCCTATATGGAAAGGGGGATGTATGCTTACCCAAGCAATCCTCATCGGACTTATCGCCGCATTTGGTAAGTTCGACTGCCAGCTCGGTACGCTCTACGCGTTCCGCCCCATCGTCCTGTGCCCGCTCGTGGGCCTGGTGCTGGGGGACCTGCAGACTGGCCTTGCCGTTGGCGCCAGCCTGGAGCTGCTGTTCATGGGCTCGATCTCCATCGGCGCCTACGTGCCGCCTGATGAGACGATCGGCGGCGTACTCGCCTGCGCGTTTGCCATACAGCTCGGTCAGGGTACCGAGGCAGCCATCGCGCTCGCTATGCCCATCGCCACGCTGTGCCTTGCCATCAAGAACATCCTCAACGCCGCCCTGCCGATCCTGGTTGACCGCGCTGATGTCTTCTCCGGCCAGGGCAACCTTAAGGGTGTCTATGCAATGCACTTCCTGATCGGTTCCACCGGTGTCATCATGGCGTTCCTGCTGTGCTCGCTGTCGTTCTATCTGGGTGCTGACGCCATCCAGGGCATGCTCGACTTCATCCCGCCCTTTGTCCTTGCTGGCTTTGGCGTTGCCGCCAACATCCTGCCGGCCATGGGCTTCGCCATGCTCGGCCGCCTGGTGCTCACCAAGCAGCTCGTGCCCTTCTACTTCCTGGGCTTCCTGCTGTGCTCCTACGCCAACGTGCCCGTCCTGGGCGTCGCCCTGATCGCCATCATCATCGGCATCGACAAGTTCGACCTGCTCGGCCTGGGCGGAGCCCAGCCCCAGCTCTCCGCGGAAGGGGATGAGGACGATGACTTCTAGTCCCGAGAACAAGATCACGCGCTCCGACCTCGTCAGGAGCGCCGTCAACGTCGGCGCCCTGGGCATGGAGTTCTCCTGGACCTACTACAAGCAGATGAACATCGCCTTCTGCCTGATGGTCGCCAACATGCTCAAGAAGATCTACGCCGGCCGCCCCGACGACTACGCCGAGGCCCTGCACCGCCACTGCGCGTTCTTCAACATCACCGTCCAGTTCGCCCCGTTCGTCGGCGGCATCGCGATGGCCATGGAGGAGAAGGTCGCCCGCGGCGAGATCGAGCCCGAGAGCGTCAACGACGTCAAGGCCGCCCTCATGGGCCCGCTGTCCGGCATCGGCGACTCCATCTTCCTGTCGACGCTGCGCGTGGTCGCCGCCGCGGTGGGCATCAGCCTGTGCCAGGCCGGCAACCCCTTCGGCCCCATCGCCTTCCTGCTCATCTACAACGTCCCCGGCTTCGCGCTGCGCGTCTGGGGCGCCGTCAAGGGCTACGAGCTGGGCGTGGGCTTCCTGGACGAGGCCCAGAGGACCGGCCTCATGCAGAAGATCATGACCTGCGTGGGCATCGTGGGCGTCATGGTCGTGGGCGCCATGTGCAAGGACATGTTCTGGGCCAGCATCCCGGTGGCCATCGGCTCGGGCGAGGACGCCCAGACCCTCCAGGACATCCTGGACGGCATCATGCCCGGCATGCTCGGCATGCTCGCCTTCTGGCTGTACTACTGGCTGCTGTCCAAGAAGATCAACCCCATGGTGCTGATCGTTGCCACCATGGTCGTGGGCATCGTCGGCGCGTTCTTCGGCGTGCTGGCGTAAGGGCCCGGCCTATTATCTGCCCCCAAGGGAAACGGCGACCCATTGCGGTCGCCGTTTTTTATTACCGAAAGCTAGCTGGAGGTGCTTCGTGATTCGATCTGACAATCCACCCGACAATGGCGTGAGCGGAGCGATGTATCTATTTGGCACGGCGCTCTTGTGGAGCTTTATCGGCATCCTCGTTCACGCCAATTCGCAGTCAGCTCTTTTGATCGGTGCCGTCACGGCAATATTTATGGCACTCTTTATCCTGCTCGTCGGCAGGCCTGTCCTCCGCGTCAGCCGTCTTATTGTCCTTGTGGCCGTCTGCAACTTCGTGACGGGCACCACGTTTAACTTTGCCAACCAGCTCACGACGGTCGGCAACGCGATCGTCCTGCAGTACACCTCGATGATTTTCGTTATTGTGTATCAATCGCTCGCAACTCACACGTTGCCTTCGCCTGCGAAAATCGCCTCCGTGGTGGTTGCTTTTACGGGTATGGGACTTTTCTTTTTAGGTGATTTGAGTGCCGAGGGCATGCTCGGCAACCTGCTTGCCATCATTTCGGGCGCCACCTTTGGGCTGTGTTTCTTTTTGAACTCTCGCTCCGATGCGTCGCCCATGGTGTCCTCGCTCATCTCCTGCGGTATCTCGATGCTGCCGATCGTCTATTTTGCCGGCGCCCTAGACTCCGTGAGGCCATTTGAGTGGGGGCTCATGCTGGTGCATGGCCTATTTTGCAGTGGCCTTGCGAGCGTGCTGTATGCCAAGGGGATTGCGCGCACCAACGCGTTTGCGGCCAACTTGGTCTGCATGAGTGAGGTCGTGCTCGCTCCCTGCTGGTCGGCGCTCCTCTTTGGCGAGGTCTTTCGCTGGAACGAGTTTTTGGGCGCGGCGATTATCGTTTTGGTGATTGTAGGCAACTTGGCATACGATGCCTTTGGCGATGGCTTTCTGGTGGCGCTTGTCCGCCATCGAAACAAAGAGCGCGCCTGATGGGATACGTCTGCCGTTTACGGTAAAAAACACCCCGCTGAGCGAGTGGTATTAAATAGTAAGAACCTGCATACCTATAATTGGTATCAAATCATTTGTGCCTGGCATGGGTGTTAGCAGCACACCAGGTACGCTTCGAGCCGTGTAATCGAACTCCCGGAATTGATATCAACAACGCGCGCGACGGGAGGGACGACGGTTCGAGATTCCTTATTGGGAGGAATTATGCTTGTCCAAGCAATCCTCGTCGGCTTAGTCGGAGCGTTTGGATGCCTCGACTACCAGCTCGGCACCCTCTACGCGTTCCGCCCCATCGTCCTGTGCCCGCTCGTGGGCCTGGTGCTGGGGGACCTGCAGACTGGCCTTGCCGTTGGCGCCAGCCTGGAGCTGCTGTTCATGGGCTCGATCTCCATCGGCGCCTACGTGCCGCCTGATGAGACGATCGGCGGCGTACTCGCCTGCGCGTTTGCCATACAGCTCGGTCAGGGTACCGAGGCAGCCATCGCGCTCGCTATGCCCATCGCCACGCTGTGCCTTGCCATCAAGAACATCCTCAACGCCGCCCTGCCGATCCTGGTTGACCGCGCTGATGTCTTCTCCGGCCAGGGCAACCTTAAGGGTGTCTATGCAATGCACTTCCTGATCGGTTCCACCGGTGTCATCATGGCGTTCCTGCTGTGCTCGCTGTCGTTCTATCTGGGTGCTGACGCCATCCAGGGCATGCTCGACTTCATCCCGCCCTTTGTCCTTGCTGGCTTTGGCGTTGCCGCCAACATCCTGCCGGCCATGGGCTTCGCCATGCTCGGCCGCCTGGTGCTCACCAAGCAGCTCGTGCCCTTCTACTTCCTGGGCTTCCTGCTGTGCTCCTACGCCAACGTGCCCGTCCTGGGCGTCGCCCTGATCGCCATCATCATCGGCATCGACAAGTTCGACCTGCTCGGCCTGGGCGGAGCCCAGCCCCAGCTCTCCGCGGAAGGGGATGAGGACGATGACTTCTAGTCCCGAGAACAAGATCACGCGCTCCGACCTCGTCAGGAGCGCCGTCAACGTCGGCGCCCTGGGCATGGAGTTCTCCTGGACCTACTACAAGCAGATGAACATCGCCTTCTGCCTGATGGTCGCCAACATGCTCAAGAAGATCTACGCCGGCCGCCCCGACGACTACGCCGAGGCCCTGCACCGCCACTGCGCGTTCTTCAACATCACCGTCCAGTTCGCCCCGTTCGTCGGCGGCATCGCGATGGCCATGGAGGAGAAGGTCGCCCGCGGCGAGATCGAGCCCGAGAGCGTCAACGACGTCAAGGCCGCCCTCATGGGCCCGCTGTCCGGCATCGGCGACTCCATCTTCCTGTCGACGCTGCGCGTGGTCGCCGCCGCGGTGGGCATCAGCCTGTGCCAGGCCGGCAACCCCTTCGGCCCCATCGCCTTCCTGCTCATCTACAACGTCCCCGGCTTCGCGCTGCGCGTCTGGGGCGCCGTCAAGGGCTACGAGCTGGGCGTGGGCTTCCTGGACGAGGCCCAGAGGACCGGCCTCATGCAGAAGATCATGACCTGCGTGGGCATCGTGGGCGTCATGGTCGTGGGCGCCATGTGCAAGGACATGTTCTGGGCCAGCATCCCGGTGGCCATCGGCTCGGGCGAGGACGCCCAGACCCTCCAGGACATCCTGGACGGCATCATGCCCGGCATGCTCGGCATGCTCGCCTTCTGGCTGTACTACTGGCTGCTGTCCAAGAAGATCAACCCCATGGTGCTGATCGTTGCCACCATGGTCGTGGGCATCGTCGGCGCGTTCTTCGGCGTGCTGGCGTAAGGGCCCGGCTGCATAGACTGTCATTGCAACCTGGTAAGGGGATGGAGCGGGCCTATGCCCTCCATCCCCTTACTTGTATAGAGGGAGTTCGTATGTTCGCGAAGGATCGCGAAGCAATGCGCCTGACGCCGGCAGAGGTCAGGCTGATTCTTATTGAGTCCCTGCAATGGTGCGCCAACAACGCGGTGTACTTTTTAGGGCTTATCGGCGCGGCGACGTATGATTTGGCTGGCACGGCCTTTTTGGTTGCTGCCATTACGCTCGTACGCAATCTTATGACGTCGGCGGGCAATATGGTGTCGGGCTCGGTCATCGACCGCTTTGGACCGCGCCGGACGTCGTTTGTGACGTGCGTGATTACGGCGGTGCTTTCGCTTGGCGTGGGGTTGGCGCCGTTGTCTGTCCCCGGGCTTGTGTTTGCCGCGTGTGTCTTGGGACTTGCGGGCGGTTTTATCAACACCTGCACGCATGCGTTTCCGGGATACCTAGAGTCGACCACCGAGGGCCGTACCCGCGTGAACGGTCTCATGGTGTTCTACAGCAATATCGCCTATACCGCTGGCCCGCTGCTCGGCGGTGCCATCGTGAGCTGTTTTGCCACGCAATCAGTCTATCTGCTCATGGCGGGCATGATGGGTGTGGCGGCCGTACTCTCCTTGGGCTGTCATGAGTGTGTTGCTCCCGCAAAAGGGGAGAAGCCGAAGGGCGGTATTCTGGGCGGTATGGCCGAGGGTGCGCGACTTACGTTTCGCGACCACGACTTGCGCCTCATCTTTATCTCGGGCTTTTTGGGTTTCTTTGCGTTCGGCGCGTTCGATTCGCTGGAGTCGTTGTTCTACCGCGATGTGCTCAACGTGGATATCGTCTGGCTGGGCTGGCTGTCCTCGGTCGTGGGCCTCACTTCCTCGGTGGGTGCGTTCATCCTGACCAAGCTTTCTGCTCGCCATGTCAACCTGCGATTGCTGCTCGGCGCGCTCATGGCCGTGGGCATTGGGTCCATGGTGTACGTGGGCACCGATATGCTGGGGGTCGCGATTGTCGGTCAGGCGATTAACGGTCTGGCCTGGGGGTTCCTGGAGCCGCTGCAGATGATCTTGATTCAGGAGCGCGCCGACATCAAATACCTGGGGCGCATTACCGGCTTTGTGCGTTTTGGCCTGATGAGCGCCGGCGTGGTGCCGCTGCTGGCGGCTCCGTTTTTGGCGGAGGCTTTGGGCGTCCAGACGGTATTGTTTGGGGCATCGACCATTATTGCGCTGGTAGGAACGCTGTTCTTTGTCACACAAGGGAGACGCCAGGGGCGTTAGCTATACATCAAATTCTAATTTAAGACCACTCACCAGAGAATCTCGACCGTTCACCGAGGATTGGAACAGATTGAAAAGTGGTATTAAAAACACGTTAGGTGTATGTCTATAATTGGTATCGAAAAGAAACGCGATGTATAGATTCGCGTGCAGGACAGAAAGGAAAAGCCATGAAGGAAACCGAGAAGATCGAGATCATGCACTTTAGCCAGGAGGGCTACGTCGAGGACGGCAAGAACGTCTACGAGACCGGCAAGAAGATGACCGCGCTCGCCGACAAGGTCGCCGACGAGGGCTACGACGCCGTGTTCCTGATGGGCGTCGGCGGCACCTGGGACGAGCTCA
>CAJMNK010000081.1 GCA_905214905.1 uncultured bacterium | reverse complement strand
GCCCTTTTCTTTTTATTGGTGCAAACTAACCTGTCCCCGTGGCACCACATGGCAGAGAGACGGCGTTTGCTCAGATAAAACTTGCCAAAATAAACCTGTCCCATTGTGGCAGGTTGGTCATAGTTATTACGTGGCGGTCGAGGTCGACCGTATAGGCCGCGCCTTGTTTGGCTAAAGTACAATCATCTGTGTTTAACTCGCCCGCAGCTGCACGGCGTGGGCGATGGCCAAAAAGGAAAACCACATGGGATTCATGTCAAAGCTGCTGTCCTTTGGATCCGATAAGGACCTTAAGCGCTACTACAAGATCGTCGACCAGATCAACGGTCTTGAGCCCCAGTTTGAGAAGATGACCGAGGAGGAGCTCCGCGCCCAGACCGATAAGTTCCGTGAGCGCTACGCCAACGGCGAGTCGCTCGACGATATGCTCCCCGAGGCCTTTGCCACCGTGCGTGAGGCTTCCAAGCGCACCATGGGTATGCGCCACTTTGACGTGCAGCTCATTGGCGCCATGGCACTGCACGAGGGCCACATCGCCGAGATGAAGACCGGCGAAGGTAAGACCCTCGTCTCCACGTTGGCTGGCTATCTCAACGCTATTGCCGGCAAGGGCGTGCATGTCGTTACCGTCAACGATTACCTGGCAAAGCGCGACTCCGAGTGGATGGGCCGCATCTATAAGTACCTGGGGATGACCGTCGGTCTGCTCCAGAACAATATGCCGCTCGAGCTCAAGCGTCCGGCCTACCAGGCCGACGTCACCTACGGCACCAACTCCGAGTTCGGTTTCGATTACCTGCGCGACAACATGGTCACTCGCCCCGAGCAGCGCGTGCAGCGCGGCCACCATTACGCCATCGTCGACGAAGTGGACTCCATCCTGATCGACGAGGCACGTACCCCGCTGATCATCTCGGGCGCTGGCACCAAGTCCGCCAGCACCTACAAGGACTTCGCGCGTGCCGTGCGCGGCCTTGAGCGCGGCGAGGACGTCTCGCACGACATGCTCACCGCCACCGAGGACGTAGAGCCCACGGGCGACTACGTCATGGACGAGGCCAAGCACACCATTGCCGCCACCGAGCGCGGCCTTAAGAAGATCGAGCGCCGCCTGGGTATCGAGGACATCTATGCCGACCTTTCGGGCCAGCTGGTCAACCACCTGCAGCAGGCGCTGAAGGCCCAGTACATGTTCCATCGCGACAAGCAGTACGTGGTCACTAACGGCGAGGTCAAGATCGTCGACGAGTTCACTGGCCGCATCATGGAAGGCCGCCGCTATTCCGAGGGCCTGCACCAGGCCATCGAGGCCAAAGAGGGCGTGCTCGTGCGCGAGGAGAACCAGACGCTGGCCACCATCACCTTGCAGAACTACTTCCGTCTGTATGACAAGCTCTCCGGCATGACCGGTACGGCACTCACCGAGGATGCCGAGTTCCGCGAGATCTACAAGCTACCCGTTGAGGTCATCCCCTCCAACAAGCCCGTTCAGCGTGTTGACCATGAGGACCTGGTGTACCGCACCATCCAGGCCAAGTACAACGCCGTTGCCGATGACGTCGAGCGACGTCACGCCAAGGGCCAGCCGGTCCTGGTGGGCACCGTCTCCATCGAAAGCTCCGAGAAGCTGTCGGCCGCCCTTACCAAGCGCGGCATCGCGCACGAGGTCCTCAACGCTAAGCATCACGAGCGCGAGGCTCATATCGTTGCCCAGGCCGGACGCTACGGCGCCGTGACCATCGCTACTAACATGGCCGGTCGTGGTACCGACATCCTGCTGGGCGGCAACCCCGACGAGCTGGTGCGCGAGCGCCTTGAGTACGAGGGCCTGACCATGGAGGACGTGACGCCCGAGCAGCTCGAGCAGTTTAACGCCGAGGCCAAGGAGACCTGCAAGGCCGAGCGCGAGCGCGTGCTTGCCGCCGGCGGCCTGACCGTCATCGGCACCGAGCGCCATGAGTCCCGTCGTATCGACAATCAGCTGCGCGGCCGCTCCGGCCGTCAGGGCGATCCGGGCGAGACCCAGTTCTACCTGTCGCTCGAGGACGATCTGATGCGCCTGTTTGGCGGCGACAAGATGGACCGCGTCTCCAAGATGATGGTCACGGCCGATATGGGCGACGACATGCCCATCCAGCACAAGATCATTTCCAAGGCCGTCGAGAGCGCCCAGCACAAGGTCGAGAGCATCAACTTCTCCATGCGTAAGAGCGTCCTTGAGTACGACGACGTCATGAACAAGCAGCGCCAGGTCATCTACGCCGAGCGCAACAAGATTCTGGACGGCAAGGACCTGACCGATCACATCACCGAGGTCATGCACGATACCGTGTACCGCTGTGTTCAGGAGTTCTGCACCAAGGACAGCCACGAGGGCGAGCGCGATCTTGAGGGTCTGCGTAAGTGGGTCGTCGAGCTGACCGGGCATATCGATACCCCTCAGTTCCCCGACGAGGACTTTGAGGCCCTGGCCGCCGATGTCCTGGCCTATGTTGAGAAGTGCTACAACATGAAGGCCGAGCGACTGGGCGAGAACCTGATGCGCGAGCTCAATACCCAGGTCATGCTGCGCGTCATCGATACGCGTTGGATGAACTACCTGCAGGAAATGGACTACCTCAAGACCGGTATCGGCCTGCGCGGCTTTGGCCAGCGCGACCCGCTGGTTGAGTATAAGACCGAGGCCTACGGCGCGTTCCAGATGCTCGTCGATACCATGTACGAGGATTACCTGCGCACGGTTCTGCGCATCGAGATCAAGGCTGCCCCGCGTGCCGTGGAGCACAAGGAGGAGCCCGCGCTCGAGGGTGCGCACTTCTCCGGTCCTGCCGAGGTCGATGGTGACAACGGTGACTCGGTGCTGCGCAAACAGGCGCAGGTGCAGGCCCGCACGGCTGTCCAGGGTGGTCAGGCTGCCGTCAACAACGGTGGCAAGGTGACCACCTATCGCAAGTCCGAGAGCGACGATCCGTACGTCAACGTGGGCCGCAACGACCCGTGCCCCTGCGGTAGCGGCAAGAAGTTTAAGTACTGCCACGGCAGGAATCGTTAATGGCTGAGGCTTTAGAGGTAACGCCCGCCGAGCTGGACGCGTTTGCGGACCGGCTCGGCGAGGTCGAGTCGTATCTCCACTTGGACGAAAAGCGCACGCGCGTGACCGAGCTCGAGGCCAAAAGCGTGGCCCCCGGCTTTTGGGATGACGCCGACGCCGCCCGTGCCACCATGGAGGAAATCGCGCGCACCAAGGAAGATATTGCTGCCGTGGACAACGCGCGCGGCGAGCTTTCCGATGCCCGCGCCGCGCTGGAGCTTGCCGAGGAGATGGGGGATGACCCCGACGTCGTCGCATTGCGCGAGGAGGCTGCCGCTACGGCAGAACGCCTGGCCCGCGCCATCGACGAGCTTGAGCTTGCGAGCTGGTTTACCGGGGAGTTCGACCATGGCGACGCGATTGTGACCATCAAGCCCGGGCAGGGTGGTTTGGAGGCCCAGGATTGGACCTTCATGCTCTTTAAGATGTACATGAAGTACTGCCAGCGCCGCGGTTGGAAGGTCACCATCAACGATTGCCCCGCGGCCGAGGTCATTGGCATTGATCGCGCGACCTTTACCGTCGAAGGCAAGGATGCTTTTGGCATGCTTCGCGCCGAGGCCGGTGTCCACCGCCTGGTGCGCATTAGCCCCACCGACGACAAGAAGCGCCGCCAGACCACGTTTGCCGGCGTCGAGGTCATTCCGGTGCTGCCCGACGATATCGATATCGAGATCAACCCCGACGACATCCGCGTCGACGTGTACCACGCAAGTGGCCCGGGTGGCCAGGGCGTAAACACCACCGACTCCGCCGTGCGCGTGACGCATTTCCCCAGCGGCATTGTGGTTACCTGCCAAAACGAGCGCAGCCAGATCCAGAACAAGGCCGCGTGCATGCAGATCCTCAAGGCTCGCCTGTACGAGATTGAGCTCGAGAAGCGTGCCGAGGCCCTGGACGAGATTCGCGGACCCAAGACCACGATTGGTTTTGGCAACCAGATCCGCAGCTACGTGCTCTACCCGTACCAGATGGTTAAGGACCTGCGTACGGGCGTGGAGACCAGCAACGTCGAGACCGTTCTTGACGATGGCGATTTGGATCCGTTTGTGATTGGCTATCACCGTTGGGCTACCGGCAACGCCGATGTAGAAGGCTCGGAGATCTAAAACATCGGGCGGCTTCAAGCCGATGCTAAGCCCAACGGTTGGACGGGTTTGTATTCGGAATAAACCCTGCGCAGGGGTGGTTTTTGTCCGGCGAATCGGTAGAATCGAATACAAGAAGAAGTTCAAAGCGCATCCGATGGGGTGCGCTTTTTTGAGGGAGGCAGCATGGCATATCGTCTGGACATTAAGCGCATTCTTTCGATGAACTTCTTTCACGACCTGCCCCAGATTATGTTGGGGTGCGCTCTGGCCGCTATTGCGACCGACCTGTTTTTGATTCCTAACGGCCTTGCTGCCGGTGGCGTTACGGGCCTTGCCACCATTATCCAGGCGGTCGGCGCATCGCGCGGTCTATCGCTTCCCGTTGGTATTCAGACGATCGTGATGAACGCCTTGCTGCTGCTGGTCGTTATGCGCGAGGGCGGCATGTTCTACGTGGTGCAGACGGCGACAGGCTTTGTGCTGCTGGGCTTTTTCACCGACCTGTTCGCTCCGTTTGTGGCGCCGCTGGCACATGCCGATCTGATGCTGCCCGCTATGTGGGGCGGCATCATCACGGGCATCGGTTATGGCATGGTGCTGCGCGCCGGCGCCAACACCGGCGGCTCGGACACGATTGGCCAAATCATCTCGCGTAATACCTCGCTGCCCGTGGGCTCGACCGTCATGGCGATCGATGTTGCCGTATGTGCGCTGTCGGCTCCGGTCTTTTCAATCGAAAATGCACTATATGCAGGCCTTTCGATGGTCATTAGCGGCTACGTGATCGATGCCGTGGTCGATGGTGGCAACAAGCGTCGTATGGTACTCATCATCTCGGACAAGTTCCCTGATATCGCTGCCGATATTATGTATGGCCTGGGTCGTGGTTGTACCAAGTTTAAGGCGACTGGCATGTATTCGGGTGCCGAGAAGCCGGTGATCATGGTCATCGTGAGCCGTCGAGAGCTCAATACCCTTAAGACGATCGTGCGCGAGCGCGATCCTCACGCCATTGTGACGGTCGCTGACGTTACGGAAGCCTTCGGCGAGGGATTCAAGGACATTAGCGCGTAGGGGCGACCGCGTTCCATCCAAAAGACGTTCACATTGATAAACCGTTTCATCAGCGGTTCTGCCTGCTAAATTGTTCAAATAATGATAAAAACTCTGGTAAAGCCATCAGTTTCCAGCATAATGAATGACGTACGTGCATTGCGGCTGTGTTGGGATTACCTTCGGTGCCGTGCGCATCTTGTCTAAAGAGGATGAAAGGAAGGCACAATGAGCGACGAAGAGCTCAAAAAGGTTGCCAACGAGGTAAGGAAGGGCATCGTCACCGGCGTGCACGCTGCCAAGTCCGGCCATCCGGGCGGTTCGCTCGGTGCTGCCGACATCATGACCTATCTGTACTTTGAGGAAATGAACGTCGACCCGTCCGATCCCCGCAAGGCCGATCGCGACCGTTTTGTGCTCTCCAAGGGCCATTGCGCTCCGGGCTTGTACGCCGTGCTCGCCGAGCGCGGGTTCTTCCCCAAGGAGGATCTTGAGACGCTGCGCCACATCGGCAGCCACCTGCAGGGTCACCCCAACATGAACGACACCCCGGGCGTCGACATGTCCACCGGCTCGCTCGGCCAGGGCATTTCCGCCGCCGTGGGCATGGCCGTTGCCGCCAAGCACTGGGGCGATACTTATCGCACGTACGCCCTGCTGGGTGATGGCGAGAGCGAGGAGGGCCAGGTCTGGGAGGCCGCCATGTTTGCCGGCAACCAGCAGCTCGATAACCTCTGCGTGATCGTCGACCACAACGGCCTTCAGATTGACGGTCCCGTCGAGGAGGTCAACGACCCCATGCCGCTCGCCGACAAGTTCCGCGCGTTCAAGTTCCACGTGGTTGAGCTCGCCGACGGCAACGACTTCGACCAGATCCGCGCCGCCTTTGCCGAGGCTCGCGCCACCAAGGGGCAGCCGACCGCCATTATCGCCGAGACCACAAAGGGCAAGGGCGTGTCCTTTATGGAGAACCAGGTTGGCTGGCACGGCAAGGCCCCCAACGATGAACAGTTTGAGCAGGCCATGGCAGAGCTCACGGCCGCCGGAGAGGAGCTCTAGGATGGCAGACGTCAAGAAAATCGCCACGCGTGTAAGCTACGGCGAGGCCCTCGTCGAGCTCGCCAACGAGCACGATGACTTTGTGGTCCTCGACGCCGACCTGGCCGCCGCCACGCAGACCGGTAAGTTTAAGGCCGCTTGCCCCGACCGCTTCTTCGATGTGGGCATTGCCGAGAGCAACCTTATGGGCGTCGCCGCCGGTATCGCGACCACTGGTCGTGTTGCCTTCGCGAGTACCTTTGCCATGTTCGCTGCCGGTCGCGCCTTTGAGCAGGTCCGCAACTCCATCGGCTACCCGCACCTCAACGTTAAGATCGGTGCCACGCACGCCGGCATCTCGGTGGGCGAGGACGGCGCCACGCACCAGTGCTGCGAGGATATCGCCCTCATGCCCGTAATTGTTCCCGCCGACGACGTGGAGGCCCGCGCCGTGACGCGCGCCGCCTACGAGTGCGACGGTCCGGTGTACATGCGCTTCGCCCGTTTGGCCTCGCCGGTTATCAACGACCCCGAGACCTACAAGTTCGAGTTGGGTAAAGGCATTGTCATGCGCGAGGGCGCCGATGTGACCATCATCGCCTGCGGCCTGATGGTCGGCGAGGCTCTCGAGGCCGCCGAGCAGCTCGCTGCCGAGGGCATCGACGCCGAGGTCATCAACATGCACACCATCAAGCCCATCGATGCCGACCTGATCGTCAAGAGCGCCACCAAGACCGGCCACGTCGTGACCGTCGAGGAGCACTCTGTGATCGGTGGCCTGGGCAGCGCCGTTGCCGACGTCCTGTGCGAGCAGTGTCCGACGCCGCTCAAGAAGATCGGCGTCAACGACACCTTCGGTGAGTCTGGCCCGGGTGCCGAGCTCCTGCACAAGTACGGCCTGGACGCCGCCAACATCGTGGCGACCACCAAGGAGTTCTTGGCATAAGGCAAGGCGAGGCAAAGCATCGCTTCGACAACCGCAAACAAGCCAGAACAGGGGCGTCCTCAAAGAGGGCGCCCCTGTTTATGCTGAATTTA
>CAJMNK010000080.1 GCA_905214905.1 uncultured bacterium | reverse complement strand
GACTTGCAGCGACGGACCTCGGGACGCTCTTACACCACGTCTGCGCGCGCCACCGAATATTTCTCGTTAGGAGTCCATTTTATTGTACATTTGGGGAGATATGTTAGTTCATCCAACGCGTCGAGATGTTTAAGAGGCCCGAAAAAGCCGAATTGCGCTGCTACTAAAAAGGTAACAGTACTCATATTTGATGTTTTTTGCCCACAGCTATTTGCAGACCCCCTAGGCTACTCATTGGGGACAGACTTAAATGACCAGTCGTTGGGGATCAGTCATTGGGGACGTTCTTAAATGACTAGGTGTGGCTGCCCGGGCTAGGCTGTTAGGTCGAGCTCATAGAGAAAGCTTTCGCGCGGCATGGCGTGGCGGCGTTCCTCGCGGTTGGCGCGGTGCGTGGCCGCGCGCTTAAAGCCGTGCAGTTCGTAGAACTTCCACGAGCAGTTGGAGTCGGTGTACAGGTGCGCCCTTGTCGCCCCGCGCGAGGAAAGGTACGAGACCGCGGCGTCGAGCAGCACCGAGCCAACGCCCAGGCCGTGGACTCCGCGATCAACCGCAAGCAGCGTGACCTCGTTGTCGTGTGGCAACGGGCTGCTTTCGAGCAGGCGGTTGTTGGTTCGGATGGTTGCGCGCACAAACGAGAGATACTCGGCGCACGCATCGGGCTCCAGCTCGCGCATTTGCGACAGCAGCGCGCGCTCAGTATCCATCCAGTGTTCGTTGACGGTGGCGCCGGAATTCTGTCCCGCGCGCGCGAGCGCAATGCCACGCGCCTCGCCGTCAATCACCGCAACCTGCGAAAACGTCGAGGACGAAAGGCAGTAGGCAAGGTCGCACGCAGCCTCAAGGCGGTTGTACTCATCGTTATCCGAATTGTTATGCCAAAGCTGCTGCAGAATCAGCGCGATGGCGTCGAAGTCTTCGGTATCAAACGGTCGGTAGAGAACCCGCGAGACCATGGTGCCTCTTTCTTTTGCGGATGCATATCGAGCACAGTTCTACCACGCTATTGGCATCTAAATATGGTGCCCCTGTGTTCCATCAACTCACCGTGCCCAGTGCCGCGCCCATGCCCTCCGCTCGCAAGCTTTTTCTGCACATGCGCCCGTTGCGGGGTGCATCGATGCGCTTGATGCGCTACATTGAATCAGTATTTTCAATGCCGCTGCGCGAGCGCTGCAGATCGACGTATCACCGACTCACAGAGCACGGCGGCGTACCAGACAGGAGGACTGCATGGGATCTGATGTGAAGATCGCACGCGCGTTGATCTCGGTTACCGATAAGACGGGCGTCGTCGATTTCGCACGGACGCTGGTCGATGACTTTGGCGTCGAGATCATCTCTACGGGCGGTACGGCTCGTGCTATCGAGGATGCGGGCGTTCCCGTAACCCCCATCGAGGAGTTCACGGGCTATCCCGAGATGATGGACGGCCGCGTTAAGACCCTGCACCCCAAGGTTCACGGCGCGCTGCTGGCCCGCCGCGATTCCGAGCAGCACATGCAGGAGGCGGCTCAGCACGGCATTAAGCTGATCGACCTGGTCGTCGTCAACCTGTACGAGTTCGAGAAGACCGTCGCCAACCCCGAGGTCACCTTCGCGGACGCCATCGAGCACATCGACATCGGTGGCCCCTCCATGCTGCGCTCTGCTGCCAAGAACGCCGCGAGCGTTACCGTCATCTCCGATCCGGCCGACTACGACGCCGTTCTGGCCGAGATGCGCGAGACCGGTGGCTGCACCACGCTTTCCACCCGTCGTCGCCTGCAGGTGAAGGTCTACCAGACCACCGCCGCCTACGACACGGCTATCTCTCGTTGGCTTGCCGCCCAGGCAAGCGACGTGGCGGACACCTCTGCCAAGCTCGAGATTTCGCTGGAGAAGGTCGACGACCTGCGCTATGGCGAGAACCCGCAGCAAAAGGCCACGGTCTATCGTTTTGCCGAGGGCTGCGAGAACACCGCGAGCTCGCAGTTCCCGCTTGTGGGCTCCGAGCAGATCCAGGGCAAGCCGCTCAGCTACAACAACTATCTGGATGCCGATGCCGCCTGGAACCTGGTCCGCGAGTTCGACGAGCCGGCCTGCGTGATCCTCAAGCATCAGAACCCCTGCGGTTCTGCCGTTGCCGAGGACATCACGGCCGCCTACGACCGCGCCTTTGCCTGCGATCCCAAGAGCGCCTTTGGCGGCATCATCGCCTGCAACCGCGAGGTTCCCTATGAGCTGGTTGAGCATTTCGCCGACCAGAACAAGCAGTTCGTCGAGGTTATCATCGCCCCGAGCTACACTGCCGAGGCGCTCGAGCGCATGGCCAAACGCCCCAATCTGCGCGTGTTGGCGACCGGCGGCGTGGACCACGGCGCCCAGGTGGAGCTGCGTTCCATCGACGGCGGCATGCTGGTGCAGGAAGTCGACCACGTGACCGAGGATCCCGCGACCTTTACGTTCCCCACCGACCGCAAGCCCACCGATGCCGAGATGGCCGAGCTTGAGTTTGCCTGGAAGGTCTGCAAGGGCGTCAAGTCCAACGCCATCCTGGTCTCCAAGGGCAAGGCCGGCATTGGCATGGGCCCGGGTCAGCCCAACCGCGTTGACTCTGCGCTGCTTGCCTGCGAGCGCGCCGAGGACTTCTGCGAGCGCGAGGGCGTGGAGAAGGGCGGCTTTGCCTGCGCAAGCGACGCGTTCTTCCCGTTCCGCGACAACGTTGACGTGCTTGCCGAGCATGGTGTGACCTGCATCATTCAGCCCGGCGGCTCCAAGCGCGACGACGAGAGCATCCAGGCCTGCAATGAGCACAATATTGCTATGGTGTTTACGGGCGCCCGCCACTTCCGCCATTAAGTAGGGAGGTGGCGCTGCGGCTTGCCCAGCCACCGCACCTTGCCGTTCATTCGTCGCTCGTGTACCCAAGTACGCGTCGCTCCTCTTTCACGGCAATCTGCGGCACCTGGGCAACCCTCGCCGACCTGTTAGGTTGACTGGGGAGGATGGGATGTTATCTCATCCCTTGGATTGGCCTCGTTTCTAAAATAATCTCTGCAAAAGACGGCTGCTCCGTTTGGAGGGCCGTCTTTTTGGTATAAGAGGACGGAATGACTAACACGAAAGGTACAACCATGCTCCAGATTGATGATGCCGAGCTGTTTGGCAATGCCGAGGATCAGCGTGCGTACGAGGATTTCTGCGCCAATCAGGAGGCGGTCGAGAAGTTCACGCTCGACAAGCCCGCGCTCATCTGCCGTTGGCGCATGTCCAACAAAAAGGTGCCCATGCTCAACCGTCACATCCGCGCACTGTCCGAGCGTCTGGTGCAGGGCGAGCCGCTTACCCACAACATGCTCAGCTGGGCCAAACAGCACGTTGAGTGGTCGCTTGCCGAGGGTGATTACACCGCGCACGATGGCGTGCTCATGCTGGTGATCGACGTCAACGGCAACGCCGCCATGACGGTGGGGGAGTACGAGCCTCTGGCCGATACTTCTGCCAAGGCGCTGCGTGTTCGTTCTGCCGAGGCCCGCTCCGAAGCTGACGAGACCGGTGTAGCGCCCGAGCTGCTCGCCGCCGTCAACAACGGCGAGCTTACCTTTGTGGCGCCGGCGGACGAGTGCCTGTGCGGTACGGCGACGCTCATCGAGCAGTTGGCCCAGACCAAGGGCATCTCGGTTACGCGCGTAGACATCCCCGCTCAGCTCAAGGGCGCGCTGTTCCTGGTGAGCGACGAGCACGGCGTGGTTCCCGCTGCCGACACCGACGCCGCCGAGTCTGATGCCGCGACGGTCGCCTTCTTTGCCGACGGTTATGAAAAGCTTCGCGCCCGCCGCTAAGTGATTATTCTGGGACGGGGATTTAATAATCATTTTGGTCCCCGTCACCGCTGCGAGTGCGAGGCGGGCAAAACGCCCCCGCTCGCGAACAGTTCTGTCACCTTGGTACCGCGTGAGGTGCGTACCTGCGGCTTCGCGGTCATAATGGGACAAGACAACCAAGAGGGGGAGCGGAATCCATGGCGCTTATCTATATCGTTGAGGACGACGAGCCCATTCGTCGCGAGCTTGCCGATATCCTTGCCCGTGCCGGTTTTGAGGTTGAGGCCTGCGAATCGTTTGAGCATGTCTCGCGCGATATTCTCGCCGCCGCGCCCGACCTGGTGCTGCTCGACCTCACGCTCCCTGTCAAAGACGGCCAGCACATCTGTCATGAGGTCCGTCGCGAATCCGAGGTCCCCATCATCGTTCTCACGTCGCGCACGACCGAGATCGACGAGGTCATGGCCATGACGCTCGGCGCGGATGACTTTGTTCCCAAGCCCTACAGCGCGCGCGTGCTCGTGGCGCGCATCAACGCACTGCTGCGTCGCACCGCGGCGGCGGGCGAGCGCAGCACGCTCGTCCACAAGGGGCTGGAGCTCGATCTCGCTCGCTCCATGGTCACCAATACGCAAACCGGTACCAGCACCGAGCTCACCAAAAACGAACTGCGTATCCTCTCGCTGCTTCTGAGCCGCGCGGGCAAGATCGTTTCGCGCTCGGCCATCATGCAGGACCTGTGGGACTCCGACGCCTTCGTGGACGACAACACGCTCACCGTCAACATCAACCGCCTGCGCACCACGCTCGAGAAAATCGGCATCAAGGGGTATTTGACCACGCATCGCGGCCAGGGCTATTCAGTCTAGGTGCCGGTCATGTCGTTTGCCAAGTTTTTTAAAGATGCGCTGCTTCCCGTCGCCGTGTGGACGTGCGGCGTGCTGCTGAGCTGCTTTGTGCTGACGGTCGCCGGCGCACCCGTTTCTATCGTGGTCGTGGCGGTTGGCGTGTCCTTTATCTTCGGTATGTTCGGTATCGTGATCGAGTACGCTCGCCGTCGCCGTTTTCTGCGTCAGTTGGAGCGCGCGGCAGAGGAGCTCGAGAGTCCCGCATGGGTGCAGGAGATGGTGCAATGCCCGACCTATGCCGAGGGCGAGCTCGAGTACGAGGTCTTGCGCCGGGTGGGCAAAGCTGCCTGCGACGAGGTTGCCGAAGGCCGGCGTCAGACCGATGACTATCGCGACTATATCGAGAGCTGGGTCCATGAGGCCAAGCTGCCCCTGGCGGCAGCCCATCTAATTTTGGAAAACCTGGACGGCAGCGAAGACGACCTGTCGCGTGTGGATGACCTGGGCCGTGAGCTGGCTCGCGTGGAGCGCTATATCGACCAGGCACTCTACTATGCGCGCTCGGAAGTCGTGGAGCGCGATTACCTGATTCGACGTTGGGATCTCAAGACCTTGGTGACGGGCGCGATTAAGGCCAACGCGCGCGAGCTCATCGCGGCGCACGTGGCTCCGGTGTGCGAAAACCTCGACTTTGAGGTCTTTACCGACGAGAAGTGGCTCGAGTTTATCTTGGGGCAGCTCATCCAGAACAGCATTAAATACGCGCGCGAGGACGGTGCGAAGATCATGTTCTCGGGCGCGTTGCTGGACGAGGGCCTGGCAAGCGAGCGCATCGAGCTTACCGTCGCGGACAACGGCTGCGGCGTGAGCGCGGCCGACCTGCCGCGCGTGTTCGAGAAGGGTTTTACCGGCGACAACGGCCGCGCCACCAAGCGCGCAACGGGCATCGGCCTCTACCTGGTGGCACGCCTGTGCTCCAAGATGGGCATCGACGTCACCGCGGCATCCGAGCCCGGCGAAGGTTTCGTCGTCACGTTTGCCTTCTCGACGAACAAGTTCCAATACTTTGAGTAGTCAGCCCGTATGACGTAGCCGTTCAGGATCTTCCCATCTAAAAGAATATTAGGCTTCACGGAAGCTATATTCCTGAACGGGAGCATTGCCAATGTAACAATCACTATATTCCCGTACATGAACATAGTTCCACGGTTTTATACTATGTTCACGAATAGGAATATAGCTAGGAGCATCATGAGAACAGTGACAACGATTAAAAAGCTGGATGGGCGCATCAAGCTCAAGCCGTCAGAAGCTGCTTTCTCGGAGCGCATGGTTTTCGATCCGGCCGAGATGGGGAAGGCCCTCAGGCTCAGAAGGCGTGAGCTCGGTTTGACTCAACGCGATATCGCGACTATGACGGGTCGCAGCCTTCGTGTGATCGGTGATATCGAGCGGGGGCGGACAACGGTCGAAATTGGCGTCATTTTCGACTACGCCTCCATCGTGGATATCGATTTTATTCTGAAGGTGAGGGGAAAATAATGGATGGCGCGCTGTTCGTTCATCGTGAGTTTAATGGGTCCTACCAGCTGGTTGGCGTATTAGAGGAAAACGCCGGGCTTCCGATATTCGCCTATGACCCCAAGTATCTCGAGAGTGCTGATGCGGCCCCGATTTCGGCCTCGCTGCCTTTGTCGGCCGAGGCGTTCAGCCCGGACGTAACGGGCTCCTTTTTCTCCGGCATCATTCCAGAGGGGCAGCTTAATAGGGACCTCGAGAAAAGGGCGCGAGCGGAACGCGGAGATTACTTTAAGGTGCTCGATTTGGTCCGCGATGAACCCGTCGGCGCTCTTGTTTTGACGCGAGAGCCTTCGGCCGAGGGTCTCGAAATGGGCTATGAAGAGATAGATGGGGAGCGGCTAAGCAGGCTGGCATACGCACCGGCGGAGGTTGCTTTTGACTTAGCGCTAGAGAGCCGAATCTCCCTTGCGGGTGCTCAGGCGAAGGTTGGCCTTTACCATACGGGCGATGACCCGTGCGGCGGATGGTACCTGCCTCATGGAGCGGCTCCATCTACGCACATCCTCAAGGCGGGGTCGAAAACGTTTCCGGGCGAGACGGTGTGTGAAGCAATGTGCGTTAGAGCCGCATCTCTGATGGACCTATCGGCCGAAGAGTGCTTTCTAATCCGGGTTGAGGACGCCGAGCCGATTATCGCTGTGAAGCGATTTGATCGAGTAGCGTCGGATGACGGACGCTCGGTTGATGGATTGCCAATTCCATACCGTTTGCACCAGGAAGATGTTTGTCAGGCAAAGGGTATCTCGCGTGAGCTTAAATATGAGCCGACGGGCGTCAATTATCTGGGACTTATCGTCGATGCGGTGCGAAGGGTGTCGACTAATCAAATGGAGGATAGGTTCCTTATCGGCTATAACCAGCTGTTCGATTATGCCGTAGGTAACTGCGATAACCATCTTAAGAACTGGTCGCTCGTGTGGGACGAAAGTTGGAAGCAGGTGAGGTTGGCGCCGCTCTATGACGTGCTGTCCACAACGGTTTACCCCAGTCTCGTTCGTGAGATGGGCGTCTCGTTTGGTGGAAGCCGCAAGATTGACGACGTAACGCGCGGGTCGGTGATGAACCAAATGATCGAGGCGGGTTTGCCCGCGGGAATCGTCACCGGGATGATAGCCGACACCTGCAATGAGGTTCCAGACGCACTTAGAGACGCCGCGCGCGGTCTCAAAGAAGAAGGTTTTCCCGAGGCGGAGGTAATGTTCGAGAAGATCATTCCAGAAGTGCAAACTCGCCTAAGCAGGATCGCCTCATAACAAAACGTGCCGCCCCAACCGGG
>CAJMNK010000079.1 GCA_905214905.1 uncultured bacterium | reverse complement strand
GCGGTACGCGAGCTGGGTTCAGAACGTCGTGAGACAGTTCGGTCCCTATCCTCCGTGGGCGCAGGAGAATCGATGGAGGCTGCCCCCAGTACGAGAGGACCGGGGTGGACGCACCTCCGGTGAACCGGTTGTCGACCAACGGCACGGCCGGGTAGCCGCGTGCGGCGCGGATAACCGCTGAAGGCATCTAAGCGGGAAGCCGTTCCAGGGATTAGTTCTCCTTCCGGTAAGGGCCCAGGTAGACTACCTGGTCGATAGACGGCAGGTGCAAGGACGGCGACGTCCTCAGCCGAGCCGCACTAATCGCCCGAGCTCTTCCGGAACCGCACCTCGCGGCCCGCGGGACATGCGCTCTGAAGCGCGGTCCGGGCACGAGGATGCCCCCGAGTCACCTCCCCTATGCGCCATGCGGCCCCCAGGGCACGTGTATGCGATACCGGACACCGTAACGGTGGGCGCCGCCCACCGGTCAGCGGCCAGAGCATGGGGGGCACGCCCGGTCCCGTTCCGAACCCGGAAGCTAAGCCCCATCGCGCCGAGAGTACTGCGGGGCCAGCCCGTGGGAGGCCAGGGCGCCGCTGACCGGTGGACGGCACCGAGCCGTACGCTTGAACTTGGAAGGGGGAGGCCTCGCGGCCTCCCCCTTTTTTGCGTTAACGGGTTTTGTCTCACATAGTAGCTGTGTTTTATAACCCTCGTTTGTCGCATCTTCTGTGAACGGGCTACAATAGCTTAGTCTGTGCAATATGGAGGTGAACATGGCTGAAGCTGGTATCGGCGTTGATATCGTCGAGATTTCCCGCATGAAATCTATTCTTGAAAAGACGCCGTCGTTTGCTCGGCGTGTGTTTACCGAAGAAGAGCGTGCGTATTGCGATGCATCATCGCGTCCCGCTGCTCACTATGCCAGCCGCTTTGCTTCGCGCGAGGCGGTGCTTAAAGCTCTCGGCACGGGTTTTAGTCAAGGCGTGGGTCGCAAGGATGTTTCGGTAACGCGTGATAAACTCGGCAAACCGAAGGCGCTGCTTTCGGGCCGTGCTCTCGAGATCGCTCAAGAACTGGGTGTTGTTGAGGTCGCTCTTTCCATTACGCTTACGGGAGACTTGGCCGTTGCGAATGCCATCGCGATTACCGAAGATGCTCGGCCTAAGCCAAAAGATGAAAAGGTGAGCACCAAGAAACGCGTTGCGCAGACATTTAAAGAGGCTCGCTCTGTATTAGATGAGCTCGAGCAGCTGCAGAATTCAGCATTGACGGAGCACCTGGGCGATGCTTCGCAAGATACGCTAGGAGCATAGATGAAACCGGTTTTGAGTACCGAAGAAGTCGTTCGTCTCGAGGATATCATCGAACGCGAAGGGACTTCGAAGGCCGAGCTTATGGAGCTAGCGGGTGAGTTTGCCGCTAACGAGGTCTTGAAGCTCAATCCCGATCGGGTTCTCGTTTTGGTCGGTTTTGGTAATAATGGCGGCGACGGTTGGGTTGCCGCCGATATCCTGAGCCATAAGGGTGTGGACGTGGATATCGTTTCTCCGGTTGAACCGGATGAGATTCCTGCTGCTCTGGCACGTCATGTTGCTCGTCGTACTGCCGGCCGCGATGTGCACGTTTGCGTCGGCCCCTCGCGTGATGAACTCGAGGTTTTGATCGATAAGGCCGATGTTGTTGTCGATGCCATTTTTGGTACCGGTTTCCACGGGAATCTGCGTGCGCCGTTCTCCATTTGGATTCCTACGGTCAATGAATGCGCCGATTGTGTCGTATCCATTGATGTCCCCTCGGGCCTGAATGCAGAGACGGGCGTTGTTGATGACGACTGCATTCGTGCCGAGCGCACGGTGACGATGATTGCGCCCAAGATTGGTCTGTATAGCGCTGATGGTCCTGAGTATGCTGGCGATTTGATCTGCGGCAATCTTTACGACCGTCTTGACGAGGTCATCGATGATGTCGACCACGCCGCCGAGATTGTCGAGCCCGGTGACTTAGTTGATTACTTTGCTCCGCTACCATCGAATATCGATAAGTATTCCCGTGGCTCCGTGCTTATTGTCGCCGGATCTGCGCAATATCCTGGTGCTGCCATTATGGCGGCCAAGTCTGCAGCTCGCGCGGGTGCTGGTTACGTGGCAGTCGCGGCTCCTGACGCCTGCGCCAATCTCATTCGCATGGCACTTCCTTCGATTCCGGTCTTTGCTATTCCGTCTGATTCCCGCGGCTCCTTTGGCGCCGCTGCGCGCATGACGGTGTGCGAGATCGCAAAGAAGTACAGCTGCGTGCTGTGCGGTCCCGGTATGACGACGTCTGCCGGCGCTATGCAGGTGGTTTCGGGCTTGCTCGAGCTTGATGTACCGCTAATTTTGGACGCCGATGCACTCAACTGCCTTGCTAAGATTGCCATTGACGGTATTGATAGTAACCCCGAGATGTATCGCCGCGAGCAGCCGTTGGTTATGACGCCGCACTATCGTGAGCTTTCGCGCCTGGTTGCCGGTGACGAGGTGAACGACCTTGGTACCGCGATTGCGGCCGCGCAGAAGGTTGTCTGGGCTGCAGGCTCCGACAATCTGGTGGTCATTGCCAAGGGGCCGACGACGGCTATCTGTGGCGTTGAGCGTGTGCTGCTGCCGCTCTCGGGTCCGGCTTCTCTGGCAACTGCCGGTTCGGGTGATGTTCTCGCGGGTATTTTGGCCGGCACGCTTGCCACCATGCGCGACGAGATGGATCGTTGGGAGTTGCTGTATTCGTACGCCGTCGCACTTCACAGCTACGCCGGTTTTGCCGCGGCGACGGAGTATGGTGAGAAGAGCGTCATCGCGACCGATCTTATCGACTTGATCGGTCCTGCCATGGAGCTGGCGGCAAAGGATGCGCTCGAAGATCTGGGAATCATGGACGAAGGGTCGGATGACTAATCATGAATAAAGCCGATTTGACGCGCTGGTCCTGGGTCGAGATCGACCGCGGGGCGCTCCGTCGCAACACGAGGGCCTATAAGAACTTGTTGAATCCGCGTCAGCGCCTGTGCTGCGTGGTCAAGGCCGATGCTTATGGTCATGGAGCTGTTGAGTGTGCCAAGATCATGTATTCGGCCGGTGCCGACATGTTTGCCGTGGCGACGGTTAACGAGGGCGTTGGGCTCCGTCAGGGCGGGATTACTAAGCCCGTCCTGATTCTAAGTGAGCCGCCTATCGAGGCTATTCCTGCATTGCTCGAATTCGATATCATGCCCTCGGTCTATACGTCCGATTTTGCTCTTGCGTATGGCGAATGCGCCGTCGCGGCGGGCAAGGTGGGCAAGTACCATCTTGCCATCGAGACGGGCATGAATCGTATCGGTGTTCACTACACACAGGTGCTCGACTTTGTACGCGGCATCAGTTTCCATCGCGGCATCCAGTGCGACGGCGTATTTACGCACTTTGCCACGGCCGATGAACCTTCGGGTTGGGACTACAAGCTGCAGTGCCAGCGTTTTACCGAGGCCGTTCAGGCCATTAAGGACGCAGGTTTTGAATGCGGTATCGTGCATTGTGCCAATACGCCGTCCTCGATGCTCGATTCTTCAATGCACTTTGACATGATTCGTGCCGGCATCGGTTTGTATGGTCTGCAGCCATGTGAGCTGAGTGGTCGCGTGATGCAGCTTGATCCCGTCATGAGCGTCCACGCGCGTGTGACGCGCGTGGCGCATCCTGCGATGGGCGAGGGCGTGGGCTACGGCTTTACCTACCGCGTACCGCGCACGCGCGTTCAGATCTGCACCCTTCCGATCGGTTATGCCGATGGCCTTTCGCGTACGCTTTCCAATCGTATGGACGTGCTGTATCGCGGCGAGCGTGTGCGTCAGGTGGGCAATATCTGCATGGACCAGTTTATGGTCGCCATTCAGTCCAACCCGGCGCATGAGATTCCCGAGGCCGAGTATGGTGACGAGATGATCATTGTCGGCCGCGATGGAGATGCCGAGATTACCATGGACGAGATGGCGCGCCTACGCGGCACGATTAACTACGAGGTCGCTTGCGGCTTTGGTATGCGTCTCGACAAGGTCTACGTGTAGGAGTCGCTATGGGCGTCATGCACATCCCCGGCCATAGCCATCAGGCGCCGCGTGAGGTCGCACTCGAGGAGATCGAGGCCGTTCTGGGCGATTGTCACCTTTGCCAGCTTTACCAGTCGCGCCATAACATCGTGTTTGGCGTGGGAAACCCCCACGCTCGCGTGATGTTTATTGGCGAGGCGCCGGGCCGCAATGAGGATTTGCAGGGCGAGCCCTTTGTGGGGGCGGCAGGCGAGGACCTCAACGGCATTTTGTCGCTGGCGGGGCTCAAACGCGAAGACGTCTACATTGCCAACGTGCTTAAGTGCCGCCCGCCGGGAAACCGCAATCCGCGTCCCGAGGAAGTGCTGGCTTGCTCGCCGTTTTTGCGCGAGCAGATTCGAAGCATCTGGCCCGATATCATCGTGACGCTCGGCAACCCCGCAACGCACTTTGTGCTCAAGACCGAGATCGGCATTACCAAGCTGCGCGGCAGGTTCCATCAGATGGGGCACTTTGTGGTGATGCCCACTTTCCATCCGGCAGCAGCGCTACGCAATCCAGCGTGGCAGGAGCTGCTGGAGGAAGACTTTAAGATGCTGGGCGACTATCTGGGGCGACATCCCGCACCAGAGGACGCCTCGGAATAATAAGGAGCATATATGTCCCTGGAGCGCCTGGGGGTAGGTACTTACAAAACGACTTGCGCTGCCGATACGGAGTACTTTGGCGAGCTAATTGCACCGTGCCTTGAGGACGGAGATGTGCTCATCCTGACCGGTGGCCTGGGAGTGGGCAAAACTCACTTTACCAAGGGCGTCTCGCGCGGGCTGGGCGATGGGCATATGGTTACGAGCCCTACGTTCGCCCTCATGGCCGTTCACGATCAAGGTCGTATTCCGCTGTTTCACTTTGATCTATACCGCCTGGAGCATGCCTACGAGCTCGAGGATACGGGCATTTTCGATGTGCTGGGCTATGAGGGTGCTTGCCTGCTGGAATGGGGCGAACAATTCCAGGACGAGCTGACGGATGAGTATCTTTCGGTGACGCTCAGGCGTGATGAGGGCGACAGCGACGTGCGAACGATAACGCTTGAGGCGCACGGTGACCGCGCAATGGAGCTTTCCCATTTGATTGATAAGGCTGTACAAGATGAGCTTGCATAACGACAACGCGCTGGTGGTGGCGCTCGATACCTCGACTGACATGCTTGCCTGCGCGGCAAGCTGGATTGATGGGCAGACGGGTGAGACGAAGCTCGTGAGTGGCGACCACATGTGTCGCCGTCACGCCAACGTTGAGCTCGTGAATACCGTTGATGGCGTGCTGGCTCAAGCCGGTCTGGATCGCAGCGATGTTGGTTGCTATGTGGTCGGCCGCGGCCCGGGGTCCTTTACGGGTGTGCGCATCGGCATCTCCACTGCCAAGGGCCTCGCGCGTGGTGCCAATGTTCCGCTGCTGGGCGTGTCGACGCTCGACGCTTGCGCTTGGACGGCGTGGAAGGCTGGCGTGCGCGGCAAGCTTGGTATCTTGGCCGATGCTATGCGCGGTGAGGTATATCCGGCGCTGTATATGCTGGTCGATGAGGGTCCCGAGCGTCAATTTGAGCGCGAACACGTGGTCAAGGCCGCCGTGGCGCTCGATGAGTGGCGCCAAGCAGCGGACTGGGGCCAGGTTCAGCTGACCGGTGACGGTCTAGTGCGCTATGGCAAGCTGCTGGGTGAGGACGAGGCCGCCCGCTGCGTGGAGCGCGACCTGTGGTGGCCTTCGGGCGAGGGCTTGCTGCTCGCGCACGCTGCGGGTGACGGCGATCCGGCCCGCGTCCTGCCGATTTACACGCGCCTTTCGGATGCCGAGGAAAACGAGCGCAAGCGTCTTGGTCTTGCCGAGAGTGCGCAGAGCGAAATTACGGGTGTTGCCGATGAGCTCGCCGGTCGTCATCTGCAGTTCCGTCCCATGGGCGCGGCGGATGCCGAGGGCGCAAGCGCGCTGGAGGCTGCCTGCTTTGAAGGTGCCGGACACGAGGCATGGACGCCGGGCATGTTCCTGTCCGAACTGGGCGAGGACGTCGCTGCGCCGCGTAGTTGGTGGGTGGCACACGACGACGGCAAGCTGCTGGGCCTTGCCGGCGGTATGGTCGTGGACGGTGATGTGCAGATTCTGGATGTCGCCGTCGACCCGGCACATCGCCGTGAGGGCATTGCCCGCAAGCTGCTGTCGCACGTGAGCTATGATGCCCAGATGCTCGGCTGCACTACGGCTTCGCTCGAGGTCGAGGACGGTAACGAGGGAGCGACCGCGCTTTATAACGCTCTGGGCTTTACCGAGGCTGGCCGTCGCCGCGGCTACTATGGTGCCGGCAAGGACGCCATCGTCATGACGGCTCCGCTGCCCCTGGTGCTTCCGGTCGACAATGCTTCGCCCGAGCCGACGGCGGCAGAGCAGCGCGTATGGCCGCTGCCTGCGCCTGGGCGCTCCGAGGGGGAGCGTGCCGAAATTGAGCGCCGCCGCCTAGTGCTCGCTATCGAGAGCTCCTGCGACGAGACGGCCGTGGCGATTATCGATGCGGATGGCAATATGCTGGCCAACCAGGTGTCGACACAGATTGATTTTCACGCCCGCTTTGGCGGCGTGGTGCCCGAGATCGCCTCGCGCAAACACGTTGAGGTGATTGTGAGTGTCGTGGATGCGGCGCTCGAGGATGCCGCAGCATCGCTTGGTCTTGAGGGTGGAGCCATCGCGCCGAGCGAACTCGCCGCTGTTGGCGTGACACAGGGTCCGGGCCTGGTGGGTGCTCTGGTAGTGGGCGTCGCCTTCGCCAAGGGCTTTGCCTATGCCGCCGGCAAGCCGCTCGTGTGCGTCAACCATCTGGAGGGCCATCTGTTCGCCAACCTGCTGGCGCAGCCCGATCTCAGGCCGCCGTTTATCTTCACGCTCGTCTCGGGCGGTCATACCATGCTCGTGCACGTGAAGGCATGGGGCGACTACGGGGTACTTGGTGAGACACTCGACGATGCTGTGGGCGAGGCCTTCGACAAGGTAGCCAAGGCGTTGGGTCTGGGCTATCCCGGTGGCCCCATCATCTCCAAGCTGGCCGAGACGGGCAACCCCCGCGCGATCGATTTTCCTCGCGCGCTTAACAGCAGGGGAGACTATCGTTTCTCGCTTTCGGGTCTTAAAACGGCCGTGACGCTCTACATTGAACAGGAGACCAAAGCCGGGCGCACGATTCACCTGCCCGATCTGGCGGCTTCGTTTGAGGCAGCTGTCTTTGACGTGCAGTACAAGAAGGCCAAAAACGCCCTGCATGCCACCGGATGCAAGGAATACTGCATCGGCGGCGGCGTCTCGGCCAACCCGCATCTGCGCGAGATGATGATTAAGAAGCTTGGGCGTCAGGGGATCCGCGTAACGGTACCGCCGCTTTCGGCGTGCACCGATAACGCTGCCATGATCGCGGAGGTCGCTCGCCGTAAATTCGACCGAGGTGAAATCTCGCCGTTCGATGTCGACGCCGATCCGAACATGACGCTGTAGTCGCAAAGGCGCGGTCCCCGGCGCTGCCCGGGCGCCAACGGCCGCATATGAACTTTCCTGCTCTACAGTCCTGCTCACGACGGAGGCCACATTAAGTGGCCTCCTGTTCGTGCGGAACTCGCGATAAACTTCATCAGTGCCCGCCCCACGGGAAACCTGCCAATAAGGGACAGGTTTATTTT
>CAJMNK010000078.1 GCA_905214905.1 uncultured bacterium | reverse complement strand
GACGCCTCGCGCCGCCGCTCCCGACCCGCTTGCCGTGGCAGACCCCTTCGCGCCTAGCGTCCCCGACCCCGCCGCAGCACCCATCCCGGTGCCGCAGACCGTCTCGCGCGACGCGCTTGCCGGCATGGGCGGAGCCGCCGCGACCGGTGCCGCCGTGGGCCTAGGCGCCGCAGCCGGCATCGCCTCCAACATGGCGAGCACTCGCGCCCCGCAGCGCCCGCTCGCCCAGCTCGTCGACGTCGTGAGCGGCGAGAGCCATAGCATCACCTCCGCACAGGTGACTATCGGTCGCGAGCGCTCGGTTTCCGATATTGCCCTGCGCGACCCCAACGTGTCGCGCCGCCACGCCCAGCTCACCTTTACGGGCTCGGATTGGTCGATCGAGGACCTCAATTCCACCAACGGCACGCTCGTCAACAACCGCCGCATTACGCGCTGCCCGCTGCGCAACGGCGATCTGCTGACGTTTGGCCTGAGCACCTTTGAATTTAGGGGATAGTCGCTTATGAACATCGATATCGTCCTTTTTGCAGGCCGCATCGTCCTGGTCGCCCTGCTCTATATCTTCCTGTTCGCCGTCATGAAGACCGGCGTGGGACTTGTGCGCGGACAGCGCCGCGACTCGGCTATCTGGACGATCGATGTGGACAAGGGCCCGCGCGGCATCCGTGGCATCCACGTAGACATGCTCGGCCCCGTCATCGTCGGTCGCTCGCCATCTTCGGACATCTGCATCAACGAACCGTTCGTCTCGGCCTCGCATGCGCGCTTTTCGCTGCAGGGCCCGGCGCTCATCATCGAGGACCTCAACTCGCTTAACGGCACGCTCGTCAACGGCCGCCAGCTCGTGGAGCCCGCGACGCTGCGTGAGGGCGACGAAGTCCAGATTGGCGACGTGGTCATGAAGGTGAACCGTCGATGATCGACGAGGAGAACAAGTCCGCAACTATGACCGAGGCACCGGCTGCCGCCACAGCTGCGCCGGCCCACGCCGCTCCGGCGGGCTCCGCACCCGTGGAACCCGAGGACACCGTGTTCTCCCTGCCTCTTTCGCATGTAACGCATGATATTTCGGATCTCGCCGATAACGAGGACGAAGAGGATGCCGTAGCGGCGCCCATCGGCGCACATGCTGCGGAACAGCCCACAGCGCCCGAAGCAACCCCGGCGCCGGCTCACTTTGCAGAGCCCGTCGCCGCGGCAATCAACGAGAGCGCTGCGGTGTTTGCGGCACCCGAGCCCGCCGCGCCGGCGTTTCCCATAGCCCCGGCATCCGAGGTTGCGCCCGCGTCTACGCCGGCGCCCGAGCCTATAGACGTCAGCCCGCAAGACGACGAGTCGACCGCCCGCGCGCCCGAGGAGCCCGGCTCCCCGGACACCGGCGATTCCGAATCAAACGCCGAGACCGACACCGTCTCTCCCGGTGACACAGCCGAGATCGACGTTGCCGCCGTTGAGACCAAGCTCAAAGACCCCGGCTCGACCATGAGCTTTGAGCCCCTGACCGAGGAGCGCATCGAGACCGACTCGACCTATGATGCCGGCACCACCACGCAACTCATGTGGGGCGCCCGCTCTGACGTTGGCTGCGTACGCCCGCACAATGAGGATTCCTACCTGGTGCAGTCGCCGCTCTTTTGCGTATGCGACGGCATGGGCGGTCACGCCGCCGGCGAGGTAGCCTCTTCCATTGCCGTCGAGACTATTGCCAAGACGGCCCCGCAGTCCGCCGACGCAGCACGCCTGGCCGCAGCCGTCGAGGCAGCCAACGCCGCCGTAATCGAGGCGGCCCTGAACGGCCTGGGCAAGCCCGGCATGGGCTGCACAGCCACTTGCGCCTATATCGAAAACGACACGCTCGCCATCGCCCACGTGGGTGACTCTCGCGCCTACCTGCTCCACGAGGGCACGCTCATCCGCGTGACCCGCGACCACTCCTACGTGGAGGAGCTCGTGGACGCCGGTGAGATTACGGCAGACGAGGCTCGCGTCCACCCCAACCGCTCGGTCATCACCCGTGCGCTGGGCTCGGACCCCGCCATGTATGCCGACCACTTCACTCTGCATATCGAGGAAGGCGACCGCCTGATCCTGTGCTCCGACGGCCTTTCGAGCATGATTCCCGATAGCGATATCGAGAACATCGCCACGCAGTCCTCAACCGCGCAAATCTGCGTCGACAACCTAGTGGACGCGGCGCTTGCCGCCGGCGGCCACGACAACGTGACCGTAGTAGTCGTTGACCTGGTTGACGATGGCGTTATGCGCGAGGCGCAACGCGTGCGTCGCCGCAACGTCACCATCGGCGTCGTCTTAGGTCTCGTCTTGGTGCTGGCGGCTGCCATCTGGGCCTACACGGGTGTCACCGGCTCGTACTACCTGGGTACCTACCAGGGCAATGTCGCCGTCTGGCGCGGCCTGCCCGGCAAGCCGCTCGGACTCAAGCTCCACTGGCTCGAAAGCGAAACCAGTATCAAGCTGTCCGACCTGCCCGAAGACACGCAAAACCGCCTCAAGGCGGGCATTCCGCAAACAAGTGTCGACGATGCGCAGGACACGATATCCAAGTACCGCCACCAGATCGACGAGGAGCAGACCCGCCAGGTGATCGACGCGCAAACGATTCGCGACAACACCGACCAGGGATCGACCTCCGAATCAGATTCCGAGAAAACCGCCGAACAGTCCGCCGAGGCCGAAGCCTCCGAAAAGAACTAGAAAGGGAGTGCCGCTTATGAGTCGCCGCAACACCGAGCTGCTCTTGCTCATCGCCTCGGCGTTCCCCGTCATCCTGCTGTATGCGATGTACGTCCTCACCGCGGGCGCTGCCATCTCCTTTGAGACGCTCGCCGTACCGATCGGCCTCTTTGCCGCCTTTGCCGCGGCCCACATTGCCGTGCGCATCTTGGCGCCCGGTGCCGACCCCGCCATCCTGCCCATTGTCTTTGTGCTTTCGGGCATCGGCATCACGTTCGTGACGCGTCTCGCCCCCGCTCTCGCCATCTCACAGCTCATCATCCTGTTTGTCTCGGTGGCCCTGATGGTGGGAACGCTCGCGTTGGTTAAGAACCTCGACGTAGTCATGCGCTACAAGTACACCTTTGGCATTATCGGCATCATTCTGTTGATGCTGCCTATCTTTATCGGCACCACGATCTCGGGCTCCAAGCTGTGGATTCGCATCGCGGGCTTTACCATCCAGCCCGGCGAGTTCGCCAAGGTCTTTATCGTGCTGTTCCTGGCCGGGTACCTGGCCGAGAACCGCGAGCTGCTCTCCATCTCCAACCGCAAGATCCTGGGCTTTAAGATCCCTCGCCTGCGACTGCTGCTGCCGCTGTTTGCCGTGTGGGGTGTGTGCCTGCTCGTCGTCGTCTTCGAACGCGATCTGGGTTCGGCCGTGCTGTTCTACACCATCTTCTTGCTGATGCTCTACGTTGCCACGGGACGATTCTCGTATGTCGTTATCGGCCTTGCGCTCTTAGCCGTTGGAGCCGTGGGCGCCTACAAGTTCCTGTCTCACGTTCAGGTGCGTTTCCAGGTTTGGGTCGATCCGTTTAAGGACGCCCAGGGCCAGGGCTACCAGATCGTCCAGTCGCTCTTCTCGCTTGCCGATGGCGGTCTGGTCGGTGTTGGTATCGGCAACGGCATGGCCAACAACATCCCTGTCGTCGAGTCCGACTTTATCTTCTCGGCCATCGGCGAGGAGATGGGCCTTTTGGGCGGCGGCGCCGTGCTCATCCTGTTTATGCTCTTTGCCGTGCGTGGCCTCACCACGGCTGCCCGCGCTAAATCCGACCTCGCCGCCTTTAGTGCCACGGGCCTTACGGCCGCCATCAGCTTCCAGGCCTTTTTAATCGTGGGCGGCGTTACCCGCCTGATCCCGCTGACCGGCGTCACCTTGCCCTTTATGAGCCAGGGCGGCTCCTCGCTGCTGGCGAGCTTTATCATCGTCGCGCTCCTGCTGCGCGCCGGTGACGAGGCGACCGGACGCGAGGCCGAGCTTACCGGCACCGGCACCATGGCTGCCATCACCGATGATCAGGTCGCATCTGCCGCCGCCCCGACGGGCACGCGCTTTGCCACCTCGTCTTCCTACGGCAGCGGCAGCCATTCCGTCGGCTCGCGCATGCGCCGTCGCCTGCTAGACACGCCTGAATCCGGTGTGCTCGGCCGCGTTGCGCTCGCCAACCGTCTAACCCGCGCGGTACTCGCCTTTACGGCGCTGTTCGCCATCCTTATCGGCAACCTCACCTATGTCCAGGTCATCAAGGCCAAGGACTATCAGGATATGCCGACCAACAACCACACCATCGCCCGCTCCAAGTACATCCAGCGCGGTTCCATCATCACGTCAGACGGCGTGACGCTGGCCGAGTCGCTGCAGCAGGAGGACGGCACCTACGTACGCTCCTACCCCAACGGTAACCTGGCAGCGCACGTGGTTGGCTACGTGAGCCAGCAGTATGGCACCACCGCCATCGAGAGCGTCATGAATGACACGCTCACCGGCTCTAAGGATTACTCCAGCTGGAACAACGCCATCGCGTCGCTCGCGGGCCAGACCCAGCCGGGCAACACCGCCAAGCTCACCATCGACTCGCGTATCCAGACGGCTGCTGAGCAGGCGCTCAAGGGCTTTAAGGGCGCTGTAGTGGTCATCGACCCGCGTACCGGCGCGGTGCTCGCATGTGCCAGCTCGCCCACCTACGACAACACCAACATCGATGCCCTGCTGCAGACGGGCGGCGGCGAGGACGGCTCCATGTACAATCGCGCCATGGACGCGCTGTACACGCCGGGCTCAACGTTTAAGGTCGTTACGCTTTCTGCGGCACTCGAGACCGGTACTGCCAGCCTTACCAGCACCTACCAGGCGCCCGGCTCCATGGACATCGGCAACGCACCGGTCACCAACTATGCCAACGAGAGCTACGGCACCATCAGCCTGCAGCAGGCCTTTGCCGTGTCCTCCAACGTCGTCTTTGGCCAGGTGGCAAACGAAGTTGGCGCAAACACGCTCGTGCAGTTTGCCAACGCCTTTGGCTACGGCCAAAAGCTCGGCCAGGACCTGACCTCCGCGGCCTCCATCATGGCCGACCCGTCGCTCATGACCGAGTGGGAGCCCGCCTGGGCCGGCGCCGGCCAGCCTGTCGGCATGGACCACACGCCCGGCCCGCAGACCACCGTCATGCAAAACGCCGTGATTGCCGCCGCCATCGCTAACAGCGGCGTGGTCATGGACCCGTACTTTGTAGCCCAGGTACTCGCCCCGGATGGAACCGTGGTCAAGACCACGCAGTCCCGCTCGCTGGGTCAGGCCGTCAGCTCCGCCACGGCCGACCAGGTCAAGCAGGCCATGCTCGCCGTCGTCCAGTCCGGCACCGGCACCGATGCCCAAATCCCCGGCGTCAAGTTCGCCGGCAAGACCGGCTCGGCCGAGACCGGCGGCACCAACGTCAACTCGATGTTCGTTGGCTTTGCACCTTACGATTCACCCACGGTCGCTATCTCGGTGGCCTTGGAAGATTACGACAAACATGACGTCAAGGCGGCCAAGATTGCCGGCATCGTCCTGACCGCGGCGCTCGCCGCACAGGGAGCGTGATGCCCATGATCGAATCGGACACCCGAGGCGCGCCGCGGCCGAAGAGTTAGCGGCAACGCGCCACACGGCCCCAGCGGCCACATCGTAGGTACTACACACATCGTTGAGCGAATAGTTATGTTAGGAGCAGGAATGGAACAGAGGGTCCTCGGGGGAAGATACCTCCTCAAGGATAAGGTGGGAACAGGCGGCATGGCGACCGTCTACCGTGCACAGGACCAGGTCCTCGACCGCACGGTAGCCGTCAAGATCATGCTGCCACAGTATGCTGGCGACGCAACCTTCGCTGCACGCTTTAAGCAGGAGGCGCAGGCAGCAGCCGGTCTCTCCTCCCCCTATATCGTGGGCGTCTACGATTGGGGCAAGGACGGCGACACCTATTACATCGTCATGGAGTACCTGCGCGGCACTGACCTTAAGAGCGGCATCAAGAGCCACGGCGCCCTCGACCCCAAGAAGGTCGCCCAGATCGGCTCGCAGATCAGCTCTGCGCTTTCGGTCGCCCACAAGCACGAGATCATCCACCGCGACATTAAGCCGCAGAACATCATGGTGCTGCCCGACGGCAACATCAAGGTGATGGACTTTGGCATCGCGCGTGCCAAGAACAGCCACCTCACGCAAGACAACAACGTGCTGGGAACCGCCCACTACGTCAGCCCCGAGCAGACCCGCGGTCAGGACCTCGGCCCCACCTCGGATATCTACTCGCTGGGCGTCGTGATGTACGAGTGCGCCACCGGCCGCGTTCCCTTCGACGGTGACGACGCCATCTCGGTCGCACTCAAGCAGGTCAACGAGCTGCCTATTCCGCCGAGCCAGATCAACTCCGGTGTCGACGCCGACCTTGAGCGCATCATCCTCAAGTGCATGGAGAAGGACCCGGCAAACCGCTTCCAGACCGCTGACGAGCTGCGTCAGGTGCTCAACAGCTACCTGTCCGGTCGTGCCGTCAACATCTCGGAGCCCACGCGCATCATCGGTGCCCCCGGTGAGCTTGGCGCCACCAAGACTCGCGAGCTTTCCGATCAGACGCGCGCCATGGTGCGTCCCGTCTCGGGCGTGAGCGGCCAGAATACCGCCCGTAGCTCGGTTTCGGGCTCCACCGGCTCCTACGAGGTCGAAAAGCCCAAATCCAACAAGAACAAGATCATCGCCGCCGTGGTGGCAGCCGTTGCCGTCATCGGCATCGTGGTGGCCTTTGCCACAGGACTCTTTGACGGCGAGCAGGTCCCCGTGCCCGACGTGCTGGGCAAGGACCAGCAGACTGCCGTCGAGCTGATCAAGGAAGCCGGCCTCGAGGTCGGCACCATCGACCAAAGCTACAACGACGATGTCGACGAGGGCAAGGTCGCCGAGCAGACGCCCAACGGCCACACCAAGAAGGCCAAGGGCACCAAGGTGAACCTGGTAATCTCCAAGGGCCCCAAGCCCTCCGAGAAGGTTGAGGTTCCCCAGCTTCTTGGCCTGACCAAGGACCAGGCAGAAGCCGCGCTGGCAAGCGTTGGTCTGAAGGGCAACGCCTCCGAGGAGGCCAACGAGGCCGATGAGGGCCAGGTCTTTGAACAGGGCACCGAAGCCGGTAAGGAAGTCGAGAAGGGCACGACCATCTCGTACAAGGTCTCGAGTGGCCCGGATACCACGTCCGTCCCCGACCTAACCGACATGACCGAGGCCCAGGCGCGCAACGCCCTCGATATGGCAGGCTTTGGCGTCGACGTGAGCTACCAGGAGAACGACTCGGTTACCGAGGGCACCGTGATCAGCTGGAACCCCAGCGGCAAGCAGAAGCCCGGCGCCACGATTACCGTCGTCATTGCCAAGAAGTCCGGCAAGGCCTCCGTCCCGGGCAACCTATACGGCAAGAGCATTTCCGCCGCCGTTACCGCGCTCAACAACGCCGGTTTCTATAACATTGGCTTCTGTGACCAGAACGGCAATCCCGTGAGCGGTAACGAGGATGCCACCGTTACGGGCGTCTCCCCCACCGGCAAGCAGTCCACCGACAGCACGATTACGCTGACGGTTGCACTTTCTGGCTCGGGTTCGGATTCGGGTACGGGCGGCGATTCCGGTACGACCAACTAGTCGCCACCCAACCGCTCATTACGGCTCTCGCCGCAAACATATTCGCTCACAGGCGTCCGCTTGCTCCCCCAGCAAGCGGGCGCTTCATTTTTGATATGGCATTGAACCAGAAAAGCCCGGCACCGTGGCGGTACCGGGCTCGGCAAATCTCTGGTGCCCCCGGGCGGATTCGA
>CAJMNK010000077.1 GCA_905214905.1 uncultured bacterium | reverse complement strand
GCGCGGTCGCCTTTTGTTCGACCGCGCGCACCGTTTCTTCGTATTTGCAGCCGCGGCCGTCTTAGCCCAGCGACTAGAGCGTGCCGTAGATGCGGTCGCCGGCGTCGCCGAGGCCGGGAACGATGTAGGCAGCCTCGTTGAGATGGTCGTCGATAGCACACGTATAAATATGTACGTCAGGATCCTTCTCGGTCAGCGACTTGAGGCCCTCGGGGGCCGCGACGATGCACAGCATGCGGATGTCCTTGACACCGCGCTCGCGCAGGTAGCTGATGGCCATCTCGGCCGAACCGCCCGTGGCGAGCATGGGGTCGACGACCAGGCAGATGCGCTGGTCGATATCCTTGGGCATCTTGCAGTAATACTCGTGCGGCTCGTGGGTGACCTCGTCGCGCTCCATGCCGATGTGGCCCACGCGAGCGGAGGGCACCAAGTCGAGAATGCCGTCGACCATTCCAAGGCCCGCACGCAGGATGGGCACGATGGCGAGTTTCTTGCCGGCGAGCCGTTTGAACGTGGCGGTAGTGATGGGGGTCTCGACCTCGACGTCTTCCATAGGCAGGTCGCGCATGGCCTCGTAGCCGTCAAAAAGCGCGAGCTCGCGCACGAGCTGGCGGAACTGGTTGGTGCCGGTGTTTTTGTCGCGCAGGATCGACAGCTTGTGCTGGACGAGCGGGTGATCGACAAGCGTCACGCGGGACGCATCGTAGGTGACGGTCATGGGTTGATTGCCCCTTTCGTTGCGGCCGCAAAACGGCCTTGCTGACAAGGCGCGCAGCAATGTTGCCGCCGCACGCCATGCATTAGTTTAGCGGTTTGTTGTATCGAGCAGCCCATCGCAGCCCTACTGTGCGGTACTGAGCGAGCGCCTGACTGCATCACGCCAGCCCGCAAGGTTTTGTTCGCGGCGCTCGGCGGACATGTGGGGAAGGAAGGTCCTAACGATCTGGGCATTTTGCTCCAGCTCTTCCAGGTCTTCCCAATAGCCGACGGCAAGACCCGCCAAGTACGCGGCACCGATTGCCGTGGTCTCCACCGTCTCGCATTGCAGCACGGGGATATCCAGCAGGTCGGCCTGGAATTGCATGATGAACTCGTTGCGCGAGGCACCGCCATCGACAGACAGGCGCTCAATCGAAAGCCCCACGTCCTGCTCCATGGCGCGCAGCACGTCGTAGCTCTGATATGCCATGGATTCGCAGGCGGCACGTACGATGGTCGCACGGCTCGAGGCGCCGGTCAGACCGCACACGATACCGCGAGCATGCGGGTCCCACCAGGGAGCACCCAAACCCGCAAAGGCGGGAACGAAGTAGCAGCCCTCGTTGTCGCTAATCGAAGCGGCGAGTTGTGCCGACTCGCTCACGCTCGAGATGATGCCCATGTTGTTGCGAAGCCAGTTCATCGTTGAGCCGGCGGCAAAAATAGAGCCCTCGAGCGCATAGCTGACTTTGCCGTCCGCAGCGATACCGATGGTGGAGACCAGGCCATTCTTGGATTCGACGATCTCGTCGCCGGTGTTCATGAGCATAAAGCAACCCGTGCCATAGGTGTTTTTGGTCTGGCCGGGACGGAAACAGCAGTGGCCGAACAGCGACGCCTGTTGGTCACCCGCCACGCCCATGATGGGCGGCATGTTGGTCATGATGTCGCTCGCGACGCGGCCGTAGTCGCCCGAGCTCCAGCGAACCTCGGGCATCATGGAACGTGGAACGTCAAAGAGTGCCAGCAGGTCGTCGTCCCAATCGAGCGTATGGATATTAAAGAGTGCCGTGCGGCTGGCATTGGTGTAGTCGGTGGCAAAGACCTGGCCGCCGGTGAGGTTGTAGATGAGCCAGGTGTCGATGGTGCCAAACATGAGGTCGCCCGCCGCCGCGCTTTCGCGTGCGCCGTCGACGTTGTCGAGAATCCACTGCACCTTGGAGGCCGAGAAATACGGGTCGAGCGTGAGTCCCGTGCGGGAGCGCACCAGCCCTTCTGCGCCCTGCTCGACAAGCTCGTCGATCAGAGGTGCGGTACGGCGGCACTGCCATACGATAGCGTTATAGATCGGCTGACCGCTCACGCGATCCCAGACCACCGTGGTCTCGCGCTGGTTGGAGATGCCGATGGCGGCAATGCGGTCGGAGTGGATACCGCTCTTAAACTGGACTTCCATCATGACGGCGATCTGGCTAGCAAGGACCGCCATGGGGTCTTGCTCCACCCAGCCGGGACGCGGGAAGCTGGTTTTGACGCTGCGACGTGCCTGCGCGACGATGCATCCGTACTCGTCGACGATGGTCGCAAGTACCGAGGTGGTGCCGCAGTCGAGCGCCATGATGTAGGAACCGCCAAAGTCAAACGAGGCATCTTCCATGCCCAGGCTGCCCAGATTCAACGACATCGCTTAAACCTTTCTATTGCATCGGGTCGGACAGGACCCGTTCGATCTCTGATGCGGGAAGTGCGCCTTGGCGCAGGATCTGGAGCTCGCCGTGCTGAAACGACACGATGGTCGAGGCGTCGCGACACGGGGTCTCACCGGCGTCGACGGCAACATCGACCCCCTCCAGGATGCGACCCTCCACCGTGATAAAACTTGCCGGCGCGGGCGCGCCATGCGTGTTGGCGCTGGTGCAGGCAAGGGGGCTGCCACAGGCGCGAATGAGCGCCTGCACCACGGGCGAGGCCGAAGCGCGAAGTGCCACCGTGTCGTCGGCAGCGCGCATAAAGGTCGGCACGCAGGGGGCTGCCTTGACCACGATAGTCAGGGCTCCCGGCCAGCATCGTCGCGCGAGTATGCGGGCATCTTCCGGGATATCCACGCCATAGCGGTCGAGTGCTTCGACGCCATCGACCAGCCAAGCGACGGTTTGCGTGAGTTCACGTTGCTTGAGAGTGAAGATACGGCGATAGCCGGTGCCGAGCGCAGGGACTGCGGCGCCATTGACGGCAGCCTGCGGATCGCGCGGCCACGATGGGAATTCGCTTGTATCTTGGGGCACGGCGTCCGAGAAGGCGTTGACTGCCACGGCGACACCGTAGACGGTCTCGGTCGGGATCAAAGCCAGGCCGCCGCGGCCGAGCACCTCGGCCGTGCGCTCGACGGCAAGCCGATGCGGCTCGCGCGTTCCCTCGTATACCCGATAGACCGTCTGCATGTGTATGCCAGCCCCTTACGCTCTGGTGCAAGTTTGTTTACTGTGGGGCATTCTCGCACGAAACGTTCAACCTATTTGCCCAGAGCGCATGTTGGTTTGGTGAGCGGCTCTAGTAGTCGGTGAAAGTGAGGGGGTTATTGGACTGCGACGAACTTCTTTGGCCTGCCGGCGTGGCGTTCTTGGGCGGCGTAGCGCTCGATGCTGCCTATCGTTATCATCCGACGGCCGTCGACGAGTTCAACATCGAGCTTTCCGGCTTTGACCAGCGCGGTAATCCGCGGAGCGGAGACTTTGAGGTCCAGCGCTGCGTCTTTAAATGTTCGGCACGCCGCTTCCCGAGCGTCCTCGTGGTCGATTTCGACTGAAAGGGCCACGACCTCGGCCGAGCGTTCGTACCCTGCCGGAGTCAAACCGTTGTTGAGGTCGTCGGCCAAAAACGCCATCAGTGCCTCGGTAGCATGGGCAATCGCTTCTTCGCGCGTATCGCCATCGGCAAAGGCGCCGGGAATCTGCGGGAAGCTAGCGCAGTAACCGTCGTCTTCTTTTATGAGAACGCAGTCATAGGTAAATCGCTGCCTCATTTTGCCTCCAACTACCATCCAGCTTGGCGACGAATACTTGCCCACGTGCCCTTCTTTGGTCGATCACCACCAGAGCCGTTCACGGTGACAACACGGTCACCAGAAACATACTTAGCATGACTACCGACTTGCGCGACCTTCACGAATCCATCGTGCTTGAGTAGGGCAATGATTTCCCGAAAGGTAGGAGGTTGCATGGGCCGACCTCTTTCAGCCGTCCTAATTATAAACTAATTTATAATTTTTGCTAACCAGTTAATAAATATTACTGGCGCTGCTTGGGCTCGGTGACGATGGCTCGGACGATGCGGGGGCGATCGGTAAGGTCATGGACGATACGCACGTCCGAAAGGCCTGCCTGGCGACAGAGCTCGGCCGCGGCATCGAGGGTACCCTCGTAGAGCTCGCAGGCAAACAGGCCGCCGGCGCGCAGCATGTAAGGCGCCGCGTTGAGCAGGCGGCGGAAGATATCGAGGCCGTCGGCGCCGCCCTCGAGCGCCAGGTCGGGCTCAAAGTCCTTGACCTCGTGCGGCAGCGAGCGCATGACGTCGGTCGGGATGTAAGGTGGGTTGGAGACGAGCACATCAAAGGTGCCCCACTCTTCGCAGGGAATGGAACTCACCAGGTTGGTGAGGCTAAAGGCAACCTCATCTGCCGTGAGGCCGAGGGTGTCGCGGTTTTTGGTGGCCAGATCGATGGCGCGCGACTCGATATCGGTGGCGGTGCAGGTAACGTGGCCGCGGCGCTCCCAGACAAGGGAGAGCGAAATGCAGCCCGTGCCGCAGCCGACCTCGAGAACGCGGGCAGTGCGGGGCTCGGCTGGGGCAGGCGCAGCGGCATCCTGAGCTGAAACCGTCTCCTGGTCGGCACCCTCGATGGCGACGCCGTATTCGTCGAGCTCGGACTCGGCGGCTTCCGCGGCTTCGGCTTCTGCTGCCTGCGCGGCGGCTTCCTCGGCCTCGCGATCGGCCAGTTCCTCGGCATAGGCACGGCTGCCCAGTACGTCGCCGCCTAGCGCCGCCTCATCGGCAGCCGTCAGATTAGCGGCACGGCGCTCGGCAGTCGCCCGTTCGTCTGCCAGCGCGGCCTCGGCCTTGTGTGCCTCCTCGACCTCATCGTTCCAAGGCAGCTCAACACGCTGACGGGCAGCAGCCTCGGGGCTCAGCACCTCGGCATCCAGATAATTGAGGACTTCCTCGACGAGCATCTCGGTTTCGGGGCGCGGAATGAGCACACCGGGAGCGCACGCGACGTCAATCATGCGAAACTGCGTGCTGCCGGTGATGTACTGCAGCGGCTCGCCTTTGGCGCGACGAACGACGGCCGCATGCATGGTCTCGAGCTGGGCCGCGTTAAGCGTCTCGTCCATACGCATATATAGGTCAATGCGCGCCAGGCCCGTGGCGGCGCACAGCAGCCACTCGGCGGAAAGACGGGGATGCTCCTCGCCGCGCTCGGCCAGGTACTCCTTGGTCCACTCGAGACAACGCTTGATGGTCCAGATCTCGTTTGCCATGGGGCCCTCCCCTCTTAAGCGCCGGGCGGCGCGCGAATGTCGGAGCAGATTGTAAGCGAGGCCAGCGCTTGGCAAGGGACGATTGAAGGCGATTATCGAGAATCAGCCCAGAATTTTGCTTGGAGCCTGCCTAGAGTGTTCATTCGTCGACGTCTAAATCTGCATCCGTCAAGCTTTTGGCAAGGTTGCCCCAAAACTGACCAATATCTAACCAAGAACTTGCCAAATCACTTGACGCGCGACCCATCAAAAATCGCCCCGCGACTTCTTGGACAATTTTTCGAGCAATATTTTCAATTGCAGATGCATACCGTTAATTGCTTTAAGCGGGTAAATAGCTTAATTTCTAACAAAACAAATTGAATAAATTTGAAAAGCAATTTACCCAACCTAGTCATTTAAGAACGTCCCCAATGACTATTCGGCAGCGATGGCAACGCCGCAGGTAGGTACTCATTTATGTCTGTCCCCAATGACTGCATCCGGAGCAAGACAACGCCGCAGGTTGAGCATAAGTCAGCGAAAACGCCCCTAAGCGGGCAATGTGCCTTGAAAGAGGAGGGCATAGGCCTTCTGGCCATGCCCGACGATTGAAAGGCAGATTGCCGCTTAGGGACGTTTGCAGCGTCGGCTAGCTACGCGGTTTGGTAAAACCGCGTAGCTAGCAAACCCGTGTTTTGCCGATCATAATGTTGAGGATCTCGACGTCGGTATCTTTCATACCCACACGGCCCACATAGCCCATGCTAGCGATCGTCTGCTCGACAGTATCTTGGATCAGACCCTCTCCGGCACGGAAGCCACGGCCCTGCATAGCCATATCGTGACCCAGAATCGCCGCATCAACGGCAGCGGAAATCTTGGCGGCGCAGCTCGCCTTGGCTCCATCGCACACGATGCCGCCAACGTTACCGAGCGTATTGGAGACCGTCGCACCGATTTGCTCGCGCGTGCCACCGCACAGCCAGGTAATCGCCGCGCCGGCACCGCACGCAGCGCAAATAGCACCACAAAACGCCGAGAGCGCACCAATATAGCTCTTGATATGCACGGCAATGAGATCGGACAGCATCACGGCGCGCACCAGGCGGTCGTGGTCGCAGCGCAGGTACTCGGCATACTCCATAACGGGCAGTGCGCAGGTAATGCCCTGGTTGCCCGAGCCACACACAATGGCGACCGGCAGCGCGCAGCCGTTCATGCGGGCGTCGGACCCGGCGGCGGCACGGGCACGGGCACGGCAGGCAACGTCATCGGCGCGAGCACCCAGCAGCGTACGGCCAACCTCGGCACCCCAAGCGTGCGCCAGACCCTCGGCGCTGATCGCGCCGTTCAGCTCGATCTGACGCTCAACGGCAGCGCGAGCGCCCTCAATGTCGCCGTCCTCGATAAAGTCGATGATGGAATCAATGGACATGGGCGTATCGGCGTTATCTGCCGCACGCTCGGCCACCACGCGCTCGGCGCAGGCGGCGCACTCCCCCGCCGACTTGCCGCATACCGGAATACCATCGAGCGTATGGCACGTGACATTAGTGTGGTGATCGGTAATCTCGACGACCGCGGTATGGCCCCCGGCCGACGCAGTCACCTTGATGTAGAGGTTGGGCACACCCTCGACAAGCGACACATCGCAGTAGCCGGCGTCGGCGAGGAGCTCGGCCACACGAGCGCGGTCTTCATCGTTAACGCTCTCGAGCACCTCAAGCGCGCTCTTGGCGTCACCGCCCACGGCACCCAGCACGGCTGCAGCTTCAATACCGTGCATACCGCCCGAGTTGGGCACGGTCACGCTCTTAACGTTCTTGATGATGTTGCCCGAGCAGGCAACGTCCATATGATCGGGTTCGCAACCGAGCGTCTGGCTCGCCAACGCCGCTGCATAGGCAACGGCAATAGGCTCGGTGCAGCCGAGCGCACAAACAAGCTCGCGGTTCAAAACATCGCAAAACGCGGCATCACGAAGGGAATCGGTAGGCATAGGTATCTCCTGCTTGCATAACGGGCTGGGCTCTCAAAAATAATTAGCTCTTCTATTTGATAACAATGCATCAAAAACCGCAACCATGGTTCCGGCGGACGGCGCTCAAGCACAAACTGGCGGCATTCATTCATGAAAAGCGGGTCTTGTTGCCTGCTAAAGCGTTTGATCAAAAAACGCCCGAGCGTTTACACAAAAGTCGCGCTATCATGCAGTCGAACGCGGTAAACACCTTTAGCATTTGCGCCGCACAGACCAGAGAGGAACCATCTATGAAGATCGGTATCGGTAACGACCACGCCGCCGTCGAGCTCAAGAACATCATTTCCGAGCACCTGAAGGAGCGCGGCTGCGAGGTCGTGAACTTTGGCACCGACACCTCCGAGAGCTTTGACTACCCCATCGCCGGCTACAAGGTGGGTAAGGCCGTTGCCAACGGCGACGTCGACCTGGGCATCCTGATCTGCGGTACCGGCGTCGGGATCAGCCTGGCTGCCAACAAGGTCGAGGGCGTACGCGCCGTCGTGTGCTCCGAGCCCTTCAGCGCCAAGCTCTCCCGCATGCACAACAACACCAACGTGCTCGCCTTTGGCGCCCGCGTCGTTGGCTCCGAGCTCGCTAAGATGATCGTCGACGAGTGGCTCGACGCCGAGTTCGAGGGCGGCCGCCACGAGCGTCGCGTCAACCTCCTCAACGAGATCGACCAGACCCGCGGTCTCAAGGTCGTCGACGAGGCCTAAAGACTTACAACGCCATACGCTAGCGACAGCCCTCGCCTGGAATGCACGCACATTCC
>CAJMNK010000076.1 GCA_905214905.1 uncultured bacterium | reverse complement strand
TATGCGTCTAAAAAGCCCTGTGCGCATATCGATTGCGATCTTGAGGGCGGTTTTGAACGTTCCATTTGGATTCCCGTGCGCGTGGCGCGCTTGTACGTTAAAAACCGCCCCGACCTTCCCTGTGATTGGGATGACTTTCGCGAGGCAGTGCAGCTTATCGAACGTAAATGTGCGCTCACCATGGTGACCGAGATGCTTTCGCGCCGCGATCATGCCACGGGCGAGGTACGCGATAAGTTGGCGCGCTATGGCTTTCGACAGCCTGCGATCGATTTTGCCGTTGCTCGAGCGACCGAGTATCGTTTTTTGGATGAGAACCGCTTTTGCTCGTACTTTATCGAAGAACGCAAACGACGCGGCTGGGGACAGCGCAAGATCGAGGTTGAGCTCAAGCGTCGTCATGTCGTGCTTGACGATATTCCCGGGTATCCTGAGGCTTATTTTGCCGTGGATGATGACATGGCCCGCGCTTCAGCCTTGCTCGCTAAACGCCGCGTTCCCGAGGTCCGTGCATTCGAAAAGCTCGTCAGATTTTTGATGGGTAAGGGCTTTTCTTATCACATCGCCGCCGATGCCGTTAAGGCGCGTCTCGATACCTTAAGCGAGGAATGCGCCGTGTAAGCGTGCGCCCGTTACGCCCCTGCCGTTCACCGCTCGATTGGCGCCGTGCGGGTGCGTTTATTTGACAGTAGTTGCGGTTCAACGTAGGATAATTACTGTCATTTGCTTTGTGATATGTGCTCATCTGTGATGAGTTTGTTTATATGTTTATCTGTATCCGACCCGCATAAGCTGCGCCCATATTACTCAAATGTCGCGAGCCGTTCGTAAGGACGGTTCGCTTTGCTGTGTAACGAATCCATAAAAAGGAGTGAGCATGCCTATCATTGCAGCGCTCGTTGGCCTCGTTTTGGGTGCCATCGCCGCCATTGCCTACATGCGCACCGCCAAGCAGGGTAGTCTTCACGAGGCCGACGAAAAGATTCAGTCGGCACACGCGCAGGCAGAGTCCCTGATCGGTGATGCTAAGCGTCAGGCCGAGACCCTCAAAAAAGAGGCTCTGCTCGAGGCTAAGGAAGAGATCATCAAGAACAAGCAGGCCGCCGAGGCCGAGGACAAGCAGCGCAAGAGCGAGATTCGTACGCTCGAAAATCGTGTGATGCAGCGCGAGGAATCGCTCGATCGCCGCAACGATGCGCTCGATAAGCGCGAACATCAGCTGTCCAGCCAGGCCGGTCAGGTCGAGAAGCGCTCTCGCGAGCTTGAGGAGCTCTGTGCCAAGCAGACTTCCGAGCTCGAGCGTATTGCCGACCTTACGCGCGAGGACGCTCACAAGGAGCTGCTCGACAAGGTCCGCGGCGAGGTTACCCACGAGGCGGCCACCATCATCCGCGAGTCCGAGCAGCAGGTCCGCGCCGAGTGCCATAAGACCGCCCAGGAGATTCTCTCCCTGGCGATTCAGCGTTGCGCCGCCGACCATACCGCCGAGGTTACCGTCACTTCCGTGCATATTCCCTCCGATGACCTCAAGGGTCGCATCATCGGTCGCGAGGGTCGTAACATCCGCACCTTCGAGCAGGTGTCTGGCGTCAACCTCGTGATTGACGACACCCCCGAGACCGTTGTGCTTTCGAGCTTCGATCCGGTCCGTCGTGAGACCGCCCGCGTGGCACTTGAGAACCTTATTGCCGACGGCCGCATTCACCCCGCCCGCATCGAGGAGATGTATCACAAGGCTGCCGACTTGGTTCAGCAGCGTGTGCGCGAGGCCGGCGAGCAGGCCGCCTTCGATACCGGTATCCACGACTTGCATCCCGAGATTGTCAAGACCCTGGGCGCTCTGCGCTACCGCACCTCGTTTGGTCAGAACGTGCTGCAGCATTCGCTTGAGGTTTCCGACCTGTGCGGTGTGATGGCCTCCGAGCTCGGTCTGGATGTTGTGACCGCCAAGCGCGCCGGTCTTCTGCACGACCTGGGCAAGGCCATCGACCACGACGTTGAGGGCCCGCATGCTGTCATTGGTGCCGAGCTTGCCCGCCGTTATGGCGAGAAGCCCGTTATCGTTCACGCGATCGAGGCCCATCATGCCGATGTCGACCCCAACACGGTGCTTGACGTTCTGGTCCAGGCTGCCGATGCCGTCTCCGCTTCTCGTCCCGGTGCCCGCCGCGAGTCGGCCGAGAACTACATCAAGCGTCTTGAGAAGCTCGAGGAGATTGCCAACTCTCACGACGGCGTCGAGCGCACCTATGCCATGCAGGCCGGTCGTGAGGTTCATGTCATGGTTCAGCCGGACAAGATCTCGGATGCCCAGTCCACGGTGCTTGCGCACGATATCGCACATCAGATCGAGGAAGAGATGGAGTATCCCGGTCAGGTGCGCGTTGTCGTGATTCGCGAGAGCCGTGCCGTCGATATCGCTAAATAACATGAACGACGCGAACGAGCTCATCTCATTTATCGCGTCGATGTCGGGGGAGGGCAACCTTCGCGTCGAGGAAAACCTTGGCGAGGGGTATGTCCGCCTCCGCGTTTCGGAGGCCGAGCGCCGTCAGGCCAAGCATGACATTCAGCATGTAGAGGACATTGTCATCGAGATGCTGCGTAATGCTCGCGATGCCGGAGCCGATAAGGTCTATCTTGCCACGACCAAGGAGGAGGGTGTTCGCACCCTCCTCTTCCTGGATAACGGTTCGGGTGTACCGCAGGATATGCAGGAGCGTATCTTCGATGCCCGCGTCACCTCCAAGCTCGAGAGCATGAAAATGGACCGTTGGGGTGTTCACGGTCGTGGTATGGCGCTGTTCTCTATCAAGCAGAACACGGATGAGGCGCGCGTTGTTACCTCGGGCGTCGATTTGGGTTCTGCGTTTAAGGTGTGCGTTGCCACCGATCGTTTGGGTGAGCGAGCCGACCAGTCGAGCTGGCCTCAGGCGGTTAAAGATGAAGACGGCCGCTATGTATGCGCTCGTGGCCCTCACAACATCATTCGCGCAGCCTGCGAGTTTGCCCTTGAGGAGCTGCGTGGTTGCGATGTGTATCTGGGCTCTCCGTCCGAGATCGCTGCGACCCTGTACGCTCAGGCTTCGAGCCGACTCGATACGTCGCGCCTGCTCTTTATCGACGACGAGTGCGAGCTTCCAGTTATCGATCGCTTGGGCCTTGCCTCGGATGCCGAGGACTTTATCCGGATCTGCTCCGGTCTGGGCCTTGAGATGTCCGAGCGCACTGCCCACCGCATTCTGTCGGGACAGATTAAGCCCGTTCGCGGTGTGACTGCACGTCTGCTGCGCGAGCGCGATTCCACCTCTCATGCGCCGGCTCCCGTCGATCTTGCCAAGGACCGTCGAGGCCTTCGTATCGCCAAGGATGATATGGCGCAGTTTTCGCGTGCGGTCGAGCGTGACTTTAACGACCTCGCTGCCCGGTATTACCTCAATCTGTGCGGCGACCCTAAGATTCGTGTTTCGCGTGATCGCATCACCGTGACGTTCGATCTTGCCAAAGAGGAATAGCATCTTTACCGAGTCCGCTCGGTACGATACAGTTATTGCAGTTAAAACGTACTTTTAAACGCAGGAGTTTCTTCATGGATTGCCTGAAGGTATCAAGCAAATCATCGCCCGCGTCCGTTGCCGGCGCCATTGCTGGCATGGTCAAAGACGGCGTCCCCGTCAACATTCAGTGCGTCGGTGCCGGTGCCGTAAACCAGGCCATCAAGGCCGTCGCCATTGCGCGTGGCTTTCTGATTCCGACCGGCTTTGATGTCTCCTGCGCGCCGGTGTTCTCCGACATTCTCATTAACGGAGAGTCGCGCACGGCAATTCGTCTTTCTATCTACGTTCATCAGATTAATCGGGCTGCTATGGATAACGTCGTCATGGACGACGTTAAGCCTGTTGCGTAAGTGAGCCTTCGCACGCTTGTAACACCTATGCGCCCCGTCGATACCATCGTTAGGATGTAAGCTCATGGACCAGCGTTCCGTACGCGATATTCTTGCCGGTAAAACTTACTTTATCCGCACATTCGGCTGCCAGATGAACCAGCACGACTCCGAGCGCGTGAGTGGTTTGCTCGATTCGTATGGCTGCCTTATGGCGCTCGATCCGGAGCATGCCGATATTGTCGTGTTCATGACGTGCTGTGTGCGCGAGGCTGCCGATACGCGCCTTTATGGTCAGTGCAATTCCTGCAAGAGCCTTCCTCCTTCTCCTTCGGGTAAGCGCGTGGTCGCCGTGGGCGGCTGCATCGCCCAGCGCGATGGCGAGGGCTTGCTCACCAACGTCGATAACGTCAACGTCATTTTTGGCACCCATTCTATTGCGCACGTTGCCGAACTCATCGCCGAGGCGTTTTTGGATGGCAAGCGCCATATCCGTACGAACGAGCATGAGGATACCGACGCCATGAGTATGCCGTGGCATCGCGAGACGCAGTATCACGCTTGGGTGCCCATCATGACGGGCTGCAATAACTTCTGTACGTACTGCATCGTGCCGTACGTCCGTGGTCGCGAGAAGAGCCGTCCCTTCGAGGAGATAGTCGACGAGGTGACCGGGCTCGTGCGCCAGGGCGTGCGCGAGATTACGCTGCTGGGCCAAAACGTTAACTCCTACGGTCGCGATCTCTTTGGCAAGCCGCGTTTTGCCGATCTGCTGCGCGCCGTGGGCGATACGGGTGTCGAGCGTATCTTCTTTACCTCTTCGCATCCCAAAGATCTGCTGCCCGAGACCATCGATGCTATGGCCGAGACGCCTGCTGTTATGCCGCAGCTTCACCTGGCCGTTCAGTCGGGTTCTACGCGCATCCTTAAAGAGATGAATCGTCGGTATACGCGCGAGGATTATCTGGGCCTGGTCGATCGTATTCGTAACCGCATGCCCGATATTGCGCTTTCGACCGACATCATCGTGGGCTTCCCGGGCGAGACTGAGGAAGACTTTGAACAGACGCTCTCGCTTGCCGAGACGGTGCGCTATGCCCAGGCCTACACGTTTATTTACTCCAAGCGCGCCGGTACCCCGGCAGCTGAGATTTATGATCCCACCCCGCATGAGGTTATCCTTGAGCGCTTTAACCGTCTGGTCAAGGTTATCGAGACGACGGCGCACGAGTATAACCAGGGCGAGCTTCACACCGTGGTGCCTGCACTTATTGAGGGTACGAGCAAGAAGAACGACGCTGTCCTTCTGGGCAAGAGCCCCAAGAACCAGACGGTGCATGCGCCGATTCCTGCTGGCTATAGCATCGATCAACTCATCGGCAAAATCGTCGATGTTGATATTGATGTCGCCAAGACGTGGTATCTGTCTGGCTCCGTCGTGGGCGAGCCTCGCTAATGATTTCTCCTGGTGCAAGCCTTTCTGCTGTAGCGATTGTCGGTCCGACAGCGGTCGGAAAAAGCGATGTTGCCGACCGCCTGGCCGCTCGTCTATCGTCCGAAGTGTTGTCGTGCGACGCGATGCAAATCTATCGCGGCATGGACATTGGTACGGCTAAGATGATGCCCGAGGAGTGCTCGGTGCCCCTGTGCCTTGTCGATATCGTAGATCCGGGCGTCGCGTATTCCGCTGCGCTCTATCAGTCTGATGCCCGGGCGCATATCGAGCGTTTGCTTGGCGAGCAACGGCTTCCGGTCTTTTGCGGCGGTACGGGCTTGTATCTCAAGGCTGCACTCGATGAAATGGATTTTCCTTCGGGAGAACTCGAGGACAAGCGTCGCGCGGGCTATCAGGAACTTGCTGAGCGTATTGGCGAGGAAGCATTGCATGCCTTGCTTGCCGAGCGCGATCCGGAATCTGCTGCCGTGATTCATCCCCATAACGTGCGTCGTGTGATTCGTGCGCTCGAGATGCACGATGACGGCGTGTCATATGCCCAGCAGAAGTCGAAATTCAGTGTTCCGCGCGAGCGCTATCATGCCTTGTGGTTTGGTCTGACGCGTAGCCGTGAAGTGTTGTATGAGCGCATTAACCTACGTGTCGACCTTATGTTTGAGCAGGGACTGGTTGATGAGGTCCGTGGCCTTATGGACCAGGGCCTGGGCGATGCACTGACGTCGATGCAGGCAATCGGTTACAAAGAGATTATTGATGCCTTGCGTGGCGCTATTACCATGGATGAGGCCCGTGAGCTTATCAAGATGCGCTCACGTCGCTATGCCAAGCGCCAGCTTTCCTGGTTTAAGCGTGACGATCGCATCGTGTGGTTCGATATGGACGAGTTTACGATCGATGAGGTCGTTGATGATATCTACCGTCGCATCGAGGCTGCCTAATGGCTCGTTTTCCTTTGGTCCCCACGGCGCCTGAACCCGAGCGCGCCATCTTGGTTGGTGTTGAGTGGCGCGATAACGCCTGGCCGCTCGACCGTTCGCTTGACGAGCTCGAGCGTCTGGCCCACACTGCTGGAGCCCAATGCGTTGCACGCTTGTCTCAGCGCCTGGTCAAACCCTATCCCAAATCGTTTATCGGCTCCGGCAAGGTCGAGGAGCTGTGCGGTTTAGTGCATCGCATGGATGCGGCTGTTGTTATCTTCGATGACGACCTGACGCCTTCGCAGCAGTCCTATCTTGAGAAAGCCGTGGGCGAACCGGTCAAGATTATTGACCGTACGGCGTTGATTTTGGATATCTTTGGTCTGCATGCCCAGACGCGTGAGGGCCGCTTACAGGTGCAGCTGGCTCAGCTACAGTACCTGCTACCTCGTCTGCGAGGTATGTGGAGCCATCTTGCCAAGGAACAGACGCGTGGCGGTATTGGCTCACGCTTTGGCCAGGGTGAAAGCCAGCTCGAGGTCGACCGTCGCCTGATTCGCAACAAGATCGCCGCGCTTCGACGCGAACTGAAACAGGTTGAACAACGTCGCGATGTGCAATCGAAAAGTCGTATTGAATCGCCGGCGTTTCGCGTGGCGTTGGCTGGCTACACCAATGCCGGTAAGTCGACGTTGCTTAATCGTTTGACGGGATCCACAGTACTTTCGCAGGATAAGCTGTTTGCCACGCTCGATCCTACAACGCGCTCGTATCGTTTGCCCGGTGGTCGTGGCATGACGATCACCGATACCGTCGGCTTTATTCAAAAGCTGCCCCATGGTCTTGTCGACGCGTTTAAATCTACGCTTTCCGAGGTGCTCGGCGCCGATTTGATTCTTAAAGTTGTAGATGCTTCCGATGAGGATTACGAGCGTCAGCTTGAGGCGGTTGATCGTGTCCTTGACGAGATTGGTGCCGGTGAGCGCCTGACGCTTACCGTGTTCAATAAAATTGATCTGCTCGATAGCGTCGACCGCTTGAGCTTCCGTCGGCGCTATCCCGAGGCAGTGCTGTTCTCGGCTCAGACGGGTGAGGGTCTTGATGACTTAGTCGACCGCATTGCTCGTGAAGCGGCCGCTACAGACGTGTTGCTCTCGGCCGATATCCCGTATCGAGAGGGCGCGTTAATCACGCTCGTGCACGAACAGGGAACTCTTCTGCACGAGGAATATCTTGAGGACGGCGTTCGTATTGTGGTAAAGATTCCGGCCCGTATCGCACCGCGCCTCGAGCGTTACCGAACGGAATAAATCAGCTCCAGTACACCCAAGATAACCGGTTGATGAAGCAGATAGAACGGCAGCGCATGGCGTCCGAGGCTTGCGAGCGCCGGGATGGGATTCACATAGGCCCATGCTGGCGCTTTACGGTTTGCTTTTTGTGCCGTGCGGGCGGCAAAGAAGCCTGTGAGGTACATAAATAAGAATGGTATGAGCGGATAGTAATCACCGGAGACGAAGTCTGGACTTGGGAAACCCAGCCAAGCTAGATAGGGGATAGGGTAGACCGCTTTAGGAACGCTCCAGGTACAGGCAAAGAGTATGAGGCAAATCGTTATACCCCATACTGCAGGTACCCTATCGAGAACCGGGTGCGCGAGTGCAACAATGGCTGTGCATGCCGCCATGCAGAAAATGATGCCGAAGTTCACCGAGTCATCGACTGAGACAAGCGTCGTTGCGATCCATACGACCAAAGCGGCAGCGGCATATTTGGCGGCACGCTTGATGTTGTTGCGCGAGAGGGTGCACATCCAGCCGGCATAAGCAAAAATACCCAACTGATGCTAGCGCGCCAGATATCTTGGAAGATGGTCTGGGTAAACCAGGGCATGTCCCAACCATATAGGTAGGCAAGGTCGTAGCAGGCATGAAATCCCGCCATCGACAGCATGGTAAACCCGCGAATGGTATCAAAGACCGTGATGCGTTTTTGCATTACGAAAACCGGCGCATCAAACCGACGACCTTGCCCAGAATCGTGGGATTTGTCGCGTAGATAGGCTCCATGGTGTCGTTTTCGGGCTGCAGGCGA
>CAJMNK010000075.1 GCA_905214905.1 uncultured bacterium | reverse complement strand
CTTGTTTGACTAGTCATTCAAGAACGTCCCCAACGACTAGTCGAACTGCTAGTTTGTGCGGGTTGTGGTTTTGGGAGCTGCGGGAATTAAAGATACTGTACATCTGTACGCTAACTCATCTTCGTAGTATATTGCTACCCGCAAAACTCAGCACCATTGTGCCGCGACACGCTAAAGTGCCTCCGTACAATGGTTGTTAATAGCATGATTCGGCTAAACGATAGGATGGATGGTCCAAGCGTGAGTCTCGGCAGCAAACTATCCGATGCAAAGGTTTCCTTTGCAATCTTTAAACGCGACATCAAGCGATTGATCGTGAACCCCGTCGCCCTGGTGGTTACCCTGGGCGTGTGCGTCATTCCCTCGCTGTATGCCTGGTACAACATCGTTGCCAACTGGGATCCGTACGGAAATACCCAAGGCATTAAAATCGCTATCGCCAACAACGATCAGGGCACCCAGAACGACCTAGTGGGCGAGCTTAACGCAGGCGATAAAGTGGTCGATCAGCTCAAGGAGAACGACCGGCTTGGCTGGACCTTCGTCGACTCGGCGGCAGATGCCAAAGAGGGCGTCGAAAGTGGCGAATACTATGCTGCCATCGTGATTCCCAAGAACTTCTCTGACAATCTCGTCTCGATGCTCGACGGCAACTACCATCAGCCCAAGCTTACGTACTACGTCAATGAGAAGAAGAGCGCTATTGCGCCCAAGGTTACCGACACCGGTGCAAACACCATCGAGCAGCAGATCAACTCGGAGTTCGTCTCCACGGTGGGCGAGACCGTTGCCAGTATTGCCAAGGATGCCGGAGTCGATTTAAAGGACAAGGCAACCCAGACGCAGGATTCGCTGGCAAGCTCGGTGTCCGAGGCATCCGATACCTTGGGCGAGGTACGCGATTCGATTGGCGACATGAATGCCGCCATCGATAAGACGAGTGGTTCCATTGACTCAGCAGATGCAGCACTTGCCGGTCTGCAGGGTCAGGCGCCGTCGCTGACGCAGGCGATCTCCCAGGGCAACGACCTGCTGGGCGAGGCTCGCGCCACGGCGGGTAACTCCATCGCCTCGCTCTCCAAGGCGCTCTCGGAAGGCAGCCTTGCGCTCACCAAGACGTCAGCCTCCGCGAACTCTGCGATTGGCAAGCTGACGGGCACGGTCACATCTACGACCACCCGTATCGACAACTCGCTTGAGTCTCTCCAAGCGACGATCGACCACAATAAGGCCGTTATCGGGCACTTGGAAATTCTCGTCAATGACACGTCGACGGGTTCCAAGGAAATTGACGCGCGCATTGTAGCGACCATCGATTTGCTTCGAGAGCAGAATGAAAAGCTTCAGAGCGTTAAGAACAGTCTGTCCGCGCAGTCGAGCGCCATGGCAAATGATGCCGCGGCTGTCTCGGGTGCCAGCGACGCTATCAATAACGCAATTCAGACCGGGGCGACCAACCTTGGCCAGGCCCAGGCAGATCTGGGTCAAAACGCGCTGCCGAAGGCTTCGAGCGCGCTCGATTCCTTTGCGGCCGTCTCGGGCGATCTGACGGGAATCGTATCTGGCCTCACGCCTACCATTGCAAGTGCACGCGGTACGCTTTCGCAGCTCGATGCCACGCTCGGTCAGGCCAAGACCACCTTGGCCCAGACCGATACCTCGCTTGCCAAGGTCCAGGACAAGCTCGCAACCGCCGCTAACGACATTGCAGCGCTGCAGACCTCCGAGTCCATGGGCGACCTGGCAGACCTGATGGACGTCGACGTCAATGACGTGGCAGATTTCATGGCATCTCCGGTTGAACTGACGTCCAAGTCGATTTACCCGGTCAAGAGCTTTGGCTCGGGCATTGCCCCGTTCTATACCAACCTGGCGCTTTGGGTGGGCGGCTATGTGCTCATCGCTATCTACAAACTCGAGGTCGACCGCGAGGGCATCGGTAGCTTTACGGCGCGTCAGGGCTACTTTGGCCGCTGGCTGCTGCTGGTGATCCTGGGCGCGTTCCAGGCCATTATCGTTACGGTGGGCGACCTGGTCATTGGCGTTCAGTGCGTCAATCCGCTGCTCTTTGTGCTGGGCGGCGTCGCTATCTCGTTCGCCTACGTCAACATCATCTATGCGCTGTCCACCACCTTTAAGCATATCGGTAAAGCCATTGGCGTCATCCTCGTCATTGTGCAGATCCCCGGCTCGTCGGGCATGTATCCTATCGAGATGATGCCCGGCTTCTTCCAATGGCTGCATCCGCTGCTGCCCTTCACCTATGGCATCAACCTGCTGCGCGAGACCGTCGGTGGCATGTATTCGTTCAACTACCTGTTCAACCTGTGCATCCTGGGCGTGTTCCTTATCATCGCGCTCTTTATCGGTCTGCAGCTGCGCCCGTTGCTGCTCAACCTCAACCTGCTCTTTGATAAGCAGCTTTCCACGACGGGCCTTATGATCTGCGAGTCCAACGACCTGCCGCGCCAGCGCTATTCGCTGCGCACGGCCATGCGCGTCATGCTCGATTCGGATTCGTACCGTCGCGAGCTGCTCGATCATGCCGTGGCGTTTGAGCATCGCTACCCGTACTACATCAAGGGCGGTTTTGCCGCCGTGGTAGGCGTCCAGGTCCTGCTCTTTGTGCTTTCGACGGTGCTCGATATCGACAATAACGGCAAGATCATCCTACTCGTTATCTGGATCATTTCGGTTATCGCCATCTGTGGCTGGCTCATCAACATCGAGTACATCCGTGCGAGCCTCAATACCCAGATGCGTATCTCGGCGCTTTCGGACGAGGATCTTCGCCGCGAGATGCGCGAGCACACGGCTGCCATCCCTGCTGCCCGTCGCATGTTTGGTCTCAACGCCAGCGAGCGGGGCACCAAGGACAGCGAACAGCCCACGAGCCGTCTGCCGCATATCGGTGCGCATCGTAAATCTCAGGGCAGCGACAGCACAGCTACAAATGATGGAGATACCACCCCGCTTGGCAAGCACTCTAAAGGAGGTGAGGCATAAATGAAAAACATCCTGCACCTGTTTAAGCGTGATGTCCAAAACGTGTCTCGCTCCGTGATCGGCTTGATTGTCGTGATGGGCCTCATTATCGTGCCGTGCCTGTACGCGTGGTTTAACATCGCCGGCAGCTGGGATCCGTACGGCAATACCGGCAACCTTAAGATTGCAGTGGTCAACACCGATGAGGGCTACGAGAGCGACCTGATTCCCGTCGAGATCAACGTGGGCGAAAACGTGACGGCGACCCTGCGCGGTAACGAGAACTTTGACTGGGTCGTCCTCAACGACCGCGATAAGGCGATTGAGGGCGTTAAGTCGGGCACATACTATGCCGCCGTCGTTATCCCCAAGACGTTTAGCGCCGACATGATGACGCTTTTCTCGACCAACGTGAAGCACGCCGACATCGAGTTCTACGAAAACCAGAAGGCTAACGCCATCGCCCAGATCGTGACCGAAAAGGGTTCGAGCGCCGTCCAGAGCCAGGTGAATGAGACCTTTACCAAGACCATCACGACCATCGGCCTTAAGACCGTGTCCAGCCTGCTCGACTATATGAGCACCGACCAGGTGAGCAACTTTATCGCCAATCTTTCCTCTACGCTGGGCGATTCGGTCGAGGACCTGCAGGACGTTCAGGCGAGCGCGACGTCGCTCGCGGGCATTTTGAGCTCTACGTCCGATTCACTGACATCGGCGGGCGGCATGCTCAAGCAGACGGGCACCGTCGATGAGTCGACGAAGCAGCTGATGGAGCATGCCAAGAGCGGTGTGAGCGATTCCGAGGAAGCGCTCAAGGCAGCCAACGACGCCATCAATACCGCGATCGACGGAAGCGCGGGCTCATTCGACAACGTGTCCACCGAGCTTGCGAAGGCGTTTGACGCCGCGAACCAGCATGTCGACGTTACGGTGACCCAGCTCAACAAAGCCGCGTCGGCACTCGAATCGCGTGCCAACGATATCGATGACGTGGCTAACCAGCTCCGCAGTTTTGCCGAGCAGGTGAGTGACGAAAAGCTCCAGGACAGTCTTAAGTCTGTGGCGACATCGCTGGGCAGGATCGCGACGGAGTATCGCAACAACGCCAAGGGCCTGAAGGCAACCGCAAAGTCCCTCTCGGACAGCATGGCAGAGGTTAACAAGTCGCGTGCCGAGGTCGATCAGGCAATCGCGGATGCCAAGGCTGGTATCTCGGGCGCCAAGACTGACTACGACTCTACGTTTTCGGTCAAGGCCAATGAACTCAAGAAGACTATTTCGGGCGTTTTGGATTCGCTCGACGGTATCTCGGGCGATCTGGATAGTGCCGTAGACGGTCTGACCGACGCATCCGGTTCGCTGGCAAAGGACCTCTCCAAGGCTGCAAAGCTGGTCAACAAGGCTTCCGATCAGCTGGGTGAGGCATCGGAAAAGATCAGCGCGTTCAAGGACGAGCTCGACGGTGCCCTTATGTCGGACGATCTGGCCGCGATCAAGACGATGATCGGTAATGATCCCGAGGGTTTGGCCGTGTCGCTTTCCGGCCCCGTCGCGCTCGACCGCAAGCCGGTCTATCCGATCCGCAACTACGGTTCGGCCATGGCGCCGTTCTACACGATTCTGTCGCTATGGGTCGGCTCGATCGTACTGGCGGCCATGATGAAGGTCTCGGTCGACGATGAGCTCATCAACGAGCTCATCCCCGTGCGCCTGCACGAGATCTACCTGGGTCGTTACCTGTTCTTTGGCGGTCTGGCTCTGCTGCAGGCAACGCTCGTGTGCGCGGGCGACATCCTGTTCTTTGGCATTCAGTGCGATAACCCGCTGCAGTTTGTGCTGGCGGGCTGGGTTGCGAGTCTCGTGTTCTCCAATATCGTCTACACGCTTACGGTGTCGTTTGGCGATATCGGCAAGGCGCTCGCTGTCGTGCTGCTGGTCATGCAGGTCGGCGGTTCGGGCGGCACGTTCCCCATCGAGATGACCGGCCCCGTGTTCCAGGCGATCTACCCGTTCCTGCCGTTTACCCACGGCATCAACGCCATGCACGCTGCCATGGCCGGTGCCTACCATATGGAGTACTGGATTGAGCTGGGCATTCTGGCGAGCTATCTGATTCCGTCGCTGGCCTTGGGCGTGGTCTTCCGCCGCCCGGTCATCAAAGCCAACGACTGGATCATCGAAAAGCTGGAGTCGACCAAATTGATTTAATACAGCTACGTAAACGCCGTCGGAACATCGAGGTCTTCCAACCCGATGCTTTAGCGTAGTGAATTGCACGGGCCGCTTGGTTATTGCTACAGTAGCGGGGCGTGCCGGGGGTCCGGCGCGCCCCGTTTTTATTTGACCATGAGGCGGCACGCAGCCATACGCGTGCGGACACCACGCCCAGATTGAGTGTGAGGATGTTCCATGGCCCAATACGCTGCCAATGAAATCGAAAACTTGCCCGATAGCCCAGTAGCCCGTGAGGATTTGGGCGCGGGCGGTATTCCCCGGGGCGCCGGCGCACGCTCTCCGCTGTTCTGGAAGGTTCTGCTCCTTTCGGTGGCGGTCATCTGGGGCTACTCCTTTACCACTATGAAGGACGCACTCGGCACCATTCCGGTGTTCGCGCTGCTCTATGTACGTTTTCTGCCCGCAGCGTTGGTCATGTTTGCCGTCTTCCACAAGCGCATCATCGCGCACCTCAACGCTCGCAACCTGATCGTTGGCCTGAGTATGGGCGTGCTCATGTGGGCGGCCTATGCGTTGCAGACGGTCGGTCTGGCACATACTACGGCGGGCAAGAATGCTTTTTTGACGGGCACGTATTGCATCCTTGTGCCGTTCGCGAGCTATTTCCTGAGCGGCGAAAAGCTCACGCGCTACAACTTGGGTGCCGCGCTGCTGTGCCTAGCGGGCATTGGCCTCGTCGCACTCGATAGCGTTGAATTCAACATTGGTGACGTCATTACGCTGGCGGGCGCGGCCTTTTTCGCCATCCAGATGGCGGTGACTGCCAAGTACGGTCGCAAAATGGACATCAACGTCATCACGTTTTGGATGTTTGTGGGCAACGGCGTGCTGAGCCTGGCAACGTCGCTGCTATTCGAGACCCAAGCGCCTCTGTCCGTGTGGACGCCGAGCTTTATCAGTGCGATGGCGTTTCTCTCGGTGGGCTGCACATGCGCGGCTCTGCTCATCCAAAACGTCGGCCTGGCGCATCTCCCGGCCTCGACGGGCTCGCTGCTCCTTTCGATGGAGTCCCCTTCGGGCGTGTTGTTTTCGGTGCTGCTGATGGGGGAGGCGCTCACCTCGCGCCTGCTCGCCGGCTTCGTGCTTATCTTCCTGTCGATTATCTTGAGCGAGACTCACTTCGATTTTTTGCGTCGAAAGCCGAGCCCGCAATTGTAAACAACTTGTTGCGCCGCCCTCCCGGGGCGGCATTTTTTATGCCTCGCCCTTAAAGTTGTACCTTGCACTTTACGATATCAAAGTGCTTGCTGCAAAAACGTTACTGGAGGGCATTTATGGCACCAGCTCTGTCCGATTTTCAACTGCAATCAGCGCCCAAGGCCACCGCAGCGGCGCAGGCCGCTATCGGTGACAGTCTCGTTGCAGAAGCTCAGGCTTTTGCAGACGAGCTCGCTGCGTGGCGACACGATTTACACCAGATGCCCGAGCTGGGTAATAGCCTCCCGCAGACCTCTGCGTATATTCAAGCGCGCCTGACCGAGATGGACATCCCATTTGCCACGCTCGTCGATGGTTCCTGTGTTGTGGGCCTTGTCGGCTCCGGTGCCGCCGCGGCCCAGGGCAATGGCGTCTGCACGGACGAGCAGGCCGGTACGGTCATCATGCTCCGTGGCGACATGGATGCCCTGCCCGTTGCCGAAGAGTCAGGTGAGCCTTTCGCCTCTACGAACGGCTGCATGCACGCATGCGGACACGATATGCACGCAACGGCGTTGCTTGGAGCGGCGCGCCTGCTCAAGGCCCGCGAGTCCGCGCTTGTTGATGCCAACGCCACGGTTAAGCTGCTGTTCCAGCCGGGCGAGGAAACCTTTGAGGGTGCCCGCGCCGCCATCGCCGACGGTCTGCTGCAGAACCCGCGTCCCCAGGCCGCCTTTGCCATGCATGTCAATAGCCAGTCACCGCTTGGCCTGGTGCTCTACGGCAGCCCGGCGCTCTCGGGCGTGTACGGTTTTCGCATCACGCTTCAGGGCAAGGGCGGCCATGGCTCGAGCCCCGAGATCTGCATCGACCCCATCACGGCCGGCGTCTATGTGCATCTGGCGCTTCAGGAGCTCATCTCCCGCGAGGTGCCGGCGGCCAAGGAGGTCGCGCTTACCGTTGGCAAGTTCGCCGGCGGTCAGGCCGCAAATGTCATCCCCGACACTTGTGTGCTCGAGGGAACGCTGCGTGGCTTCGACGTCGAGCTCATGGAGCACCTCAAGACCCGCATCGCGGAGGTCGTCAAAGGCGTTGCCACGACCTATCGTACGCCGGCGACTATCGAGACACTCTCGGATGTTCCCCCGCTCGTACTCGACGACGGCATGACGCAGGCGTCGCTTGGCTACGTGGGCGCGGTGCTGCCCAAGTCCGCCTTCCTGCCGCTGTTCCACGCCATGGCGAGCGAGGACTTCGCGTTGATCTCGAGCGAGATCCCGAGTGCGTACTTTACCGTGGGTGCTGCCGTGACTGATACGGACGAGCATTTTGCTCAGCATCATCCCAAGGCACGTTTTAGCGATGCCGAGCTTCCCCTTGGCGCCGCGGCTTATGCCGCCGTCGCTTTGGGCTACATCGCCGACCACCGGTAGCACCCAATCTTGCTACTCGTTTGTTTAAAAAAGGAACAGTATGTCTCAGCAACGTAGGTTCTTCCCCGGCTGGCTCGTGGTGGCCTCCGGCTTTGTGATCATGGCCACGTGCTACACCATTTTCGTCAACTGCATGAGCCTGTTCCAGCCGCTCATCGTCAGCGACCTGGGCATTTCCCTTGCGCAGTACACCATCTCCAACGCCCACTATCGCTGCGTCTAAGCAGTTTGGCATGGCCGACCTGGGTAAGGTCACGGGCACCATTACCTCGCTCGAGATGGTTGGCGGCACGGTGGGCGCCATCGTCTCGGGAATACTGTTCGATGCCACGGGCTCCTTTACGAGCACATGGATCGTGTGTCTGGCGTGCTCGGTGGCAATGCTGGTGTTCCTGCTGGCGTCTGAGCCCATCGCGGCTAAGCTGCGCGCGAGCGTGGCGGGGGAGTAGGGACGACGTCGCTCGTAGCTCTTTGCCCCGTTTTGTCCGTGGCTGCCTTGGAAGCCGAATGGATGCTCGTACCGTCATTCGGTTTCCCATGTAGCCACGGGCTCAAGAGATGACCCGAAGTCTTTCCGTCCAACGGATTTTGTGATCCGAAGAGGCGGAAGGATTGCAGATTGCACACCGCGGCGGCGCATCTGGCCGAACGAGTCCCCATACCCTCGTTCGGTCAGATGC
>CAJMNK010000074.1 GCA_905214905.1 uncultured bacterium | reverse complement strand
TCCGTACATGTACGGATGAATGTGGGAGGTGTTCGGATAAAGTCGATAATCAAGGCCGGCCGGTGAGACCCAAACCCCGCCATGCTTCTTATGTGCAGTAAAGCTAATGCTGCTAAAATACAAAGCGCTCATGTAGTTTAAACGCACGACGATAAGGAGCACCAGTGGGTAACCACTTCCGTACCTCCGGTGCGGGCGACGATGCCCCCAAGACGCAGACAGGCGTCCAGGGCAGTCGTTTCGCCACTCCGGATTCAGAGGGCCAGCCTGTTGCTCAGGCCCCCGCTCAGCCGGCAGATCAGGCACAGCCGGCATCCGATCCCTTTGCCTACAATCCCACCAGCGATGTCGCGCTTTCCGGCACGGCGGGTTTTGAGCCCGTTCAGGCCGTGACCGCTCGCGTGGAGCAGCCTCAGGCTGGCGCCGCCACGCCGCAGCCTACCATGGCCGGCATTCCCGACCCCATGGCCCCTGCGACGCCGGTTCCTCAGCCTGCGCAGTCCGGTCTCTTTGCCGCTATTCCCGATCCCACGCAGCCTGCTGCCCCGGTGGTCGAGAGCGATCAGGCCGCCGAGGTCGCAAGCCTCGATAACGCGCTCAACAACCCCGATTTTACGTCGGTGTTTGCGCCCATCGATCCGCAAGCCAGCCGCAAGAAGATGGCCAAGCAGGCCGGTGTCGAGCCCGTCATCCTTATGGAGCATGTCACCAAGATCTATCCGGCACAGCCCAACAAGCCTGCACTCGACGACATCAACATCGAGATCTATCCGGGCGAGTTCGTCTTCCTGGTCGGTCATTCCGGCTCGGGTAAGACCACGCTGCTGTCGACGCTCAACCGCGACGTCAAGCCGACGAGCGGCCGCATCTTGGTTGCCGGTCAGGACCTCATGAAGATCAAGAACCGCAAGGTTCCGTTCCTGCGCCGCCAGATTGGCGCCGTGTTCCAGGACTTTAAGCTTCTGCCGCAAAAGACCGCCTACGAAAACGTGGCGTTTGCCCTGCAGTGCATCGGCAAGCCCAAGGGCGTCATTCGCAGCCAGGTGCCGGAGGTGCTGCGTCTGGTCGGTCTGGCCGATCAGATGGACTCGCTGCCCGACCAGCTTTCCGGTGGCGAGCAGCAGCGCGTCGCCGTCGCCCGCGCTATGGTCAACCGTCCGCCGCTGCTGATCTGCGACGAGCCCACGGGTAACCTCGACCCGGCGATCTCGCTGGGCATCATGAAGCTGCTCGAGCGTATTAACCGCACCGGCACCACCGTGATCGTCGCCACGCACGACCGCGAGATGGTCGATAGCATGCACCGTCGCGTGATCGCCCTCGAGGGCGGCCACGTTATCCGCGACCAGGAGAGGGGAGGTTACGGCAACTATGGCACCAACTAACGTGGGCTACTCCTTCAAAGAGGCAATCAGTCACTTCTTCCGTAACTGGACTACCTCGCTCGGCGCCGTCATCACGATCTTCCTTTCGCTGTTTATCATCGGCCTGTTCATCATGGGCTCCGCGATGCTGAACTCCGTGATCGGCACCGTCGAGGATCAGGTTGTCATCAACGCGTTCATTAGCGATGACGCCGATCAGGCCGATGTTCAGGCTTTTGAGGCCGAGCTTAAGACGTGGAATAACGTCAAGTCCGTGACCTATAAGGACAAGGACGACGCGCTGGCCGAGTATACGAGCAAGATGTCGGGCAACGCCGACGCCACCATGAGCGCGCTCGATGGCCAGAACCCGCTGCCGGCTTCGTTTGCAATTGAGATGGACGATCCGTCCAAGGTCGAGAGCACGGCCCAGAAGCTCAAGAAGAACGCCGACTTCCAGAAGATCGCGGATGACGGCGACGTCAACGCGAGCGTGCTGTACGGCCAGGAGGAAGTGAGCCGCCTGTTCCAGGTGACCAACTACATCCGCATCGCCGCCGTGGTGCTCGTTGGCCTTTTGACCTTTATCGCATTCATCTTCATCAACAACACGATTCGCCTGTCCATCACGGCGCGTCGTCGTGAGATTGCGATTATGCGTCTGGTCGGCGCCAGCAACGGCTTCATTCGCGGCCCGTTTATCACCGAGGGCGTACTGCAGGCCATTTTGGGCTCGCTGCTTTCCATCGGCGTTCTGGAGCTGCTGCGCAATCTGATGATTCCGCGTTTGCAGGAGAGCATCGGCTGGATGTCGTTTGCCCTGCCGATGCAGTACTACCTGGTGACCTATGCTGCGCTGATTCTGGTCGGCGTGATTATCGGTCTCTTTGGTTCTGCCATCGCCATGCGCCGCTACCTGCGCGTGTAGGCATGCCTGGAATTCATCCCTTCCAACGGGTCGTCTCTTGCGGGGCGGCCCGTTTTTTGATCCCTAGGGGACGGCAGGAAAACGGATCATTTGGGTAGACTCTTTGGAGTTCGCAATCGATAGTTAGGAGGCGCCATGGGGCGCAATAACAAGCATAAGTGTGGAGCTCGCAATAAGCGCGGGCCGGTGCGCAGCGAACGCCGTCCGAGCCTGACCGGGCGCGTGCAGCTCCATGAGCATAGCGCCTACGTTGTAACCGAAAACGGCGACTACAAGGTCATGGGCCGCGGTAAGCGCGAGATCATGGATGGCGATACCGTTGCCGTGAGCATTAAGAACAGCCCGCACGGTGAGCGGCGCGCCGTGATCGAAGGCGTGGTTGAGCGCGCAGCCATAAGCGTGGTGGGTACGTACCAGACCGCTGGTCCGCTCGGTGTGATCGAGCCGCTCGATTCGCGCCTGAAGGCCGACTTCTTCATTCTGCCCGAGGATACCTCGGCGGATCGTCTGGGCGTTCACCCGGGTGATGCCGTTGTCGCGCGCATTTTGACCTACCCGACGCGCCTGGAATCGGGCACCGTGACGATCGAACGCCGCATTGGCGGAGATGACGCGCCCGATTTGGGCGTTCAATACGTGATGGCGCGTTACGGCTATACCGATAGCTATCCCGAGGCCGCGCTGGACGAGGCCGAGGGGCTTTCGCTCGATGTGTCCGCGGCGCTTAAGGACCCGCTCCGCCGCGATCTGCGCGACCGCTTTGTTATCACGATCGACCCGGTCGACGCGCGCGACTTTGACGATGCCATTTCGCTTGAGCGCACGCCCGAGGGTGGCTACAAGCTGGGTGTGCATATCGCTGACGTTTCTCACTATGTGGCTTGGGACGGGCATATCGATCTTGAGGCTCGCCATCGTACGACATCGGTGTATCTGGCCGATCGCGTGCTTCCCATGCTGCCCGAACGCCTGTCCTGTGACCTGTGTTCGCTTCGCCCTGACGAGGACCGTCTTGCGTTTACCGTTGACATTGAACTCGATGCGCAGGGTCGCGTGCGGCATTACGATCCGTACCCCAGCGTGATTCGCTCGCGTGTGCGTATGGACTATGACGGCGCCGAGGCGCTGCTGGTGCGTGCCGGCGCGGTGGAGTATGGGGTGCTGGAGGGTGCGGCCGAGGATGTTGCGGCTGCTGAGGCCTCGCGCGAGGAGGCGCTTGAGCGCGGTCTTGCGTGCGAGGAAACTGCTCGCGGCTATAACGTCGACCTCGGCGATTTTCTTGTCGCCGCCAACGAACTCGCCGAACTTCGCCGTCGTATTCGTCGTGCCCGCGGCTCAGTCGATTTTGACACGGCCGAGATTCGCGCTCTATTGGATGAGGACGGAGTACCCGTGCAGATTGTGGCGCGCGAGCGTTCGTGTGCCACGTCGCTTATCGAGGAAGCCATGCTACTCGCCAACGAGTGCGTTGCAGAGTGGCTGGCAGACCGTGATATCGAGGCCTGCTATCGCGTGCATGAGGATCCGAGCCCCGATAGCCTGCACGGTGCCGCCGTTGCGCTGGCGCAGCTGGGCATCATCGACGATCGCCGTGCTGCCGGTATCGCCCTGGGGAGTCCCGATGAGCTACAGGCTGCAGTTGATGCTGCCGCCGGTACGGCCAACGCACCGCTCGTCAACACGCTGCTTCTGCGCAGCATGCAGCGCGCACTGTACAAGCCGCGCAACGAGGGCCACTTTGCGCTCGCCGCGCCGTGCTACTGTCACTTTACGAGTCCCATCCGTCGCTACCCCGATCTGGTGGTGCACCGCGTGCTCAAACTGCAGTTGGCCTATGAGCAGCTCGGCGGCAAGGACGCCCTGGTCCGTACACCGCGGCTGATCGGCAAGGGGCGCGAGTCGCTGCCGCGCATTCTGCCGCAGATCTGCCGCGCATGCAGCGATGCCGAGCGCGCGGCAGATGCCGCTAGCCATGCGACGCAAAAGATCAAGATTGCCCAGTACTATGAGGATCGCCTGGGCGAGCGCTATGCCGGAACGGTCTCATGGGTCAGCAGCATGGGCCTCTTTGTGCGCTTGGACCTGACGCAAGTCGAAGGCTTGGTTTCGATCAAGAGTCTGGGCAACGAGTGGTTCGAGTTCGACGAGGATGCGCTTACGCTGACGGGCGCCGACACGGGGACTCGCTATGAACTGGGCCAGCGCGTGATTATCGAGGTTTCGCGCGTCAATACCACGCGTGGGCACTTGGACTTTAAGCTTATCCATTAGCCAAATCTCGACTCATGGCGGGAGAGCGGAGGGCGGTCTTTCGGGGCCGCCCTCCGCATTTGGATCATAGCTACCTTGCCGTCCGCTCGGCCGCCCGCTTACCTGCTATTCGAGAGGTAAAACCTACCAAAATAAACCTGTCCCTTTTTGGCAGGTTTACAAGAAAGCGGGGATGAGATGGCGACGGTGTATGGTTATGCGCGGGTGAGTTCGCGCGATCAGAATCTGAATCGGCAGCTGGATGCGCTGGGCGCCTATGGCGTGGGCTCGGCGAATATTTATGCCGACCATGCGAGCGGCAAGGACTTCGATCGCCCGCGCTATCGCGAGCTGCTGCACATCCTGGGAGACGGGGACGTGCTGGTGGTGCTTTCTATCGACCGGCTTGGCCGTAATTACTCCGAGATTCTTGAGGAATGGCGACGCATTACCAAGGAGCTCGGGGTTGCCATTGTGGTGTTGGACATGCCATTGCTTGACACGCGCGCCAGGGCCAGCGGCGCGCCGGATGTGACCAATACCCTGATTGCCGATATTGTGCTACAACTGCTGAGCTACGTGGCGCAGGTGGAGCGCGAGAATATTCATCGGCGCCAAGCGGAGGGGATTGCAGCGGCGCGGGCGCGAGGGGTCCGTTTCGGTCGACCTCGCAAGCCGTGCCCTCCTCAGTTTGAGCTGGTACGCGATAGCTATGAGGCAGGCGATATTACCCGCAGCCAGGCAGCAAAGTGCCTGGGCGTGTGCGTGGGGACGTTCGATCGCTGGATGCGCGAGGCGGGGTAGAGGTTTGCGGCACGTCCGATTGGCGCCCACGCGAGGCGGTATCGGTAACAGCCCTGTTACCGATAATGCGACCTCGTTGAAATATTTTGTGTCGCGCGTATTTCCGAGCGGTCGGATTTGAGGGGCGAGCGGTAGAACGCTCGCCCTTTGTGCGCCACGATGCGGCACAATGTACCGTAAAAGCTGTTTATATCCGGTACGAATCGTTCGTTGGTCTTTAATTCTTCTCAAGGGAGGTGTTTGAGATGGCAAACGGATTGCTTTTGCGGCTTCGCGAGCGTGAGCTCAGCGCGAGCCCGGCGGAACGCAATGTCATCGCATATGTAAGCGCTCATCCGCACGAGGTGGTCGGGCTGTCCGTCCGCGGTCTTGCCGATGCCACGTTCTCCTCGCCCTCGAGCATTTTGCGCTTTTGCAAGCGCTTGGGTTTTGCGGGCTACAAGGAGTTCCAGCGCGAACTGATTGCCGAGCTGGCGCTCTTGGGTGACAAGAAAGACGTTGCCCTCGAGGACATCTCCATGGATGACAGCGTCGAACGTATCGTGGGGAAGGTGATGAAAAGCAACGTGCGCACGATCGAAGCGACGGCGCGAACGCTCGATTACACCGTCTTGGAGCGATGCGCGGCCTATCTTAAGCGGGCACGCGCAGTCAATCTGTTCGGTATCGGTGCCTCTCGTTTGGTCGCGCACGATCTGGCACAAAAGCTCATGCGTGTCGACAAAGAGTGCCATCTGTACGACGACTGGCATGATCAGCTCTTGTGTGCCAAGAACATGCATGAGGGCGATATGGCAATCGCCTTTAGCTACTCGGGCTTGACGCAAGAGGTGCTGGACTGCACCGCCGAGGCCCAACGTCACAACTGTCCCGTTGTGGCCGTTACCAAAGTAGATGGATCATCCAAGCTTGCCACCGTGGCCGATGCCGTGCTCGGCGTCGCTGCGAGTGAACCCTTGGTCCGCAGCGGTGCCATGGCTTCGCGTATGGCCCAGCTTATGGTTGTCGATGCCCTGTACGCTGCTTACGTTGCCAGCGACTACGAACGGGCGACGCATGTCATTAAGCAAAACTACATCGAGAAACAGGAAAGATGAGGTGAATGAAATGCTCGATTTAACAAAATTCACGACCGAACAGCGTAATCAAAGTTCAATGGACCTCGATACGATGACATCGCTGCAAATCGTCACGACGATGAATGATGAGGATCTTCGTGCCGTCCAGTCGGTCACGAAGGTGTTGCCCCAGGTTGCCACAGCAATCGACTGGGCTGCTGAGGCACTCGAGCGCGGCGGGCGCGTCTTTTACATGGGCGCAGGCACCAGCGGTCGTCTGGGTGTACTCGACGCTTCGGAGTGTCCGCCCACGTTTGGCGTGTCACCCGATCTGATTGTCGGGCTCATTGCCGGAGGCGAGACGGCGTTTATCAAGGCTGTCGAAGGTGCCGAAGACAGCGAGGAGCTTGGCGCGAGCGACCTGCGGGAGCGTGGACTCTCGGAGAAGGATCTTGTCGTTGGCCTGGCGGCAAGCGGTCGTACTCCCTATGTGGTGGGCGGCCTTATGTACGCCAAGGCAACTGGGTGCAAGACCATTGCAATTGCCTGCAACCAAGGGTCGAAGATCGGGGAGAGCGCAGATCTTGCCATTGAGCCCGTGCCAGGTCCCGAGGTGCTGACCGGCTCAACGAGGCTCAAGGCGGGAACGGTTCAAAAGCTCATTCTCAACATGATTTCGACCGGTGCCATGGTCAAGATCGGCAAGGTATACCAAAACCTGATGGTCGATGTGCAGCAGACGAACGAGAAGTTGGTGGTGCGCGGCCAGAACATCGTGATGGAGGCGACCGGCTGCACGCGCGAGCGCGCTATTCAGGCGCTTGCAGATGCCGGCGGCCACGTAAAAACCGCTATTGTCTCGGTACTGCTGGACTGCGATGCCGAGCAGGCTGCGGTAGCTCTTGAGCGAGCGCGAGGCCATGTCCGTGCTGCGGTGAGTGGCCATGAGAAGAGCAATGCCGATGCCCAATAGGTGTGCGGCGTGAGCTGATATGACATCCAGACGAGATACCCAATACAAGGAGGAGTTATGACGAACAAAGAGCTGGCTCAAAAGCTGCTGGACCTTTTGGGCGGTAAAGACAACGTGCTCGCAAACGCGGCGTGCATGACGCGCCTGCGCGTGACCGTCAAAGACACGGGCAACGTCGACACGGAGGGCATTAAGGCACTCGACGGCGTGATGGGCCTGGTCGAGGACGACACGATGCAGATCGTGCTGGGTCCGGGCAAGGTGAATAAGGTGCTCGAGGAGTGCTCCAAGCTCACCGGCCTTGCGAAAGGCGTTGCCGACGAGAGCGTGGTTGACGCTGCGGCCTCAAACAAGGCCGCGCAGAAGGCCAAATACGAGTCTAAGCCGGTTCAGGCCTTCCTCAAGAAGATTTCCAATGTCTTCGTCGCCCTGCTTCCCGGCATCATTGCGGCTGGTCTCATCAACGGTATCTGCAACGTCATTAACGTCTCGACGGCAGGCGCGCTTGCAGGCGAGTGGTGGTACCAGGGCATTCGTTCCATGGGCTGGGCCTTGTTTGCCTATCTGCCCATCTTGGTGGGCTATAACGCGGCACGTGAGTTTGGTGGCTCCGCTGCGCTGGGCGGCATCGCCGGCATGATGTGTATCGCCAACAGTGCTATGCCCCTGCTTGCGCCTGGTGCGGCTGATCCTGCCACTGCCATTCTGCTGCCGCTCACCAATGCGCAGTACAACCCCGCAGCGGGCGGCATGATCGCGGCTCTTATCGCTGGCGCATTTTTTGCCTGGATGGAGCGTCAGATTCGCAAGGTTATGCCCAACGCACTCGACACGTTCTTGTCCCCGCTGCTGGTGCTCATCATCGGCGCCTTTGCTCTGATGCTCGTCATCCAGCCGGTTGGCGCATGGCTGACGACTGCCATCTTTAGCGTTTTGACCTTTATCTTCGAGAAGCTGGGCGTCCTGGGCGGCTATATCCTGTCGGCAGGCTTCTTGCCGCTGGTTTCCGTCGGCCTGCATCAGGCGCTCACGCCGATCCACGCTATGCTCAACGATCCCGACGGCGCTACCAAGGGCATCAATTACTTGCTCCCCATCCTTATGATGGCTGGCGGCGGCCAGGTCGGTGCCGGTTTGGCGCTGTACTTTAAGACCAAGAACGCCAAGCTCAAGAAGTACGTCGCAGAGTCCATTCCCGTTGGCATCCTGGGTGTGGGCGAGCCTCTGATGTATGCCGTTACGCTGCCGCTCGTTCGTCCGTTTGTAACGGCCTGCCTGGGTGCCGGATTTGGCGGCGCGCTCGCGGCGCTGCTTCACATCGGCACGGTTTCTCAGGGCGTTTCCGGTCTGTTTGGCCTGCTGATCGTCGTTCCTGGCCAGCAGCTCGGCTACGTTGCCGCTATGCTGCTTGCCTATGCCGCCGGCTTTGTCCTGACGTGGTTCTTTGGCGTCGACGAGCAGAAGATCAATGAGTTCTTTGGCGAGTAGTTTGATATCGCGAGCCGTGTTGCTCGGGGTTCGCGGCGCGCGGCAGATTTCTTGATGCTATGGTTGTGCCGGCGGGGCTAACTGCTCCGCCGGCCTTTTTTCAAGACTTTAGTCTGCTGGCCGCGCAGCGGCCAGCTTTAAACCACCCGCTACG
>CAJMNK010000073.1 GCA_905214905.1 uncultured bacterium | reverse complement strand
GCTCGGCTGCCACGGACGGCGCCGGTGCTGCTGCCGAGCCGGTCGAGGTGCACGTCGCCTCGCTCAAGGGGCCGACGTCGATTGGTCTGGTGCAGTTTATGGACCAGGCAGCGAGTGGCGAGACGGATAACGAGTTCGACTTTGCGATCAGCGCCGCGGCCGACGAGATCGTGCCCAAGGTCATTCAGGGCGATGTCGACATTGCCTTGGTGCCCGCCAACGTGGCGAGCGTGCTCTACAACAAGACCGAGGGCGCGGCGCAGGTCATCGACATCAACACGCTGGGCGTGCTGAACGTTGTGACGGGCGACGCGAGTGTGGCCTCGTTTGGCGATCTGGCGGGCCATACCGTCTATATGACGGGCAAGGGCGCCACGCCGGAGTACGTCATGAACTACCTGCTGGAGCGCGCGGGCCTGACCGGCCAGGTGACGCTTGAGTTTAAGAGCGAGCCTACCGAGGTGCTGTCGGCGTTGCTTGCCGATCCGTCTGCCGTGGGCGTGCTGCCCGAGCCGTTCAAGACGGCGGCCATCGCCAAGAGCGAAGGCAAGCTGTCGGCGCCGGTAAGTCTGACCGATGTGTGGGACGAGCTGGCAGGAGACACGGGCTCCCGTTTGCTGACGGGCGTGACCGTGGTGCGCCGGGCCTTTGCCGAGGAACATCCCGAGGCCGTGGCGGAATTCTTGAGCTGCCATGCGGCGAGCGTTGAGGCCGTGAACGCGGCGCCGGCAGATTGGGCACAGGCCGTGGTCGATGCGGGTATCGTCGATAACGCCGCGATTGCCGAAAAGGCGATTCCCGGGTGCATGCTCGTGTGCCAGACGGGGAAGGACATGAAGGCGGCGCTCGGTGGGTACCTGCAGGTGCTGGCCGATGCGGACGCGAGCGCCGTGGGCGGCAAGCTCCCGGCCGATGATTTCTACTATATGGAGTAGCCCGTGCGTGCGTTTGCTCGACAAATGACAGAGCGTATGAAGGCGGTGGCGGCAGCAGGTGCCGTTGCCGCCTTTTGGCTTGCCGTGTGGGTGCTGATGGCGGGTTTCGTGGCGCAGCCGTTGATTTTGCCGGGGCCGGGTGCCGTCGTGGTGGCGTTGCTGCGACTGGTATGCGATGCCAGCACATGGGCGATTCTGGCAGGCTCGGGTGCGCGTATCTTGGGCGGGCTGGCGCTTGCCGCGGTGTGCGGCGGCGTACTGGCGGGAGTCTCGGTGCGATCGCTGACGTTTGCCCGCTTGGTGGCGCCGGCGCTTTCGTTTGTTAAGGCGACACCGGTTGCCTGCGTGGTGGTCCTGCTGCTCATTTGGTTGGGGTCGGCGCGCGTGAGCATTGCAGCGGTCTTTTTGATGGCTCTGCCGGGCGTGTATTTTTCGTTGGTCGAGGGCTTGATGCAAGCGGATAAACCGCTGGAGCAGATGTTTCGTCTGCATGGCGTGCGGGGCTGGCGACTGTTTTGTGCCCACACCTGGCGCGAAGTCCTGCCGTTTGTGCTTTCGTGTGCCCGCGCCGTGATTGGCATGAGCTGGAAGGCCGGTGTGGCGGCGGAGCTGATCGGCATGGCGACGGGCACCGTGGGCGAGCGCATCTATCAGGCGAAGCTTTTGATTGAGACTGCCGATTTGCTGGCCTGGACCGTGCTGGTTGTTATGGCTTCGTGGGCATGCGAGCGCGTGCTGGTGTGGCTGCTGCGGGCTTCGGGGCCAGCGGCGTGGCGTGCGGCGGTGCTGTCGCATGGACGCGGCTTGCACGGGCGTGCGGGCGGTTCTGCTGGCGGCGGGGTTGCGGCGGAGCTTGCGCTTGCTGTGGGCGATCGTGCGCTCTGGGCGCCGGCGCTTGACGGACTGGTACTTCGCGTGCCCGCCGGTGGACGGACCTGCGTGATGGGCGCCTCGGGTGTGGGCAAGTCGACGTTGCTTGCACTGGCGGCGGGGGAGTGCGCGCCGTGTTCCATGGTGTTTCAGGATGTGCGCCTAGTCGAGGACGTTTCTGCCCTGGATAACGTGCTGGTGTGCGCCGACGCGCGCGTGGACGCCTCGAGTGCCGCGGCTCTGTTGCGCCTGCTGGTGCCGGGGGTCGATGTGCATGCTCGTGTGGCCGAGCTCTCGGGCGGGCAGCGCCGTCGCGTCGAGATTGCCCGAGCCCTGCTGTGCCCAGGCGACGCGGTGATTCTGGACGAGCCCTTTACCGGTCTAGATACCGCTGCGCGCGACGCATGCGCCGAGGTCGTGCTCGACTTGCTCGACGGTCGCATGCTGTTGCTTGCTACGCACGATGCCGTCGACGCTCAGGTCCTCAATATCTCGGACATCATCACGCTCTAAATACTAACTCAGCAACAAAATGATCCGTTTTCCTCCGTCCCCATGGGGTCGGGTGTGGTATTCTATCTGTGGGGTAATACTTAGGAATACCAAGTAATACCAACGCCGCAGAAACAAACTCCGGATGCGGGCCAATCGGGTTGCCTTCACAGCCCGTCGCCCAGCCGCGTGGCCCGCATCTATCCGCACCACCGTCGTTTCAAAAAGGAAGCGCCATGGCAGAACACATGACCCCGGTTGTCGCGAAGGTCTTGCCCGAGGAGAAGGCAGCCTTCGCGGCGGCAACCCAGCTCGTGGGCACCACGCCGTCCAACGCCATCCGCATGTTTATCGCCGCGTTCAATCGCTGCGGCACCTTCCCGTTCGACATCTCGCCCAACGGGGCCTTTGGCAAAGACTGTCCCCAACGGCTGGTCGTTGAAGAACGTCCCCAATGACTAGTCGTTGGGGACGTTCTTATATGACTACCCGTCGGGAGGAGGTTGGCATGCTCAATGCGCTGGTTTGGGCGCTTGCCTGTTTTGGCGTCGTCGCTGCCGATATCGCTCTGAGCGTGGTTTTGTTCTCCGCTCTGGGCGTCGCATCGGTTTTCATGGGCTTTTCGATTGACGACCTCGATATTCAATTGCTTCAGGCTGCCGCGCAGATGGCGTCGTTTTTGATGGCGCTGCTGTGGTGGCGTTATCTGTGGCCGCGCTCGTTTATGACGCGCTGGCAGGGCGAGCGCCCGCTTGGCGGGGGAGCAGGCAAAGCATGGAGGCGCATCGCCTGCGTTATCGTGATCGGCCTTGCCCTGCAGGTGGTCGTTGGCTACGTGACCGACGCCGTGCTGTCGCTGTTGCCCGAGGTCGCGGCCGACTACAGTGAACTTGTCGAGGAAACAGGCATGGGCGACACGAGCTACCTGGCCGTCCTGACCACGGTGCTCGGCGCTCCGTTTTGCGAGGAGTTGCTGGTGCGCGGCATCATTTTTGAGTTTTCGCTCCGAGCATTTAACCCGCAGTGCCGTCCGCTCTGGAAGCGCCGGCGTCGTGCGGGTGCGCAGGACGGCGCCATGGTGCCTTGGGCGGCCCCGAGCACGTGGGGTATCGCCGCGGCAATCGTACTGCAGGCGGCAATCTTCGGCTTTATGCACATGAATTGGGTACAGGGCTGCTATGCGGGCGCTGCCGGCCTCATTTTTGGCTGGGTGCTCGTGACGACCGGAAAGCTCCGCTACACGATCCTGTTGCACTTTGCCTTTAATGCCGGCTCGTATCTCATGACGTTGCTCTGGTTTGTGAACACGCCGTTCGACGTGATAATCACGGTCGCAATCGCCGGCGTGATCCTGGTGGAGGCAATGCGCTCGCTGCGCCAAGCGTGTGGGATGGACGCAGCGAGAGCACCATTTCGCTAGTTGCGGCGACCGCCTCCGTTGGCACCCTGACGCCCCTGAGCTGCGCGGTTGCGGCCTGCGGTGTTCTGCGCGCGCGACATGCCGCCGTGACCCTTGCTGCCCTTGGGTCCCTTGCCGGCGGCGTCACCGTGCGGCTTGCCGCCCTTCTTGCCGGTGCCATGCCCACCGCCAGCAGACGTCTCGCCCGGGCGCGGCGGCACGGGGCGAATCAGGCAATGCTTGGTGTAGCCGATCAGATCGCGACGGCCAGCCTTTTCCAGTGCCTCGCGCACGAGCTTGTAGTTCTCGGGCTTGCGGTACTGGATGAGCGCGCGCTGCATGGCCTTCTCGTGCGGGTCGCGCGCTACATAGATCGGCTCCATGGTGCGCGGGTCCACGCCGGTGTAGTACATGCAGGTCGACATGGTGGACGGGGTGGGGTAGAAGTCCTGCACCTGCTCGGGCATGTAGCCCATGTCGCGCACGGCCTCGGCAAGGTCCACAGCTTCCTTCATGGTTGAGCCCGGGTGGCTCGAGATCAGATATGGCACCACGTACTGCTTGAGTCCGTATTCGCGGTTCAGACGTTCAAACTTACGGCAGAACGCATCGTAGACGGCGCGGCTCGGCTTGCCCATCACGGACAGCACTGCATCGCTCACGTGCTCGGGCGCTACGCGCAGCTGGCCCGAGACATGGTGCTCCAAAAGCTCGCGCAAAAACTCGTCCGAGGCATCGGCCATGGTGTAGTCAAAGCGGATGCCGCTGCGGACAAAGACCTTCTTGACGCCCGGCAGCTGGCGCAGGTCGCGCAGCAGCTGCGTGTAGCCGCTCTCGTCGACCACCATGTTCTTGCACACGCTTGGCCACAGGCAGCGCTTGTTCTTGCATACGCCGTGCTTGAGCTGCTTGTCGCAGGCGGGACGGCTAAAGTTTGCCGTCGGTCCGCCCACGTCGTTGATGTAGCCCTTAAACTCGGGATCGTGTGTGAGCAGCTCGGCCTCGCGCATGATCGAGTCGTGGCTGCGCATCTGCAGCACGCGGCCCTGGTGGAAGGTGAGGGCGCAAAACGAGCACTCGCCAAAACAGCCGCGGTTGGAGCTAATGGAAAACTTGATCTCGGCAAAGGCCGGCACGCCGCCCGCCGCGTCGTAGTCGGGATGCCAATCGCGTGCGTAGGGGAGCTCGGCCATCTCGTCCATCTCATCGGTGGTGAGTGTTGCCGACGGCGGGTTCTGTACCACATAGACGCTGTTGGGGTAGGGCTCTACCAGGCGATGTCCGGTGATGGGGTCCATATTCTGCTGCTGCACGTTAAAGCTGCGCGCGTAGTTGAGCTTGTCGGCGGCAAGGTCGTCCCAGCTGGGAAGCAGGTCGTAGTCATAGACCTCGTCGAGCGAGCTGGTGCGGTAGACGGTGCCGTTGATATAGGTGATCTGATCGACGGGCAGTCCGGCGTCGAGCGCGTCAGCGATCTCGACGATCGCGTGCTCGCCCATGCCGTAGATGAGGATGTCGGCGCCCGAGTCGAGCAGTACCGAGCGCTTGAGCTTGTCCTGCCAGTAGTCGTAGTGGGCCAGGCGGCGCAGGCTTGCCTCGATGCCGCCGATGATGATGGGAGCGTCCTTGAACGTCTGGCGGATGAGGTTGCCGTAGACCGTGACGGCACGATTGGGGCGGTGCCCCTCCTCGCCACCGGGGGTATAGGCGTCGGTGTGGCGGCGGTGCTTGGTCACCGAATAGTGGTTGACCATGGAGTCCATGTTACCGGCACTGACGAGAAAGCCCAGGCGAGGCTCGCCGAGCACCGTGATGCTGGCGGGGTCGGTCCAGTCGGGCTGACAGATGATGCCCACTTTGTAGCCGTGCGCGTCGAGTACGCGGCTGATGATGGCCATACCAAAGCTGGGGTGGTCCACGTAGGCGTCGCCGCAGATGTAGACGAAGTCACACTGGTCCCAACCGCGCGCGTCCATATCGGCGCGGCTGACGGGGAGGAACTTATCGCGGCCCGGGCGCCAGGGACGGGCGGGCGCTGCCGGGGTATGAGCGGCGTGGCCGCCCTGGGCCTTGCCGCTGCGCTTTTGCTGCTGGCCCTGTTTGCCCTGCTGACTGCGCTGGTTATTCTGAGCGTGCTGAGGCTTTTTTGCCACGATCCCTCCCGGTGTTTGTATGCTGCACGTAATTGTAACCAGTCTTTTTGGGACGGGGCTAAAAAGACTGGTGGAGTACACGAGGCGTCGGGCATCGGGTGTGGCGCCGCGCTCACGGTTTGTTTCCAGACTGTGTATCTGCGCATTGGGAGACCCGTCTCGTGGGCGCGCCATGTTGTCAATGGGTTACAGTATGAACGGCGGCTATGTTTCCGCCAACGCACGAGAGGGTCGTCAACAAGGAGGATGCACGACGATGCAGCGTGCCAAACAGATATCGGAGTCTATTGAGCTGGGCATCATCTTGGCGCTCGCCGGTGGCTTTATGGACGTCTATTCGTACATAGGGCGCGACCATGTTTTCGCAAACGCTCAGACGGGCAACATCCTGCTCGTGGGTGTAAGCATCTCGGAGGGCAACTGGGCGCTGGCGGGACGCTATTTCTTCCCCGTGGTGTCGTTTGCCGTGGGCATTATGCTTGCCGACCTGGTTCACGAGCGGTTTGGCAGTGTGATTCACTGGCGCCAGGTGACGGTGTTCTTTGAAGCCGTCATCTTGCTGGGCGTGAGTTTTATTCCCGGTGGCGATTTCAACCTGCTCGCCAACTGCTTCACTTCGTTTGCCTGCGGCATGCAGGTCGAGAGCTTCCGCAAGATCCACGGTCACGGCATCGCCACGACCATGTGCATCGGCAACTTGCGCAACGCACTGCAAAACGTGGACGATTACATCATCACCCACAAGCGCGGCTTTTTGGAAAACGGCCTGCTGTACTTTGGCGTGATCTTCACCTTTGTGTTTGGCGCCGTGCTGGGCAACTGGTGCATCGAGCGCATGGGGCTGCACGCCATTGCGGTGGCGAGCATGCTGCTGTTTATCGCGTTTGCCATCATGTTTATCGATCGCGAACGCGACTTGCACAGGAAATGGGCCCGCATCGTAGCTGACTGGCAGACCACGAGTCTTAAGCGCTAAGGTGCATGTTCGTAACAACATTCAGGAGCCAGAAAAACTATCTAGCTCCTGAATGTTGTTACGAACTGCTTTTTGCGATTTATTCGAGATGCTCTTCAATCCGAGCCCTAAGAAGGGCAATGGCTGTAGGTATTCCAATTGCGGCGGCTAATTCGGCTTTATCCAAAACCTGTATGCTAAAGCACGATTGTTTATCACATTGAAGGACGATAACTGAAGATAGCTTCACTTCCTGTTGGCTGAATATATCGTAATCTCCAAATAGGAAGTTACCTTTTATTGCGTAATTCGGTATGTTCGTTACGCACTTCATCTCAAGTCTGTTTAGACCATAATCGAACACCGCAACTTCCTTGTGTTCGATGATGAGCGCAACCCTGGGCATGTTGCTAAAGCCACCGTCGACGACAGTGAAGAGTTTTTCATTCGCATCGTCATAAACGGTATATTTAAGACTCGATAGCTGTCCTAGTGGACCCGTGAACCCATGTCTTTTGATGTTGAGGTTGTCTCCCGCTGGGTTGATGAGAGCCAGAGTATGCGGATAAGGATTACCTTCAATTGAGATTCGATATTCGTTTGTAGCCGTCTTGCTCGATTTAGGACCAGTAGCCATCACGCGTCATCGCCTCGATCGAATTGGAACCGTCTTCTACTTCGTGCGGAGAATTGCGCTGTACGTTGCGGTACATGCAGCTGCAATAACCGCATGGGCAATTTCTAACAAAATGAATGACGCTATTTGCTGCATGCATTTTATTTACTATAAAGTATCCTTTTATAAACGTATTGTCAAACATATATTGCTAAAACAGAAACAATTTATAGACTGAGTTGGTCGTATTCTTTGGGCGATTGCTCCTATAATCTAGCCTTCGCTGCTGTCGGGAGGGAAGGGCTAAGGCTCCGTTAGTATGTTGAAGCGCTTTAAACTATTTGACGTTCTCACGTGTTTTTTGTTTCAAAAGCGTTAGGATGGGACTTATAGTGCGGGGCGTAACGGGTGCCCCGCGCACGATAGGAGGCTATCAATGGCTAATCGTTTCGTTCTCAACACCATTTCTTACCATGGTTCCGGCGCCATCAAGGAGATCCCCGGCGAGCTCCAGCGTCGTGGCTACAAGAAGATCTTCGTCTGCTCCGACCCCGATCTGGTCAAGTTTGGCGTTACCGCTAAGGTGACCGACGAGCTCGACGCCGCCGGCATCGCTTGGAGCCTCTACTCCGAGATTAAGCCCAACCCCACCATCCAGAACGTCAAGGACGGCGTCGAGGCCTTCAAGGCCGCCGAGGCTGACGCTATCGTGACCATTGGTGGTGGCTCCTCCATGGACACCGCCAAGGCTATCGGCATCATCATCAACAACCCTGAGTTCGCCGATGTCCGCAGCCTCGAGGGCGTTGCTCCCACTAAGAACCACGCCGTGTTCACCATCGCTGTGCCGACGACCGCCGGTACCGCTGCCGAGGTGACCATCAACTACGTCATCACCGACCCCGAGAAGGTCCGCAAGTTCGTGTGCGTCGACACTAACGACGCCCCCGAGGTCGCCGTCGTCGACCCCGACATGATGGCTTCCATGCCCGCCGGCCTGACCGCTTCCACTGGCATGGACGCTCTGACCCACGCCATCGAGGGCTACACCACCAAGGGCGCTTGGGAGCTCTCCGACATGTTCCACTTTGAGGCTATTAAGCTGATCAGCGAGAACCTGCGCGACTCCGTTGCCGAGGCCAAGTCCGGCCAGCCCGGCTCTGGCCGCGAGGGCATGGCTCTTGGCCAGTATGTCGCCGGCATGGGCTTCTCCAATGTCGGCCTGGGCATCGACCACGCCATGGCTCACACCCTGTCCGCTCACTACGATACCCCGCACGGTGTCGCCTGCGCCATGCTGCTGCCGATCGCCATGGAGTTCAACAAGCCGGTTTGCACCGAGCGCCTGGCCAAGGTCGCCGTCGCCATGGGCGTTGACACCACGGGCATGAGCACCGACGAGGCCGCCGATGCCGCCATCGCCGCCGTCAAGCAGCTCTCTGCCGACGTGAACATCCCGCACGTCTGCGAGGCCATGAAGGCTGACGAGATCGAGGTTCTGGCCAAGGACGCTATGGCCGACGCCTGCTTCCCGGGTAACCCGCGCGAGGCGACGCTCGACGATGTCATCGAGCTCTTCAAGAAGATCTGCCCGGCTGCCTAGTCTCGTTTGGTGGTCCTTCGCCCGTAGGCATATAGTCTTTTGACTTGCCGCTGGCC
>CAJMNK010000072.1 GCA_905214905.1 uncultured bacterium | reverse complement strand
GGGGGCGGACGTTTCGACACGTCCGCCCCCGCTTTGCTTTAGCCGGGCTGTTATGGATGGGTGTGACGACTACTCGTCGTGTTTCTCCTCGCGGCGAGCGGCGGCGCGGGCTTCGTGGATGCCCTTGATTGCGGCATGGCGAGCCGTGCGGGCATCATGGATGGCGTCACGAGCCTCGGCGGTCGTCGCCTTGGCAGAGCGCAACTTGGCGGCTAGATCGGGGTTGGTTTCGGCGACCGCGGTAATTGCGGGGCCGTCGATCTCCTCTTGCGTGGGCTCGGCCAAAAAGTCGATGGCATACTGAGCGGCTACCATGGAGCCCTTGGCGAGCACGCTCTCGTCGATCTTGTAGAAGCAGGAGTGCTGGGCGTACGTGGCGCCAATCTTGGGGTTGCGCGTACCTACAAAGGCGAGCACGCCCGGCACGCGGCGCAGGTACTCCGAGAAGTCCTCGCCCGAAAGCGTGCCGCGGTAATTACCCTGGCCGGTGGGGCCCAAGCATTTGATGACGGCCTGGCGGCAGCGCTCGCTCGAGGCCGCGTCGTTTTCGACCTTGTAGTTGGCGATGGTGTAGTCGGTGAGCTCTGCCTCGGCGCCCAAGGCGGCCGCGGTATGCTCCACGATGCGGCGCATAAGTTCCGGCATCTCCTCATGCGTCTTGTCGCCATAGGTGCGCACCGTGCCGGCGAGGTAGGCCGTGCCGGCGATGACGTTGCGCGCGGTGCCGCCATGCAGCTCGCCGACGGTAATGACCGCCGGCTCGTAGGGGCTAATCTCGCGCGAGACGATGGTCTGCAGGGCATTGACGATCTCAGCGGCAACCATGACGGCGTCGTGGCCGCGCTGGGGCATGGCGCCGTGGCATGAGGTGCCGCGGACGTCGATGCGGAACCAGTCGGTATTGGCCATGCGCGGGCCGGGCTCGCAGCTCACGGTGCCGGCGTCGACCTCGCTCCAAATGTGTGCGGCATAGGCGCCATCGACGCCATCGAGCACACCGGTGCCGATCATGAGCTTGGCGCCCTGGCCGTTTTCCTCGCTGGGCTGGAACACGATGCGGATCTCGCCGTGAATGTCATCGGTCATATGACGCAGGATCTGCAGCGTGCCGAGCATCATGGCGATGTGGCAGTCGTGGCCGCAGGCATGCATGCAGCCCTCGTTGATGCTGGCGAACTCCTCGCCGGTCTGCTCGGTGACGGGCAGGGCGTCGATATCGGCGCGCAGCAGGATACGGCGGCGCGGCGTGCCATCCTCGCGGTAGGCATCCGGCGCGGTACCGCGAAGCGTTGCTACCAAGCCGGTCTTGAGCGGACGCTCGTAGGGGATATTCATGGCGTCGAGCTGGTTAGCGATGTCGGAGGTCGTGCGCTCCTCGGCAAGGCTCAGCTCCGGGTGCTTATGGAAGTGCCGGCGCTGCTTGATGATATAGGGTTCAAACTCGGTGGCAATATCTCGGATGGCCGCGGTGACGTCGTCTGCCGCGCGAACCTCGGTTGCCGCCATAATCTGCTGTGCCTTGGTCTTCGTCATGGTCGATTTGCTCCTTGCTGGGTTGATCGCAAAATCGTACAGGCTCTCTCCAGTATGCCACCTGCCGCTAGGGCTGGTAAAGTTGCCGTTTGCCGCTTGGGATTTTGTTGCAAGGGTGGGGGAGTACACTCGGGGGTGTTGAATTACCTGCCAGAGATGGGATGCTCATGCAGCATATCGATCGGATTATCCGCTCCAAGAACGTTTTTACCGCCCAAGACGGTATCGATACCGCCCGCGAGCTGGCGATCGCCATCGCGGGTGATCGCATCGTCGCAGTCGGCGCGCCCGATGACGTGATTGCCGCCGCTCCCGCCGTCACGCCGGTGGTCGATTACGGCGAGCGGTTCATCTGTCCCGGTTTCCATGACGCTCATCTGCACTTCTTCCATACCTCGGTCGGTTCCTCGCCGTACATGCTCATGGATATGGGCACGTCCGAGGCGGCGCTGGTGCAGGACGCGCTCGAGTTTTCCCAGGACCTGCCCGACGACGCCTGGGTCGTGACCCAGGGCTGGCGCGATTACCGTTGGGATCCGCCCGAGCATCCCACTAAGGCATCGCTCGATGCTGCTTTTCCCAATCGCCCCTGTGTTATGTACTCGGGTGACGGGCATACGCTGTGGCTCAACAGCCGCGCGCTCGAGGCACTCGGCGTGACGCGCGACAGCGAGCCGCCGGCGGGTGGCAGCTACGACAAGGATGCAAATGGCGAACTCACGGGTATCGCTCACGAGGCTGCGGCCATGCAGCTGCTGCCGCGCTGTCTTGAGTGGCTGGGCGAGGATCGCATCGCGAGCGCGTATGCCGACCAAATGAAACGCATGGCCGAGCAGGGCATTACCTCGATTTGCGACATGTCGCTCATGCCCATGCCGGGCTGTGACTTTATCCGCGACGATGTTTACGACAAGCTGCAGGCCTCCGGCAAGCTGGGAATCCGCGCCCATTTGTTTCCCACGCTGTTGGATGACCAATCGCGCTTGGAAGAGCTCCAGACCCGCTACGCGAACAATGCGCTGCTCTCGGCGCCAGGCTTTAAGCAGTTCTTCGACGGCGTGTCGAGCGAGCACACCGCATACCTCACCGATCCCTATACCAACCCGCGCTTCCCGGGCGACCAGGGCCGTCTGACGGTTCCCGTCGAGCGCATGCGCAAGCTGGTCCTGGCGGCAGCCGAGCGCGGCCACACCGTGCGCATCCACGTTATCGGCGACGGCGCCATCCATGCCGCACTCGATATCTTTGAGGAGGCGGCAGAGCTCTACGGCTTGCCCCAGCACGGCCATAATACGCTTGAGCATTTGGAGAATCTGCTGCCCGAGGACATCGATCGTCTGCGCAAACTCAACGTCATTGCCTCGAGCCAGCCTTGCCACATCACGCTCGACCCGGGTGGCCCGGAGCGCGACCTGGGCCTGGAACGCAGCCGCATCATGTGGCCGTTCGCAACTTATCAGCAGCGCGGTATCCGTCAAGCTTTCGGTACCGACAGCCCCATCACGGCCGTTACCAGCATGAACGTGCTCTACACGGCTATCACGCGCCAAGATCCCCGCAGCCACTGGCCCGAGGGCGGCTGGCTGCCGAGCGAGCGTATCGACGCGGCAACGGCCCTGCGCAACTACACGCTTGGCAGCGCGTACGCAGCGGGCGACGAGCAAAACCTCGGTAGCCTAGAGCCCGGTAAATACGCCGACCTGGTAGTCCTGGACCAAAACCCGCTCGCCATCGACCCCCAAGAGCTGCAAGCCACCAAGGTTCAGGCCACCTACCTGGCGGGCAACTTAATCTACGAGCGCTAATATTCATGCCGTACCGTTAAACGCGGCTCGGGCAGCCTATTCTGGGATGGCGCTCGAGCTGCGTTTGTTTGCCTATGGGGTCCGTTAGGAGCGCCCCCGCTCTGCTTGATTTGGGCGCGGGGCGGAGGCGCCGCTGCCCCGCGCCCAATTTGGACGTCAGTAATGCTGTCTCTTGGTGTTTTGAATACTTCCCATTGCAGATTGCATAAAAAGGTTGGATTGATTTTTCTGGTCCTGATGTACCCCCGCCTGGGCCGTGCAAAAAACGGAGTATTCAGCACCGTGAGCTCTGCCGGTGCCGCTGCAGTCGGGTGGCATTGCGGAGATCGACGTCATTTTGGGGTCCGGTGCGGCGCGAGGCACGCCTTTTTGTCCTGACGGGGTTTGCCCGTCGACCCAAATCGCCGGTCAAAGGCGTTCTTGGGACCAATATGGTGTGTCCGGCGCGTATGCAGCCGTCCTGGCCTGCTGAATACTCGAAAAAATGCACGGTGCTCCCCAGGGGACCCGAGCGTGCAGTGAAAACCATGCCTACGTTCCTATCCGCATCGCCATTTTGCTGCACTGACTTTTCTGAATACCGGGCCCGAGATTGGTCAACCCTAGGCTCCCGGAGCTGCGTTGGGGTCGGTTTCGTTGGCGGCCGCCTGCTTATGGGTGGCAAAGACCGAGCCTTCGTGGTCGAAGAGCTTACGATATTGCATGCGGTCCAGGCAATCGCGCGCATTGGCGGTCTTGGCGGGAACGTTCTTGGTCTCGGCTGTATACCAAACGCCGTGCGCATCCTGCGCCCCCACCACGTTTATCGCCGGCATGTGCGCTCGGTTTTGCAAGCGTGCGCGTTGGTAGGCGGTGAGCGGGGCACCGATGGCATTGAGTGCGAGTGCACCGACGTTATTGATGCTTGTGTTGAGTTCCCCACTCGTTTGTGCGTTGCCGGCGACATCGTAGTTCGCCCAGACCACATAGCGTGTCTGCCAGATGCGCTCGGTATGGGTGGCATCGTCCTCATCGGTAAAGTAGAGGTCGTTGTAGCGGTCGGTGAAGAACGGCTGGTGGTCGCCGTACATCACCACGACGACGGGGCGGTCGAGATCACGCAGCTTTTCCAGGAAGGCGGCGAAGGCGGCATCGGACGCTTCCATAAGCGAGCAGTATTCATTGGTCCAGGTGATAACTTTGTCGGACACACCTTCGACGGTAAGGCGCAGTTGCTGGTCGGTGGGCACCAAGCCCGTGTCATAGGCGGAGTGGTTTTGCATCGTCACGTCGTGGATGAAGATCGGCTGGTCGCTCTGCTTTAGTACCTCGAGGCACTTGTCGTAGGTGGCGGCGTCGGTGACCTTGCGGCAGAGCTCGGGTGCGCCGGCGAAGTCCTCGATCGAGAGGAACTCGTCGAATCCCATGTCCGCGAAGACGTTCTCGCGATTCCAGTTGGTGGCGTGGTTGGGGTGCATGGCCACGGTGCGATAGCCGAGTCTCTTGAACTGACGGGCGAGGTTCTCGCTCGGGGCCAGGTTGTAGCTCATGAACGGGTAGACGCCAGCGCCCAGGAATGCCATGGAGTGTCCGGTTAAGAACTCGAACTCGCTGTTACAGGTGCCGGCACCGAAGGCGCTCATGTAGCTCACTCCCTGCAGAAGCGCGTTATCGATGGCTTTGAAGCGCTCGGGCCCCTTATAGCCACAGCCCAGTTCGTTAAAGATTGAAAGGTCGGCGAAGGACTCGTTCATGATGCAGATGACTGAGGGCTTGAGCTGGTCAAACTGTTCGACGGCAGCGGCACGGGAGGGGTCGGCGATGCCGTTCGTGCCCGCGTTCCAGCGCGCGGCAAGGCGCTTGATGATCGCCGAGGCCTCACCGCTCTTGTAGTGCTTGGGTTTAGGCGGCACCATTTTTTGCGCGCTCGAAATAAAGGTGGGGAGAAACCCCTGACTGTAATAGCTTTCGAGGGGCCTCCAGGTATGAAGCTTGATGCCCAAGGTGTCGTAATAGCTGATGAAGGCCTGCGCCCCCAGTGCGGCTCCGGCAACAAGTGCGGTACGACGGTCGACGGAGAGGGGGAGTTTGGATTTGGTTGCGACTGGATGCTCCCTCGGCGCTGTCGATGTCCCCTCGGTTGCCGGAGACGCCTTTGAGTCCTTCGATTTCAAGGACGCAGACATCGCATGGTCGATGGACTCGGGGGACGTTTCCGATGCGCGGCGCGGCGGTCGCCCACATGCATCACGCGGAATGAGGACGATAAGCGCGATTCCCAAGGCCGCGGCGGCAAGCCCCATGAAGCAGAAAGTGCTGAGCTCATAGGTGTAGCTGCCGGCGACCGTCGCAGCGGTCGAGAGTGCGAACAGGTCTCCGGGTTGGATGGGCATCGATTTGAACGTGATTACGAAGTACTCGGCGATACCGATGCTGGCGAGCGCAACGATGCCAACGATTGCGGGGGTCTTACGGCGGTGCGGCAGATAGAACAACAGGCACAAGAAGCAGAAGATGAGCAAAAGCTCCAAAAGTGCCGGTCCGGCCTGCATCTTCCATAGTTCATGGTTGGAGGGCAGCTCGAGGGCGAGCATCGAGCATATCGATGCGCCGCCGATCGTTGCCAGCGTACGGGGGTAGGGATGGTCGGTCATCCAGCTTTTCAGATCCTTCATGCTCATCTTCATCGTCTCTGTTCCTTACTCCTAGTTCAGCGTCTTCACGAGCTTCTCCAGGTTGTCGTTCATGATGGGTGGGTAATCCTCGCCGGCTTTAAGCTGTTTGTCAGTGAGCCCCTCGACGGGGTCGAGCTGGACGCATTGTCGTCAGAAGCGGCGAGAGCAAAGACCGCACTTAAAAGGGGCATATATGCCGCCGCCATGGGGCCACGGTGACGAATAGGACGCCGCTTGGGATGGCGACGGTAGATTCGGTTGTCCATAGATTGCTCCTGAATTGAAAACGGCTGCGTCGGGGTGCCGACGGCCGAAGGCGATGCCGCTGTGGCACGCGGTAGCTATTTGATTCAATTGGGAGCCGTTAATCGTCCAGACGGACCCTGAGGGATAATAGGGTGACCGGGGCATATGAAGATCGCTCGGTGCCGATGACGGCTAGGGCGGAGATCAGCAAGAGGGTGATGAACGATGTCGCGCCCACGGGGACGGTGTCACCGCCACGGGCGATCGACAGATTGCCGGCGAGCTCGGCGCAGATGGTGCAGCCCGCGCCGGTGCAGTCATGATGCAACTCATGGGCGGTTGCGATGGGGGAGAGGATGGTTACCGCGAGAAGGGCGAAGACGAGAGCCAGGGCGAGCAGGCGAGTGCGAACGGGCGGCATGGAGTCGCGTGCATCGCGATTCGGTGCTATATCTCGCCATGCCGAGGTGCTCAGCTCATCAGTCATCTGCCCTCCCTTCCTCTCATCTGGGCATATTTCATCTGGAGGATTGTAGTCTTGAGAAGCTGATTCACAAAGTTGCCGCGCTAAAACTTCATGCTTTCCGGTCCGCCTTGGGGCTGCGCATAAGTTATCCTCCGACATTCAGAAAATCTAAGTGCCAAAAAATAAGATTTTTTGACTCCGTGTTGTATAACCCGTCATTCGTGGGTACCATTCAACGCGTACGCAAACGAAGTAGGGAAACCCGCACGGCTCAACCGCGCGGCCCACAAAGGAGGAAACAAGCATGTCGTCTTTGAAGCCGCTTGCAGATCGCGTCCTGGTCAAGCCCGACGAGGCCGAGCAGAAGACCGCTTCTGGTCTGTACATCGCCAGCAACGCTCAGGAGAAGCCGCAGCGCGGCACCATCGTTGCCGTTGGCGCCGGTAAGGTCAACGACAAGGGTGAGCGCATCCCTATGGACGTTCAGGTCGGCGACGTTGTCATCTACGGTAAGTTCGGCGGCAACGAGGTCAAGGTCGACGGCGAGAAGTATCTGCTGATGCGCGCCGACGACATCTACGCCGTCGTCGAGGCCTAGTCTCGTCAGAATCTCTGATTCGTCTTTGAACGCGCCCGCCGCATAGGACTCGGAAGCGGCGACGCGAGTCACATTTCTTTTGGAGGATTACCTACCATGGCAAAGAACATTACGTTCAACACCGATGCCCGCGCCAAGCTCGCCAAGGGCGTCAACACTCTGGCCGACGCCGTTACCGTCACCATGGGCCCCAAGGGCCGTTACGTCGCTCTGCAGCGCACGTTCGGTGCCCCGACTATCACCAACGACGGCGTTTCCGTCGCTAAGGAGATCGAGCTCGAGGACAACATCGAGAACATGGGCGCTCAGCTGGTGAAGGAGGTCGCCACCAAGACCAACGACACCGTGGGTGACGGCACCACCACCGCAACCCTGCTCGCCCAGGCCATCGTCAACGACGGCCTGCGCAACGTCGCCGCCGGCGCCAACCCGCTGGCCATCCGTCGCGGCATCGACAAGGCTGTAAACGCCGCCGTCGCCGAGATGAAGAAGCAGGCCAAGCCGGTCGAGACCAAGGAGCAGATCGCTTCCGTCGGCACCATCTCCGCTGGTGACCCCGAGGTTGGCGAGAAGATCGCCGAGGCCATGGAGGTCGTGGGCAAGGACGGCGTCATCACCGTCGAGGATTCCCAGACGTTCGACATCACCATCGACACCGTCGAGGGCATGCAGTTCGACAAGGGCTATGTCTCCGCTTACTTCGTCACGGACAACGACCGCATGGAGGCCGTGATGAAGGATCCGTACATCCTCATCACCGACCAGAAGATTTCCAGCGTTCAGGACATCATGCCTGTTCTCGAGGCTGTCCAGCGCGCCGGCCGTGGCCTGCTCATCATCGCTGAGGACATCGACGGCGAGGCTCTGCCGACCCTGGTCCTCAACAAGATCCGTGGCGCTCTCAACGTCTGCGCCGTCAAGGCCCCGGGCTACGGCGATCGCCGCAAGCGCATCCTGGAGGACATCGCCGTCCTCACCGGTGGCCAGGCTGCTCTGGACGAGCTGGGCGTGAAGGTCGCTGACATCACCGCCGATATGCTCGGTACCGCTAAGTCCGTCACTATCTCCAAGGACAACACCGTCGTCGTCGGCGGCGCTGGCTCCAAGGAGGCCATCGACGCCCGCATCGCTCAGATTAAGGGCGAGATGGAGAACACCACCTCTGACTTCGACCGTGAGAAGCTCCAGGAGCGCCTGGCCAAGCTCTCCGGTGGCGTTGCCGTCATCAAGGTCGGCGCTGCTACCGAGTCCGAGCTCAAGGAGATCAAGCACCGCGTCGAGGACGCCCTGCAGGCTACTCGTGCTGCTGTCGAGGAGGGCATTGTCGCCGGCGGCGGCGTCGCCTTCATGGACGCTGCTCCTGCGCTCGATGCTGTCGAGATCGACGACCCCGAGGAGAAGATCGGCGTCGACATCGTCAAGAAGGCTTTGACCGCTCCGGTCGCCACCATCGCCAAGAACGCTGGCTTTGAGGGCGCTGTCGTGGTCGACAAGGTTGCCGAGCTGCCCGCCGGCCAGGGTCTCAACTCTGCCAACGGCGAGTGGGGCGACATGATCGAGATGGGCGTCCTCGATCCCGTCAAGGTCAGCCGCGTCACCCTGCAGAACGCTGCTTCTGTCGCCAGCCTGATCCTTATCACCGAGGCTACCGTCTCCGATGTCCCCAAAAACACTCAGCTTGAGGACGCTATCGCTGCTGCCACCGCTGGTCAGCAGGGCGGCGGTATGTACTAAGGCCGACAAGGTCTAGAACTCCCACCGGGAATCCGGGGGCGTGACGGGGTCTTCTCTCCGGAACGTCCTCGGACATGCAAAGAGGCTCCGCATCGCGCTTCGCGCTGCGGAGCCTCTTTGCGTCCTGCG
>CAJMNK010000071.1 GCA_905214905.1 uncultured bacterium | reverse complement strand
GCTGGGCCGTAAAACAGGAACTATTTCACCGCAAGTTATGGGGAGACTGGGCGTGCGGACGGCCCTGGTGAGCTAGAGGTTGTAGGTGATCACCTGGGACTCGGCGGGGTTGGAGGGATCGGACTGCTCCACGCGGACGAACTTGACCGTCACCGTCTTAAAGCCCGCCTTGTGCAGAACATCCGAATAGACGCGCGCCTGCAGGGCGTGCTTCTCGAACAGCTGGTCGGGTGTCTCATCCGGCGTGCCACCCGTCTTGTAGTCGATGGCCAGTGCGCGTGACGGATCGGCCGGGTCGGTCGCCAGTGCATCGATGGCGCCCTCGGCATATGCACCGTAGCGGGCAATGTCCTTGTCCTCGCAGCCCAGCGAAAAGAACGGCACCTCGGCGCGAACGCACGGCCAGGCAAGCAGCTCGGCACGGACCGCCGACTTGAGCCAGCGGTCCAGGGCAACGTCGAAGCGCTCGCGCTGCTCCGGCGTCAGGCGCCACAGACGCGCCAGCGCATCGGCACGCGCGGCGGGCAGCTCATCGGCACCCATCTCGATCAGCCACTGGCAGGCGGCATGGAACGCCGAGCCCAGCGCCATGGGGTTGCCGGCGGGCTCGACAGCAGCCACGTCCGCATCCGTCATCTCGGAACCATCCGACTCCGCATCATCGCCGGCCTCGTCCATGGGCACGTGTGCCTCGGCGGCACGGTCCTCGGACTCGGCATGCAGCGCCGCGGCAATTGACGAGTAGCTGTACGAATCGCGCGCCGGATACGGGCAGGTGCCCATGCGCACGCCCACCGCCTGGGGATACACGAGCTCAAACGCATCGGGCTCGGGGTCGGCAGGACCGGGAACGGCGGCGCGGGCATCCGCACCGGCACCCTCCGGCTCCGCATCGCCGCGGACAAGCCTGCCTTCGGCATCAAGCGAAGCATTGGCCTCAAACGACTGCTCGCCAAAAGCAAAGTCAGCCAGCGAGATGAGCTCGTAGTCGCCCGGCTGGGAGTTGTCGAACACCAAACGGTCGGCATCGAGCTGCGGCATGTCCAGGCCGTCCGTCGGCAGAATACGACGCAGCACGTCGTAGGTCAGATCGGTCTCGACATCGAAGGTCGGCGCGCACAGCTTGCCGCGGCTCACGCCGGCATCCATCGCCAGAATGACCAGCTCGCGCGCTCGCGTCATGGCGACATAAAGCAGACGAGCCCGCTCCTCGAGCGAAAGCTGCAGGTCGTCGTTGCGCAAGTGAGCAAATGCCTCGGCGGGAGAACCCGTCGCGCAGACATCCTCCATGAGCTCTGGCGGCAGCCACAGCGACGTGCCCTTGCCCTTAAACGCGCGCTCAAACTGCTTTTTGACGTCATCGCCCTTTACGAACGTGCCGTCCGCGAGTTTAACGCCGTCGAAGCGTGCAGGCAGTGCCACGACCTGCGCTCCGCCCTCGACGCGACCCATCTGTGCCGCACCGGACGATTTGCGCACGCCAAAGCACTCCGCAACCGCCACGACCGGATACTCCAGGCCCTTGGACGCATGCACGGTCATGATTCGTACCGCGCCGTCACCCTCCTCGTTGAGCGCGCCCGGGGCTTCCTTGCCCGCCAGGAAGCGGTCAAAGGCCAGCGCAATGGAGCGCGGCGAGTTACCGAACTCGGCCTCGGCCTCAACCACAGCATCGAGCGCCTTGAGCACGTTGGCGGCAATGGCCTTGCCCTCGGGACCACGCTGTGCCAGACGCACAAACCAGCCCGAAGCGTTGACCACGTCGCGCGCGATCGCCGCGAACGAATCGCGGCCCACACGACGAAGCGCATAGCATAGCACCTCGCGGGCGCGCGTCACGAGCGGCAGGCTCTGCAAGCCCGGCACATCGGAATCGCTCATGATGCCCGCGTCGATGTTGCGGCGCGAGGTCTCCCCCGTCTGGTCGTCCAGCTTGGTCGCCAGCGCCAGGAACTCCTGGGCGCCGAGCGCAAACATCGGCGAGGCCAGCAGCGGCATAAGGCCCTGCGCCGTATCGGCCGGATTGGCGAGCGCGCAGACTAGGGCGCGCACCGTCTGCACCTCGGCTGCCTGGGCAAAGACCGAGCCACCCGCGATCACGCAGTCGAGTCCTTGGTCGCGGAAAGCCTGGGCATAGACGTCGGCGTTGGTCATGCGGCCCAGCAGCAGCACCATGCCGCCCTGGGGCTGACCGGCATCGGCAAGCGCGCGGAACCGCTCTGCGATCGCGCGGGCCTTGGCCTGTGTGCGCTCCTGCGTACTGCCGCCGGCAACAAAGAGGGCCTGACGACGCGAGGCGTCTGCCACCAGCGTGTCCTTGCGGCCGTCGCTCGCCTCAAGATCCAAAAAGCCCTGCATCAGGCCGCCGTCGTCGCCGTCGAAGACGCGAGCCACATAGCGTAGCACCTCGTCGTGGCTGCGGAAGTTGCGCACGAGCTTAACGAGCTCGCCAGCAGGGGCGTCGGCCGCGGCAGTCGCCTCGGGCGCGGCAGACGAGCCCACCTTGCGCTCCTGGCGACGGAACACCTCGACCTCCGCCCCGCGGAAGCGGTAGATCGACTGCTGTGCATCGCCTACGGTACACAACGCGCGCTCCCCCGCACCCGTCAGGTAACGGATCAGGTCGACCTGCATCTGATCGGTATCCTGGAACTCATCGATCATGACCATCTTAAAGCGACCCTCGTATGCCGCTCGGATGGCCGGGTAATCGCGCAGGGCCTCGTAGGCCATGCGCAGCAGATCGTTGTTGTCGAGGGCAGACTGGCCGGCCTTGAGCGCGCGGTACTCAGCCTCTACAGCACGGGCAAGCCCCACCAGCGCCTCGAGCGCGGGACCGCCGCAGGCCAGCACGATATTGATAAACGCATCGGCGGCCTCTGCCTTGAGTAGCTCCACCTGCTCCTTAGGGAATGCCTTGCTCGCGCGCGGCATGGTGCACGACATCATGAGTCGCGCCGCATCGGCCATGGTCTTGCCGCTCGCCTCGAACGCGTCGATGGCATCGAGCGCCGTCTGCGCTTTTTCGGTCGCGGCCTTGCTTGCGCCCAACGCCGATCGATAGGCATCGGCAAGGGCCGAGGTGTCGGCCTGGCCGCGCGCCACGCGCACGTCGTCCATACCGCCCGGCAGCTGGCTCGAGAGCTCCAGCAGGTCGCGCACCAGACCCTTGATGGTCGTGCCGGCGCCAAAGGGACCGCCCTCGCCCGCCATGGGATACCAGGCGTAGAGGGCCTTGAGCGATGCCGCGAGCTCGGGGGCGGCATCGGGCGCCGTCGCGCGGGCCAGCACATGCTCAACAGCCTGGTCCATAAGCTCGTCGGTATCGGTGAGCACCGTGAACTCGGGATCGATACCCAGCTCCAACGCGTGTGCGCGCAGGATACGCGAGCACATGCCGTGAATGGTCGAAATCCACGCATCGTCGACGGTCAGGGCTTCCTCGTCCATACCCTCGTCGATGAGCGCGCGGCGCACGCGGTCACGGATCTCGGCCGCGGCATCTTTGGTAAAGGTAATGGCGAGCACCTGGTCCAGATGCTCGACAAACGGACCGGATTCGGGCGAGAGCGCATAGACAATGCGGCGCGTGAGGGTAAAGGTCTTGCCCGAGCCGGCACCCGCCGAGACAAACAGCGGGCGGTCGAGCGTTTTGACGACTTGCAGCTGTTGCGGCATCAAAGTCGAAAGATCCATGGTCTACACGTCCCTCCTTACAAACGTTCCTTCGTGGTTATACGAGCAGCGCGCATGCGCGGCCTGCGCCGATGTCGGATCGACAGCGGCGACGTCGCCCGCCTCGAGCTCGCGCAGGCGCTCGGCAATGCCGGTCTCCACGCGGTCGAGCAGCGCATCGAAGTCCATGTTGCCGCCCTCGCCGGGAAAGCCCTTCTTAAGGCCCGGGATGCGACCGTCGCCGCGCTCTTCCTCGAGCAGCTCGGCACTTGCGGCGCCGCGCAGCGCGGGCTTGCCGCCCTTGGTGGAAAAGTAGAGCGCTGCGCGGGTATCTAGGCCCAGCGCCCGACGCATGGCCTGCGCGTAGATGAGTGTCTGGGTATGGGGCGGCAGCCAGCGCGGGTCGTCGATGGGAGCCTCGCCCGACTCCTCGTCGCGCACCGTGGGGTCGGCGAGCTTAAACTCCTCGACACCCGAACGATGCTTGTAGTCGATTACCACGGCGCGATTCTCGGCATCCACATCCACGCGGTCGATGCGCCCGCCGAGCGGCCAACCGGCATACTCGACCTGGAGCTCGTTGAACGCAAACTCCAGATAGCGCGGCGCGAAGGGCGCGAGCGCCTCGGACTCGTAGGCGAGCACGCCTTCCAACTGCGGCAGAATCTCGGCCACCTGACGCTCCTCCACCGGGGAGAGCGGCACCAGCGGGCCCTCGGTACCGCGCTTGCCGGCGTGCTCGGCCAGGGTCTCGGCAAAGACCTCGTGCAGCAGCTCCTTCGCGCGCGGCAGATTCATGGGCGTCACGCGCTCCATGCCCTCCTGCGGAAGACGCGCATGCAAGTGCTCCAGCACGTCATGGACAAAGTTGCCCTTCTCCATGTTGCCAAAGCCCGCATCGATGGACTGGGGCTTGACGCGATACGACACGAACCAGCACAGCGGGCAGGTGGAATAGGCCTCGATCTGCGAGGCGGACGTCAGACGCGGCACGAGCGGCGCGTCCTCGTCCTCGCCGTCACGACGGCGCAGGACCAAATACGGCACGGCCTCGGCACTCAGATGCTGAGGGGCTTCACAGGTCACGCGCTCGCGCTTGAGACCTTCGCCTGCCGCGGGATCGAAGTCCCTTACGATATCGCCCTCACCCACGCACTTCGCCTTGTCGGCGTCAGCGGCCTTAGCGTCGTCAGCGGCCTTGGCATCGTCAGCGGTCTTGTCGGCGTCAGCGGCCTTGTCGGCGTCAGCGGCCTTAGCAGCGTCAGCGGCCTCGGCGTGCGCCCGCAGCTCGGTCCACACGGCGGCTGGATAGCACTCGCGTGCCTGGCGATCGTGCGTCACGCGGGCAAGCGCAACCGGACCGCGTGCCGTCTGCATCGCGTGGCCAAAGCGCACGCGCAGCAAAGCCGCGGGCTCAAGCGTCACGCCCTCGCGACCAAGGCTCGCCGTCAGCGTGGCCAGCGGCCCCTCCTCGTGTGAGAGCGGATAGCTGTCCAGATCGACATCGGCAAACAGCACGGCATCGTAGCTGCCGGGGCGCAGGGCCGCCGCATCGGCAAGCGAAGTAAAGCGAACCTGGGCACGTGGCGCACGGTCAACCTCGTAGGTCTCGTAATCGTAGGCGGTGCTACGCTTGTCCACCTTGGTGCGAATGCCATCGAGCACGGGCACGGTCGCGGCCTGCGACACGTCGAGCGCGCGAGCATCGTTCATAAGGATGTCGATCGCGTGGCGCAGCAGGGCCACCTCCGCCTGGCGACGGGCCTGACCGTCGAGACCACCAAGCGCGCGATCGGGCAGTGCCTCGGCAACGGCAAGCATGGCCTTGAGCGCCGTCACGGGCTTGTCGCGCCACAGCGCCTGGAACACGTCCGAGACCACGCACGGCACGTTCTTAAACCAGTTCTCGTCGCTCGCCGCTTTACGCGCGCCCCTCACCTGGCCCTGCACGCTCTGCAGCAGGCTCTTGACGCCCGCAGTGGTCTTGCTGCGCGACAGTCGCATGTTCTTATCGAAGGTTCGCGCGCTGGCGGCATCGGCGCCTGAAAGCGGACTGTAGATCCAGTCAGTAAGCTCCGGGGCGGGCCACCACTCGGTCTTGGAGGCGGTGCCCTCGTCGGCGGCCTTCATGCGCTCGATCAGATTGGCGAGCGCCGTGAACTGCCTGCCCGCAATGGATTGGGAAAACGCCGTGAACTCGGCCGTCTCGGCAGCAACGTGGCGCGCCGCCAAACGAGCGGCAAGCTCGCCGAACAGCTGGGGTGCCCGGGCGGACACCACGAGTACGCGCACGGGATCGACGGGTGCGGAGGCGGCATCGTTGACCTTGGACTCCTTGCGCGCTTTCACCATCTTATCGATGACGTCCGCATAGACACGGGCACGGGCATGGGGCCCGGCGACTTCCACAAAGGCAGGACGTACGACGGACTTTGGAGCAATCGCGGGAGCGCCGGCATCCTCGTCCAGCGGTGCAACCTCAAACAGCACGCCGCGGGCATCAAAGGCGGCAGCCAGGTCCTCGCGCATCGCCGCTTGCTCGCAAGCGAGCAGCACGACAACCTCTCCCCCGTTGCTTGCCACGGCAGACAGCAACTCGAGCAGGCCGTGCGTAAACGACGTGATACCGCGCACGCATACGGCGCGGGTGCACGCCGGCAGGTTGTCGGCCAAAGCGCCGGCCATAATGTCAGCCGCCTCGCAGGGCTCGACCATATCTCGACGGTCCAAACCGCGCGCATAGGCGCACAAAAGTTCAAACACGCGAGCCTCGGCGTCGCTTCTGGGCTTGGGCTTGCAAACGTTGTCGCAGCAACGCTCGGCACCTGTCCCTGCCACACCCGGCAGCACATCGCGAGCCATACGCGCGAGCATACGCACCGTGCCCTGGCTGCGCGAAAGCGGCTGCAGGTCGGCGTCGTCGAGACGCGCTACCATGTCCGAAAACAGCATCTGGCGCTGCAGGTTGTCGACGAAACCGCGCCCGTCGCCCAAAAGCTCCCAAAGCGAGCGAAGCCACGACGAAGGGGTCTTGTAATCGATACCCAGTGAAACCCCAACTTCCGCCGCATCATGACGGCACAGATCGAGCTCGGCAAACGTAGGCGCCAGCAAAACGGCACGCCCGTGGCGGGCAACCAGGTCGGCGAGCAGCGCCGCCTCGGCATCGCTCAAATCCGCGCCGGCGTTGGTGGTATAGATTCGAACAGGCATGGTCCTCCACTCAAACCGTTCGCAATAATCAGTGCTTCCATCCTACCCGCCCGCGCGGACACATTTGCCCCACGCCAACAGATTTCCTCCGTCCCCAAGGGATCAAAAAACCGCCCCCGAAGGGACGGTTCTGCGCAATTCGTTTTTGTCGCTGGCCTACTCGCCATCCTCCAGCTTGATGAGGATCTTGCGATAGCCGCCGTACTCGCCGTTGAGTGCCTTGGACACGCGGCTCACCGTAGTGGACGAAGCGCCGGTGCGGGCCTGAACCTCAACATAAGGCTCGCCCTCATCCAGATAACGCGCAACCTGCAGACGTTGCGAAAGATCGCAGATCTCGCGCGGCGTGCAGATATCGGTCAAAAACGCCTGGATATCCTTCTCGTCATCCAAAAGACTAAATGCGTGGACCAGCTGCTTGACATCAGGCTTGTCAAACATGTTCTCGATATTCATCGATCACCGCCAAACCCGCCATAAGGCATCGAAGTTGATACTGACATCGGGCATCGTTCGCCCGTTCTATGCAATAGGGCAACGCCTGTGGCTTTTGCCCGTAGCAGTGTAGCACACCACCAAACTAAAGCGACAAGACTCTCTGCCAGCGGCGCGTTTTTCAGGACGAACGCCGTTTTGAAACCGAATGCGCACGTAAGCTCCACGAATATCTGAGACAATGGGCGGCCGAACAAGGCGGCACACCCGAGCGGCCGTCCAAGCCGCCGCAGCAAACCGCTTCACGCGACACCGACGCACCCTGCGCAAGAAAGGATTCACACCATGCGCTTTATGCTTAACTGGCTCTTTACCTCGATCGCCATCGCGATTGCCACGTTCCTCGTCCCCGGCATCCAGCCCTTCGGTTTTGCCGAGGCCTGGGTCTGTTTCGCCTTCGTGGGACTGTTCCTGAACATCGTCGATTCGCTCGTCAAGCCGTTTCTGACGGTTATCTCGCTGCCGCTCACGATCATTACGCTGGGTATTTTTCAGCTCGTAGTCAACAGCTTTATGCTCGAGCTGGCCAGCTATCTGTCGGTCAATCTGCTGGGCGCGGGTATCTCCATCGCCAGCTTTGGATCGGCCTTTATGGGCAGCATCCTGGTGTCCATCATGCGCAGCATCCTCGACAGCATCGCCGAGGGCTAAAACGGCCATTCCGGCCGCGCCCGTCTCAACAGCCCAAAACGAAGGCCGCCCATCACAAAAATGGGCGGCCTTCTTATTTGCCAAGTCTCAAAGGGCGAGAGAATCTGCCATTTCCACCCCGTCCCCAAATGGCAGGTGTGGGTTAGATGACGTAATCGTAGCCTTCGTTGGGAGCGACAAGTTGATCGAGCGTCACGCCATCGAGGTAGTCGTTGATGAGCTTGTCCAGGTTCTTCCACACATCGAGTGTGGGACACTCATCCGAACGCGAACAGCCCTTGCAGTCGCCGTCCAGGCATGCGACCGGTGCCAGACTACCCTCGGTCAGGCGCAGAATCTCGCCCACCGTGTACTGCTCGGGCGGGCGCGTGAGCACATAGCCGCCGCCCTTGCCGCGCATGCCCGAGAGCATATTGGCGCGCACGAGCGTAGCCAGAATATTCTCGAGGTACTTCTCCGAAATACCCTGACGCGCCGCAATCTCTTTAAGCGGGATACGGCCTGTCGCCTGGTGCTCGGCCAGGTCGACCATAACGCGCAGGGCGTACCTGCCCTTAGTAGAAACCAACATATATAGTGCTGCCTTTCGGTCTTTTAGTCCGTTGAAATTCTAGCCGAAAAATTGACTTTGAAAATACCCGTTCCGGTCAAGATGGTTAATCAACTTGCAATAATCTCCTATTTCCTATTGCATTACTAGGCTTTAGTGTCTACTATGCTTCCCAACAGCTAAACGAACAACCTATAAGGTTTGTGGGTTTCGCTGCTAGAAACACCGTAAAACCACACGGTATCCAGTCATTTGAACACTTTGGAGGTTCACCATGAGCAATGTTTACACGTCCATCGATCAGCTTATCGGCCACACCCCGCTTCTGGAGCTCACCCACTTTGAGGCCGACGAGGACCTCAGGGCCCGCGTGCTCGTCAAACTGGAATACTTCAACCCCGCCGGGTCCGTTAAAGACCGCGTCGCCAAGAACATGATTGACGAGGCCGAGAAGGCCGGCAAGCTCGTGCGTGGCGGCGACTACACCATCATCGAGCCCACGAGCGGCAACACCGGCGTCGGCATCGCCTCGGTGGCGGCGGCCCGCGGCTACAAGGTGATCATCACCATGCCCGAGACCATGTCCGTCGAGCGCCGCAAGCTGATGCAGGCATACGGTGCGCAGCTCGTGCTCACCGACGGCTCCAAGGGCATGAAGGGCGCTATCGCCAAGGCCGACGAGCTGGCAAAAGAGATC
>CAJMNK010000070.1 GCA_905214905.1 uncultured bacterium | reverse complement strand
GGTCCGACTCCAGCCACACGCGCCGGACCGCCTCGCGCTCGGCCGACCAGTCTTCTCGCGGGCAGCCGTTGGAGAGCCACGAGTAGAAGCCCGATCGGCTCACGCCGAGCACGCGGGCCATCATTTTCACCGGGAATTCGGCCTTCTCCGCCAACATCATCCGGTAGCACGCGGCTACGCCTGGCTTTTGGCGAAGAAGGCCGCGGCTTTTTTCAAGAAGGCGTTCTCCATCTCGAGCTCGCGTATGCGCCTTTTCGCCTCGCGAAGCTCGCGGTCCTCGGCCTTGGGGTCGGGCCCGCCGGCAAGCTCGCGCCGGCGATTCTGCACCCACTTGTTCACGGTCTTGGAATTCAGGCCCAGTTCTGCGCAGCATTCCGTTATCGGCCTGCCCGTCGAGATGATGTAGTCGGCGGTCTCGCGCCTGAACTCGTCGGTGTACTTGGCGGCTGGGTTGGACATAGCATACCGTCCTCTCGGTCGTCGATGAATGCATTCTAAAGGATTGGGCCTCTAGCATGCGTGTCCGAAAAGACGATACAGGTCAGACAACCCAATCAGACGTCGTCTCGAGCGCGTCCTCTGCACGGTCGAGCGTGCTTCTGGCCTTGGCACCCTGTTTGAACCACGAGCGCAGGTCCTCGAGCGTGCTGCCCGCTGCATACACCTTGATTTTGCGACCGCCTTTCGTGGTCACCGTGCAACGGTCGCCGCTCTCGCTGTTCTCGTGCGCCGTGACCTTCTTGAGGTAATCGCGACGGAACGCCACGACGCGGGCATTGCTGATCTCGATGAACCAATCATCGTCGACAAGCGAAGTGCCCGTGGTACCTCGACTTGCCATCTCCTCGGCGAAGGAGAAGCCGAGTTCGCGCTCCTGCCTGCCGATCTCGAGGATGCCGCGGGCGGGCATGCTGAGCATGAGCAGGGGCAGGAGTCCCCCTATGAACAGGAAGAGGAACGGGACGAGCAAGAGCAGACGAGCACCGGCATCGGTGAAAACAGCCATGAAGGCGATCACGAGCGAGAAGACGAGCGCCATGCCGTTGAAAACAATCGTCAACGGCTTGATGGCAGACCAACACAGGCCCGCCTTGGTCATGGGACCGTCGACGGCGTCCGAGACTTCGATGCCCTCTTCCTCCAGACGGGCGAGAAGGTTGAGCGAGCACACCCCCTCGAGGCTTATCGAGCAGAACTTCCGGTCGCCCTCGAACAGGTCGATCCTCATCATCTGCGTGTGAAGCGTTGCACGGGTGATGTTGCCAAACGTCGTCTCCTTGCGGATGCCGAAGGCGTTACGCGAGAGAATTCGCTCACCGTCCACGTCGATGCGCGGGATGCTCAGCAGGGCCCAGATGGCCATGCCCGCGAGCGCCATGGCGTGACCGAACCACACAAGTTCGTGGTCCCACTCGCCCAACGAGACGCCCTGCCAGACGTAGACACCCAGCATGAGCAGTTCGAACGCGACGGCGCAGCAGGCGATGATCGTGCGAATGGCAGCGGGCATGCGCACCGTGAAGCGATCGAGGCTGTCCGTCGCCTCACTGCGCTCGCGCGCGCCGCGACGGGCGACCCATGCAGTGAGCGGACCGACGATGAACACCACCATCGCCACGCGCAGGAACGATTCGAGTATGTCGCCCATATTAACCACCATCCCAATAGAAAACGTGAATTTGGGAGACTATAGCAGAGCGAAGCGATCTGCACGGCATCGTCCGGGTGTTTTCGGCATACGGTGGAAACCAGCGGCAGCGGACGTTGAGAACTCACCCAAAAGACGCGATTCGACCGAAGCGATTCTTCTTGACTTGGTCTCAATGTGATACGACATGCGCCACTACCTGCGCGGTCTAGCGGCCCTGATCGAAGAGGGTCGCACCGATGAGGCGCTCGAGCGTATCGACGCGCTCTGCGAGACCAACGACCGCACCGCCGTGCGCCGCTACTGCGCCAACGAAACGGTCAACATTGCGCTCTCGTCGCTTTCCGCGGACATCAACGCGCACGGCATCACCGCCGACCTGCGAGCCGCCGTGCCCGAAACCGTCCACGTGGGCGATGTCGATCTGTTCAGTGTGGTATCGAACGCCCTGGACAATGCCATCGCCGCGGCGAGCGCCGCCCCCGAAGGCAAGCGGTTTGTCGACCTGGACCTCCGCTACGAAGACGGTCAGCTTCTATTGCTGGTTTCCAACACGTTTGGCCGTGCGCCGCACATGGTCGACGGCATGCCCGTGGCTCAGCACACTGGGCACGGCTTTGGCACCAAGAGCATTAAGCTTGCCGTCGAGCGCATGAACGGCAACTGCCAGTTCCGCATTAACGGCGACCGGTTTGAGCTGCGCGCCGTGATGTAGGGGCTGCCGCCGGCCTGCTACAGCGGTGCAGCTGCCGGGGTCAGCTGCTTAATGTAGGCCCACATGCGCTGCTTGGCGGCCCTGTCGGTGAGCGCCGCCTCAAAACCGTCGAGCGCCAGCACGCGGCGCCCCTGCACATGGGCGACCAGGCCGGGCTTGAGCATGGCGGTGTCAAAGTCATCAATCGCCACAAGCATATCGGCATAGGTCTCGCGCATGACATCGGCCGCGCTGTTGTCCAGCAGCAGCACCGCCTCGGGGTCCAAGGTCTCCAGCGCCTCGCGGAACAGGTCGCACGTCAGGGCCTCGCCCGCCGCGACCGCTCCGTCGCCCGTGCCGGCGACGCTTGCCAGCACGCAAAAATCCTCGGGGGCATATCCGATGGCGCCGAGCGCCTTGCGCAACGCGGCGCCATCCGCGCCGGCAGCCAGCTCGCCGCCCGAGCACTCGGCTTCATCCAAATCGCCTTTGACCAGCACAATCGGCGAGCACGCGTTGCCCGCGATACGCACGCCGCGATCTGCAAGCGACGCGAGCTCCTGCTCGGTCGCCTGAGCGATGGCTTCTTTTTTCTGGCTTTGTGACGTGGGCATGCGCTCTCCAATCGTTTGCGTGCCCACCATTATATAAAAGAGCCGCCCGCGAGTGGTTGCTTTGCGGGCCGCTGGGTATAAGCACGGTCGTACTGAGTTTTACGCGGCCGAGCCGCGTCGTATTATGGAGGTCACCATGGCTGACATTAAGCAGATTACCCCCGAGAACTTTGACGCTGTCGTCAACGATAGCCTGCCCGTACTGGTTGATTTTTGGGCCCCGTGGTGCGGCCCCTGCCGCTCGCTCTCGCCCATCGTAGACGAGGTTGCCGACGAGCTGGCCGGCAAGTTGGCTGTGGCCAAGTGCAACGTCGACGACAACCAGGACCTGGCCATGAAGTTTGGCGTCATGAGCATCCCCACGCTGATCGTCTTTAAGAACGGCGAGGAGGTCGACCGCTCGGTCGGCGCCTTACCCAAGGCAAGACTTCAGGCACTGCTGGAGAAACATCTGTAATACGCTTGTTACCCGTCTGCCGTCCATGAGCGGTTTCGCACCGCTCGCCGGAGTGCCAAACGCAAGGTATGCGACCACGGATAGTATGGTAGATACAAACAGCCCCCAGTGAACGGGTGCGGGTCAGACGGACTCGCACCCGTTTTCTTATGCGGCGGCGCTCAAGGCGGGCGTAGTAGAATCTGAACCACCATATCGCCCCGTACAAAAGGAGATTCCCATGCATGACGTCGGAATGAACATGAGCCAGCTTGCCATGAGCGTCAAGCAGGTCGACGACACCATTGAGCTCGCTCACGAGTGGAGCCATCAGCTGCTGCATGCGACCGAGAACTTTGACATGGAACGCATTGGCGCCAAGCTCGAGGCCGCCATGGCGGCACTCCACGAGGCGCACGATGCGCTCGAGGGCTACGAGGAGGCCATCGAGGCCGACCACAACTCCGTCGGCTCTGTGAAACTGGTGTAACGTGGCCGAGCACGAGCACGCGCACAATCACGGTGCGGACGACGATGCGAGCTGCCGCTGCAGCGGCTTCAGCTCCGAGCTGGTCCGCTTTTCGGTCACCGCGCCCGACGACCTGCTGCGCCGCTTTGACGAGCAGATCGCGCGCCGCGGTGACGTGGCTAACCGATCCGAGGCCGTACGCGATCTGATTCGCGCCTCGATCGCCAAGGAGCAGATGCGCACGCCCGACGAGCAGGTCATCGGTTCGCTCACCATGATCTATGACCACCATACCGGCGATCTGACGCGCCGTCTGGACGAGGTGCAGCACGACTACACCGACGAGATCGTCTCGACCATGCACGTGCATCTGGACCACCACAACTGCCTGGAGATTCTGGCGCTCAAGGGTCGCGGCAAACGCGTCTATGAGCTAGCGGACCGGTTGCTGGGGCTGCGCGGCGTTAAGCACGGCGAGCTCACCTGCGCCGCCACCAAGCAAAGCCTGGGGCTGTAACGGGATTTCCCGCAGCGCACCTGCCAAAAAGGGACAGGTTTATTTTGGTAGGTTTAGAAGTTTTACCGACCAAAATAAACCTGTCCCTTTTTGGTCGGTTTTGACGAGGGGGAGCCACATGCGGCATGTGCATATTCATGTGACGGGCATTGTGCAGGGCGTTGGCATGCGGCCATTTGTGTATCGCGAGGCTATGGCGCATGGCATTTGCGGCTGGGTGCTCAACGCGGGCGATGGCGTGCACATCGAGGCGCATGCTTCGGTCGAGGCACTCGACGGCTTTGTCGCCGCGCTGTCGCAGCACGCGCCTGCCGCGGCCCGCGTTGAGCATATCGCTGTTGCAGACCTGGAGCCCGACACTTGGGGTGCCGACGATGAGCAGGTCTTTCGCATCGTAGCGTCGCAGGATCAGACCGTGCACACGACGCTCATCTCCCCCGATATCGCCACCTGTGACGACTGCCTGCGCGAACTGTTCGACCCCGCCGACCGACGCTATCACTACCCCTTTATCAACTGCACCAACTGCGGACCGCGCTTTACCATCATCCGGTCGCTGCCTTATGACCGAGCGGCCACGTCGATGGATTGCTTTCCTATGTGCCCCGAGTGCGCCGCAGAGTATGGCGACCCGCTTGACCGGCGCTTTCATGCGCAGCCCGATGCCTGCTTTGACTGCGGGCCACATATTACCTGGCGCGAGGCGGCGGGCGACATGGAGCTCGAGGGTCTGGGGGCGATGCCGGCCGTCGGCAGCACGCGCGAAACCAGCGATGCCATTATTGACCGCTGTGTCGAGCTGCTGGCCAGCGGCGGTATTGTCGCCATCAAGGGGCTGGGCGGATTCCATCTGGCCTGCAACGCCGCCAATGAGCAGGCGGTGGTCAAGCTGCGCCGTCGCAAACGCCGCAGCAACAAGCCGCTTGCCGTTATGGTGCGCAGCCTTGCCGATACTGAACGCCTGTGCCATGTCGATGATGCCGAGCGCGGCTTGCTGGCCGGTAGCATCCGCCCCATTGTGCTGCTGCGCCGCCGTGCTGTTGGCGAGGGAGATTCCCCCGACGCCCTTACACTCGCGCCATCCGTCGCGCACGATCTACCCGAGCTCGGCGTTATGCTCCCCTATACACCGCTTCAGCATCTGCTGCTTGCAGCTGCCGCGTCGCATGGCATGCGCGCGCTGGTCATGACCAGCGGAAACCTGAGCGAGGAACCTATCGAGACCGACGATGCCCTTGCATGGGAACATCTTGTTGCCGCCGGCATCGCCGACGCGCTACTTGGCAACGACCGTGCGATTCTCTCACGCTACGACGACTCCGTGGTACGTGTGGTCGACGGCACCGTCATGCCTGTGCGTCGTGCACGCGGATATGCGCCGCAACCGTTGTCGCTGCCGGCGCTCGACGGCACTGCACCCTGCGTGCTCGCCTGCGGGCCGCAGCAAAAAGCCACGATCGCGCTCACGCGCGAGGACGCCGACGGCCATGTGGCCTGTTTTGTGTCGCAGCATATCGGCGATGTCGAAAACGGCGCGACCTTCGATGCCTGGAGCGCCGCCCGCGCACGTCTAGAAAACCTCTTTGACCTGACGCCTGCCGCCCTGGCATGCGACATGCATCCCAACTATCTATCGAGCCAGTGGGCGCGTGAGCGGGCACGGGGGCACAGTCTGCCGCTAATCGAAATCCAGCATCATCATGCGCACATCGCGAGCGTAATGGCAGAGGCGATTGTCGCTGGCCGGATTGCGCCCGATGCGCGCGTCCTCGGTATTGCCTTCGATGGTACGGGTGCCGGCACCGACGGCACCATATGGGGCGGTGAGTTTCTTATCGCCGGCCTTGCCGATTTTGAACGCGCCGCGCACCTGCGCACCTGGGCGCTGCCAGGCGGAGCCGCATCCGTGCGCGATGCCCGGCGCAATGCCTTTGCCCTGCTGAGCGAGCTCGGCCTGCTCGAGCATCCGGGTGCCGCGGGGCTATTGGGCACCCTCGACGAGCAAACACGCAGCGTGACAGCCACCATGATCGAGCGCGGCATCAACAGCCCGCGTACCAGCAGCATGGGGCGTCTCTTTGATGCCGCGGCAGCGATTCTGGGCATCTGCGACAAGGCAACCTACGAGGGCGAACCCGCCATAGAACTCGAAGCCGCCGCCTGGCGCGCGCTTGACGGTAAGCCCGTTCGTCTCGACGGCAATCATACAGGCGTATTCACGTCTGCGGACGACTACCCCATCTTGGACCCCCAACCGCTCATCGAAGCTCTTCTGAATGGAATCGAGGCAGGCGTGCCGGCCGACCGGCTCGCCCTCGGGTTTCACATCGCCATTACGCACGCTACGACCCACATCGCGTGCGAGATCTGTGATCGCGAAGGCCTCGATACCGTCGCGCTCTCGGGCGGTGTGTTCATGAACCGGCTTTTGCTTCAGCTCCTTACCCACGAACTCAAAGACGCCGGTCTTGCCGTCTTGGTCCCCCACGCCGTGCCCGTCAACGACGGCTGCATCGCCTACGGTCAGGCCGCCATCGCTCGCGCTCGCCTCGCGCAGACAGCATCGCGATAGGCTGTTTTGCCAGCCTGCGCGCCGCCGTCTCACAGGTGTAACGCGTTTGCTCGTGACTCCCGCGAGCGCTACCATCAACTGATGGGTAATTAGGCGCCTATCCAGCGCAAAACGTATAAAAGGGGAACATTATGTGCCTTGCCGTTCCCGGTAAAGTGGTCAAACGCGACGACGACCTTAAGGCGACCGTCGACATGATGGGCATCGAGCGCCCCGTTTCGCTGCGCCTCGTGCCGACGGCACAGGTAGGCGACTATATTCTCGTGCATGCCGGCTTTGGCATTCAGATTGTCGACGAGCAGGAAGCCCAAGAGACACTCGAACTCGTCAATACCATGGCCGAGCTGGCCGAAGAGGACCAGCTCGCCACCAACCCGGCCGAGGCATACTAGTGGCGGCGGCGCAGCCGGTTCGCTCCGGTATCGACTTTTCGGCATTTCGCGACCCCAAGCTGGCTCGCGAGCTCATCGATCGTATTCACGAGCTTGTCGGCAACCGCAGCATCAACCTTATGGAAGTCTGCGGTACGCATACCGTGAGCATTGGCCGCTATGGCTTTCGCTCCATTATGCCGACGGGACTCAAACTGCTAAGCGGCCCGGGATGCCCCGTTTGCGTCACCGCCAACCGCGACATCGATCACGCAATCGCGCTTTCCAACATGGACGGCGCCATCATCACCACCTTTGGCGACATGATGCGCGTGCCCGGATCGTCCACCTCGCTTGCCGCGCAAAAGGCGGCGGGGCGCGACATCCGCATCGTCTACTCTCCGCTCGACGCACTCGACATTGCCGAGCAAAATCCCGAACGCCGGGTCATCTTTATGGGCGTCGGCTTTGAGACCACAACGCCCACCATTGCCGCCGCTATCCTGGAGGCCGACGCGCGCGGGCTCCAGAACTTCTCGGTCTACTGTGCTCACAAGACTACGCCGCCGGCTCTGCGTGCGATCTCCAACGACCCCGAGACGACCATCGACGGGTTTATCCTGCCTGGTCACGTCGCTACCATCACAGGCCTGGCACCCTTCGGGTTTTTGGTCGATGAGTTCGAGACCCCCGGCGTGGTCACCGGGTTTGAGCCGGTCGATATCTTGCAGGGCATCTGCATGCTGGTCCAGATGGTTGTCAAGCACAGGCCCGCAATCGACAACGCCTACCGCCGTGGCGTCAACGCTGACGGCAATCCCGTAGCGCGCCAGCTGGTCGAGCAGGTGTTTGAGCCGTGCGACACCACGTGGCGCGGGCTGGGACCGATTGCCAACTCGGGTCTTTCCATCCGACCCGAGCTCGCGCGCTTTGATGCCGGCGCCCGCTTTGACGTGCCCATTGAGGCGACGGTCGAGCCGCGCGGGTGCCGCTGCGGCGACGTGCTGCGCGGTGCCATCACGCCGAGCGACTGCCCATTGTTTGGCCGCACCTGCACGCCCGAGCACCCCGTCGGCCCGTGCATGGTGAGCTCCGAAGGCAGCTGCGCGGCGTACTTTAGATACCGCGACTATTAGGTTCCGCCGTTCTAGCGAACGGCGGACCGGTCGACGCTGCGCCCCACCCATATAATTCCACCCACGATTGGAGTTTTCGATATGTCCCGTACTGCCACCGATAGCACTGTCCTGCTGGGCCACGGCTCCGGCGGCCAGATGATGAAGCGCATTATTGATGAGGTCTTTCTGGATGCCTTTGGGTCGCCCGAGCTGCTTGCGGGCAACGATTCCGGTGTCGCCGCGCTGCCCGCAAGCGGGCGAATCGCCATGTCGACCGACAGCTTTGTGGTAACGCCGCAGTTCTTCCCCGGCGGCAATATCGGCCGCCTCGCCGTATGCGGAACCGTCAACGACGTCACGACCTCGGGCGCTAACGTGCGCTACCTGTCGTGCGGCTTTATCCTCGAAGAGGGCTACCCCATGGACAAGCTGCGCCAGATCGTGCAGACCATGGCCGAAACGGCGCGCGAGGCGGGCGTGAAGATTATCACCGGCGACACCAAGGTGGTCGAGCGTGGCGGTGCCGACGGCGTCTACATCAATACCGCCGGCGTGGGCGAGGTGCCCGCGGGCGTGGCGCTCAGCGGCGCCAACTGCCGCCCCGGCGACGTCATCCTGGTCTCAGGCACGCTAGGCGACCACGGCATCGCCATTATGAGCCAGCGCGAGGGCTTGGCGTTTTCGAGCGCGATTGAAAGCGACGCCGCACCGCTCAACCACCTGATTGCCGATGTGCTTGCCGCAGCACCCGACACACGCTGCTTCCGCGACCCCACGCGCGGCGGCCTGGCATCCACGCTCAACGAGTTTGCCCAGGCCAGCGGCGTTGCCATGGAGATCGACGAGAATGCCGTGCCCGTGCGCCCCGACGTGCAGGCCGCCTGCGAGATGCTCGGCTACGATGTGCTGCAGGTGGCAAACGAGGGCAAGGTGGTTGCCGTGGTGCCGGCCGAGCAGGCCGATGCCGCGCTGGCCGCCATGCGCGCCGCCCGCTACGGCGAGAATGCCGCCATTATCGGTCGCGTGCTGCCGCTTGCCGAGGACACCCGCCCCGCCGTGCGTGTACGCACCGGCTGGGGCTCGACCCGCATCCTCGACATGCTCGTGGGAGAGCAGCTGCCTAGGATTTGCTAGCGGCTGCTCTGCAAGCTGCCCAGCATCCGGCCACAATCGGCCCGCCCATTTTCACTGGGACGTTGCCCC